>NZ_JBEVLO010000415.1:0-23458 GCF_040509115.1 Mycobacterium sp. | reverse complement strand
GCGTCGGCCACCAGTCGGTAGCCCGCCAGATAGGCGAAGTAGCAGAGAGCCTGATGGCCGGCGTTGAGCAGCCGCAGCTTCATCAACTCGTACGGCGTGACGTCGTCGACGAGCAGCACGCCGACGTCCTCGTACGGCGGCCTGCCATCGGAGAAGTCGTCGTCGAGTACCCAGGCGGTGAACGGCTCGGCGGCGACGGGCCACTCGTCGGAGACGTCGAACTCCGACGCCAGCGTCTCGATCACGTCGGGCGTGGTGACGGGGGTGATGCGGTCGACCATCGAGTTGGGAAATCGGGTGTTCGCCGTCATCCACTCGGCCAGGTCGGCGTCGGTCCTCTTGGCGTACGCGGTGAACGCCTCCCGCGCGACGTCACCGTTGCCCTCGATGTTGTCGCACGACACGATGGTTGGTGACGGCACACCGCGCTCCTTGCGGCGAGCGAGCGCGGCGGTCACCAACCCGAAGACACTGTCGGGCCCCGCGTCGTCGATGAAGTAGCCGCCCTCGGTGATCGTGAGCGAGACGATGCGAGTGGTCGGTGCGGCGATCAGTTCGATGACGGCCTCGGGATCGTCGGGCGCGTAGCGGTAATCGACGATGGAGCCGATGACGCGTGGGTCGCGGCTGCCGTCGGGGTTCATCGCAATCAGCGTGTAGAGGCAATCCTGGTCGGCCATCACCTTCGCCATCTTGCGGTCGCCGGGCAGGACGCCGACGCCGCAGATGCCCCACTCCTTGGCCTTGCCCATCTCGAGAAGCCGGTCGACGTACATCGCCTGATGGGCGCGGTGGAACCCGCCGACGCCGAAATGCACTATGCCGACGCTGATCTCGCTTCGGTCATACGTCGGCTTGGCGATCGGAATCTTGGACAGGGTCGAATTGCTGAGTTTCATGACGCGGCCACCACCTTCACGACGCTACCCGGCAGCCGGTTGGCGCTGGGGTCTCTTTGACATCTCTCTTTGGCATCGCTGCCATCGATCTCAACCCATCTTGCTTGTCTAACTGAAAGTGTTGTGTAGGTCACATTTAGATGTTAGCGTGGTGAACATCTACACGCACCCGTGAGCATATGCTCACTTGAGTGAGAGGTTGGAATCGCGATCGTGGCGACACCGACGTCGAACGGCCGGCTGGCGGAATCCAGCTCTGCGCCAGGGCCGGCTGGCGGTGCCACGCCCGAGGATCTGCGGCTCGCCCTTCGCGCGGCCACCCTCTACTACCTCGACGGACTGACACAGGCCGAGATCGCCTCCAAGCTCGGGGTGTCCCGTCCCACCGCAGGCAGGCTGATCGCCAGGGCGAAGGCCCGAGGCCTGGTCCGCATCGAGGTCGTGGTGCCGCCGACGATGAAGGACGACCTGCACGCCGACGAGGAGCGTCAGCTTGAGGCCCGGTACGGGTTGACGGAAGCGGTCGTCACCGGACACCTCGGCCGCGCCGCGGGTGCGCTGCTGATGCGCCGCCTTTCGGAGAACGACGTGCTCGGCTTCACCTGGGGGCCGGAGCAGGTCGCCGCCGTCACCGCCCTGACGCCGGGCGTGGCCAGCTGCCGCGTCGTCGTCCAACTCGACGGCGCCATGTCCACCGCCGCCTACCAAACGGGCATGGAGTTCATCCTCAGCCGCGGAGCGGACATGTTGCGCGCCAGCGCCATGCGCCTGCCCGCACCCCTCTACGCCGACCCTTCGACCGTCGTGTCGATGCACAGCGACTCGGTCATCTCGCGCACGCTCGAGACGGGCAGGCGGGCGGACACGATGCTGTTCGGCGTCGGCTCGACGACGACGTCGACCACGCTGTTCGAGGGCAGCTTCCTGGACACCAGGATGCTCGACGAATTGGTGTCCCTCGGCGCGGTTGGCGAGATCGGCGGCCGCTTCTTCGATGCCCAGGGCACGCCGGTGATCACCGAACTCGCGCACCGCGCGGTTTCGGTGCCGCTAGAAGACATTCGCAACTGCGCCAAGACGATTCTGGTCTGCAGCGGGCCGCCCAAGCACGAGGCCACCCTGGCCGCGCTTCGAGGTGGGCTGGCCAAGCTGCTGGTTTGCGACATTGATTGTGCACGTTGGCTTTTGGACTAGGAGGGCACATGATCACACGAAGTAATACTCAACGAGGAGTGGGGTGGAGATGAAAGCGACAAGAGCACTGCGAAAGCTCTCGGTATGCGCCGTGGCCGTCGGCCTGACGCTGACCGCGGGCTGCGCGGGCGCGGGCAGTCTGGGGGCATCGGACAACGAGGTGACGATCGCGTTGGTGTCCAACTCGCAGATGACCGACGCGCAGAAGCTGTCGTCGGAGTTCGAGAAGGAAAACCCCGGCGTCAAGCTGAAGTTCATCTCGCTCTCGGAGAACCAGGCGCGGGCGAAGATCACCATGTCCACCGCCATGGGCGGCAGCCAGTTCGACGTCGCGATGATCAGCAACTTCGAGACGCCGCAGTGGGCCAAGGACGGTTGGTTGGTCAACCTCTCGGACTACGCGAAGAACACCCCGGGCTACGACGAGGATGACTTCATTCCGTCGCTGCGGGAGTCGCTTTCGTACGAGGGCAACATGTACTCGGTGCCGTTCTACGGCGAGTCGTCCTTCCTGATGTACCGCAAGGACATGTTCGAGCAGGCCGGGATCCAGGTCAATCAGGATCCGAGCTACCAGCCCACCTGGCAGCAAGTCGCGGACTGGGCCAAGACGATCAAGGCCAAGCAAGTGTCGGACGCAGGGATCTGCCTGCGCGGCAAGCCCGGCTGGGGCGAGGTGCTCGCACCCCTTGACACGGTCATCAACACCTTCGGTGGCCGCTGGTTCGACGACCAGTGGAATGCGCAACTCAACAGCCCCGAGGTGAAGGAGGCCGTCAACTTCTACGTCAACACCATCAAGGAGTCCGGTGAGTTGGGCGCGTCCTCAACCGGTTTCCAGGAGTGCGCCAACCTCTTCGGTCAGGGCCAGACGGCCATGTGGTACGACGCGACGTCGGCGGTCTCCGTGCTCGAAGATCCCCAGACCTACCCCGACCTCGTCGGCAAGATCGGCTACCTGCCTGCGCCGATCGTGAAGAAGCCCAACTCGGGGTGGCTCTACACCTGGGCGCTTGGCATCCCGAAGGCGGCCAAGAACCCCGACGGCGCCTGGAAGTTCATCTCGTGGATGACCAGCAAGGACTACATGAAGCTGGTCGGCGAGAAGCTGGGCTGGGCCCGGGTGCCACCCGGTAGCAGGACCTCGACCTACACCGAACTGCCGGAGTACGAGGCGATCTCGAAGTCCTACGGTCCGTTGACCCTGCAGTCGATCACGAACGCGACCCCGGACAAGCCGACGGTGCAACCGGTGCCGTACACGGGTGTGCAGTTCGTCGGGATTCCCGAGTTCCAGGATCTCGGAACGCGGGTCAGCCAACAGATCAGTGCGGCCATCGCCGGGCAGAAGTCCGTCGACGCCGCGATGGAACAAGCCCAGTTGTATGCCGAGGTCGTCGGCAAGAGCTACCAGGAGAAGTGATGACCCTTACTGCTGACACCGGTGCCGACACCGGCGAGAAGGAGGTAGCCGAGCGGGTTCGCAAGATCCGCGAGGCTCAGGACACCGGCGTGAGTCGCGCCGAGGGGTGGCGACGGCGTGGCCCGCTGCTGCCCGCTCTGATCTTCATGATCGCGGTCACCCAGGTGCCGTTCCTGTTCACCCTGTACTACTCGACGTTGTCGTGGAACCTGGTGCGTCCCGGCTCGCGGCAGTTCGTCGGCTTGAGCAACTACCTCGCGGTCATTCAGGACAGTCAGTTCTGGTCGGTGGCGGGCAACACCGTCATCCTGATCGTGGGGGTCGTGCTGATCTCGGCGGCTCTCGGCCTGGGCATCGCGTTGCTGCTTGATCGCGCGTTCCTCGGCCGCGGGGTGGTGCGCACGCTGCTCATCACGCCGTTCCTCATCACTCCCGTTGCGGGAGCGCTGGTCTGGAAGACGACGATCCTCGACCCCAACAACGGCATCCTCAACTGGGTGCTGTCGCTGGTGGGGATCGGACCGGTGGACTGGATCGGCCAGTTTCCGCTGGCGATGGTGATGGTCGAATTGATCTGGCAGTGGACGCCGTTCATGATGCTGCTGATCCTGGCAGGCCTGACGTCCATGCCCCGTGACCAGCTCGAGGCGGGCCGGGTCGACGGCGCGACGGCGATCCAACTCTTCCGCGAGTTGACGTTGCCCCACCTTCGGCGCTTCATCGAACTCGGCGTCGTGCTCGGTGCGGTCTACCTGGTCAACACCTTCGACGCGATCTTCATGATGACGCAGGGCGGACCCGGTGTCGCGAGCGCGAACCTGCCGTTCTACATCTATCAGCGAGCGTTCCTCGGTTTCGACATGGGCCAGGCGGCGGCGATGGGCGTGGTGGTCGTCATCTTCACGATGATCATCGCCAGCTTCGCACTTCGATTGATCTTCAAATCATTCTCCGGCAAGGAAGAGGCGGCGTGATGAGCGCTTGCGCGAAGAAAGGTTCATTACGATGACTACCACTGTCGAAAGAACCGCAGCGGAAACCGATTCCGCTCCGGTGCGCAAGAAGAAGACCAAGAAGTTCAGCCCGTGGGGTGTTGTCGCCTGGCTCGTCGGCCTCGGCTTCTTCTTCCCGGTGTTGTGGATGGTGTTGACCTCGTTCAAGCAGGAGAGTGACGCGGCGACCAACCCGCCGACGTTCTTCTTCACCCCGACGCTTGACCAGTATTCGGCCGTCTTCGATCAGGGCATCGGGCCTGCGATGCTGAACTCCGTGTTCGCCACCGCCATGTCGACGATCCTGGTCCTGCTCCTGGGTGTGCCTGCTGCGTTCGCGCTGTCACTGCGGCCCGTTCGCAAGACATCGGATGCGTTGTTCTTCTTCATGAGCACGAAGATGCTGCCCGTCGTCGCGGCGATCCTGCCGCTGTACGTCATCGTGTCCAATCTGGGTCTGCTGGACAACATCTGGGCCCTGGTCGTCCTCTACACCTCGATGAACCTGCCCATCGCGGTGTGGATGATGCGGTCATTCTTCCTCGAAGTGCCAGGCGAACTGCTCGAGGCCGCCAGCCTCGACGGCGCGAGCCTCTGGCGATCGGTGCGGGAAGTGATCCTGCCGTTGGTCTCGCCCGGCATCGCGGCCACCGCGTTGATCTGCGTGATCTTCGCCTGGAACGAGTTCTTCCTCGCGGTGAACCTCACCGCGGTGAACGCGCAGACCATGCCGGTGTACCTCGTCGGGTTCATCGCCGGTGAGGGTCAGTACTGGGCCGTGCTCTCGGCGGCCGCGACCATGGCGGCACTGCCCGTGATCCTGTGCGGGTGGTTCGCCCAGAACAAGCTGGTGCGCGGACTTTCGTTCGGCGCGATCAAGTAACCTTCCCCACTTTTCCTACCTGACAAGGAGACTCAGACATGGCATCGATCACCTACAAGAACGCCTCTTGCATCTACGAGGGCTCGGACAAACTCGCGGTGGACAACCTCAACCTCGACATCCAGGACGGCGAGTTCATCGTCCTCGTCGGGCCGTCCGGCTCAGGCAAGAGCACCGCGCTGCGCATGCTGGCCGGCCTCGAGGACATCGACGAGGGCGCCATCGAAATTGGCGGCAAGGACATGACGGGTGTGCCGTCCAAGGATCGCGACATTGCGATGGTGTTCCAGAATTACGCGCTCTACCCCAACAAGACCGTCGCCGAGAACATGGGCTTCGCGCTCAAGCTGCGGGGCGTGTCG
Source organism: Mycobacterium sp. (assembly GCF_040509115.1). Lineage (GTDB taxonomy): Bacteria > Actinomycetota > Actinomycetes > Mycobacteriales > Mycobacteriaceae > Mycobacterium. The sequence goes on along the minus strand of NZ_JBEVLO010000415.1, from coordinate 17,705 downwards.
GCCGAGGAACGACGCAAGAAGGTCGAGGAGGCCGCGAAGGTTCTCGATCTGACCGAGCATCTGGATCGCAAGCCCGCCAAGCTGTCCGGTGGCCAGCGCCAACGCGTCGCGATGGGTCGGGCGATCGTCCGTGAGCCGCAGGTGTTCTGCATGGACGAGCCGTTGTCGAACCTCGACGCCAAGCTTCGCGTCCAGACCCGCACGCAGATCGCCGCCCTGCAGCGTCGTCTCGGCACCACCACCGTCTACGTCACGCACGACCAGGTCGAGGCAATGACGATGGGCGACCGGGTCGCCGTGCTGCGCTTCGGGAAACTGCAGCAATTCGCCTCGCCCAACGAGCTTTACGATCGTCCGGCGAACGCATTCGTCGCCGGCTTCATCGGCTCGCCCGCGATGAACCTGTTCACCGCACCGGTCACCGAAGGAGGCGTCCGTCTCGGTGACTCGGTGTTCGAGCTCGAGCGCGACGACGTCGGCAAGATCAGCCAGGCGGGTCTCTCCGAGGTCACCGTCGGCATCCGGCCCGAGCAGCTCGAGATCACCGACTCCGGTGGCGTGGAGGTCGTCGTCGACCTCGTCGAGGACCTCGGCAGCGAGGCGTACGTCTATGCGCACGCAAGCGGTGTCGAGCTGGTGGCGCGCAGCAACCCGCGCACGGCGCCCCGGCTGGCCGACACGGTGCGGCTGCGGAGGCATCCGGAAGGCGCGGTGCACCTGTTCCACCCGACCTCGGGCGAACGACTCAACTAGATGCGCCCGCCGGAGTTACGGCTCCGCGCACCATCTCCCGGCCTCCTGGCACTGCCGTGGGACCGTCGACTCTCGGAGTGGACGGTCCCCGACGTGCCATTGCGGGACATCGCGGTGGGGATGAGTCGGCACCTGGTGAAGTTCGTCGACGCCGACGATCACCTGTGGGCAGTCAAGGACCTTCCGCCAAGGGTCGCCATCAAGGAGTACGACGTGCTGCGGCGGCTCGAGGACATGGGCCTGCCTGCGGTGCATCCCGCGGGTTTGGTGCTGCAGCCGGAGTTCGAGACCGCGATCCTCGTGACTCGCTACCTCGAGGGTTCGTGGCAGTACCGCAGGTTGTTCATGCGGTTGCCGCCCGACCAGTCGGCGCACCGGGCCCGCCTGCTCGATGCAATGGCCGGCCTGCTGGTCGAGTTGCATCGCCACGGCGTGTTCTGGGGTGACTGCTCGCTGGCCAACACGCTGTTCTCCCGGGACGGGCAGATGCTGCAGGCATGGTTGGTCGACGCCGAGACCTCGGAGGTTCATCCGCAATTGAGCCGGGGTCAGCGCAGGCACGACCTCGAGATCTTGGTGGAGAACGTCGCCGAGGGGCTGGTCGATCTGGCGGAGCGGCTCGGTCTACCCGACGAGATGCACGAGACCCTGATCGCCGAGGCCGAACAAGTTCAGACGCGCTACGAGTCGTTGTGGGAGCTGCTGCACGCCGAGCCGGTGTTCGGGTTCACCGACCGCTACCGCGTCGAGGGGACCATCCGGCGCCTCAACGATCTGGGGTTCGCAGTCGACGAGCTGTCGTTGCAACCGGACAGCGCGGATCCCAGCAGGTTGCGGGTGAAGGTGGTCGTCGGCGACCGCCGCTATCACGCACAGCACCTGCAGGAGCTGACGGGCCTGGACGTCGGTGAGGGACAGGCGGCCATCCTGCTCGGTGACCTGCACGCCTACCAAGCACAACTGTGCCGGGAGGCGGGTGACGACGTCGACGAGTCGACGGCCGCCCGGCTGTGGGTCATCGAAGTGCTCACACCGTACGAGCAGCTGGCACTGGAGGCGTTGGGGCACAAGGGCACCGCGATCCAGGCCTACTGCGACCTCCTCGAGGTGCGCTGGCTGCTGAGCGAGAAGGCAGGCCGCGACGTCGGCACCAACAAGGCGCTCGCGGCATTGGTCGGTGGCATCATCCCGACCGACTCCGCGGCGAAGATGGCCATTGCCGAGGTGCCGACCGAACCGTTCGCCGTCATCGAGGTGGACTGAGGAACGGTCCCGGGGGAGCGACTCCAGCGAACGTGCCCGACCCGTCGAGACCACCGGCGAGTTTGCGACTGTTCGTGCGCAATGGTGGGTAATAGCGTGGGGTGGTGGATCGCTGTGGACGGGTCAAGCTGACCAACCCCGACAAGGTGCTCTATCCCGCCGCGGGCACCACCAAGGCGGAGGTCTTCGAGTACTACGTCGCCATCGCCGACGCCATGGTGCCGCACATCGCCGGCCGACCGGTGACCCGCAAGCGCTGGCCCAACGGGGTGGACGAAGGCGACTTCTTCGAAAAGCAGCTCGCGTCGTCGGCGCCGGACTGGCTGCAGCGCGGGTCGGTGACCCACAAGTCGGGCACCACGACGTACCCGATCATCGACACCCGCGAAGGACTGGCGTGGATCGCGCAGCAGGCATCGCTGGAAGTGCACGTGCCGCAATGGCGATTCGTGTCGCCCGATAGTCCGGGGCCTGCCACCCGAATCGTGTTCGACCTCGACCCTGGGGAGGACGTCACGTTCCGCCAGCTGTGCGAGGTGGCCCACGAAGTACGAGGTTTCATCGACGACCTCGGGCTCATCACGTATCCGCTGACCAGCGGGAGCAAGGGTCTGCACCTCTACGTGCCCCTGGCGGAGCCGGTCAGTTCGCAGGGTGCCTCGGTGCTGGCGAAGCGGATCGCTCAGCAGCTCGAGAAGACCATGCCCAAGCAGGTCACCGCGACGATGACGAAGAGCCTGCGGGCGGGCAAGGTGTTTCTCGACTGGAGCCAGAACAGCGCGGCCAAGACCACGATCGCGCCGTATTCGATGCGCGGCCGCGAACAGCCGACCGTCGCCGCTCCACGCACCTGGGACGAGATCGAGGACCCCGATCTGCGCCACCTGCGCTTCGACGAGGTAATCGAGCGCGTCGAGCGCGACGGTGACCTGCTGGCTGGGTTGGACGAGGTGGTGCCGCTAGCCGACAAGCTGACCACGTATCGCAGCATGCGGGACGCGGGCAAGACTCCGGAACCCGTGCCACGTCAGGCGCCTGCGACGGGTAACGACGACACGTTCGTGATCCAGGAACACCATGCGCGACGGCTGCATTACGACTTCCGGTTGGAGCGCAACGGCGTCTTGGTGTCGTGGGCCGTGCCGAAGAACCTGCCCGAAACCACGTCGGTGAACCATCTCGCGGTGCACACCGAGGACCACCCGCTGGAATACGCCACCTTTGAGGGCTCGATTCCCAAGGGGGAGTACGGCGGTGGCAAGGTGATCGTCTGGGACTCAGGCACGTATGAGACGGAGAAGTTCCGCGACAACTCACCCGATGGTCCCGCCAAGGGCGGGGAGGTGATCGTCACCCTGCACGGAGCCAAGGTGTCCGGCCGCTACGCGCTGATCCAGACGGACGGGAAGAATTGGCTCGCTCACCGGATGAAGGAGCAGAACCAGCTCACCGCAACGGATCTCGCCCCGATGCTCGCTACCCACGGCTCGGTGGAGCGATTGACGAAGGTGATGTGGGCCTTCGAGGGGAAGTGGGACGGTTACCGACTGTTGGTCAACGCGGATCACGGGGCGCTCGAACTGCGGTCGAGAAGCGGACGCGACGTCACCGGCGAGTATCCGCAACTCAAGGCGCTGGCCGCCGACCTGGCCGACCACCACGTCGTCCTCGACGGCGAGGCCGTCGCGCTCGACGACTCCGGCGTGCCCAGCTTCGGACAGATGCAGAACCGCGCGCGCTCGACCCGCGTGGAGTTCTGGGCGTTCGACGTCCTGCATCTGGACGGGCGATCCCTGTTGCGCGCCAAGTACTCCGACCGTCGACGCATCCTGGAGGCACTCGCAGGCGGGGGAGGGCTGATCGTGCCCGATCAGCTACCGGGCGACGGAGCAGAGGCGCTCGAATACGCCAGGAAGCAACGGTGGGAAGGCGTGGTCGCGAAGAAGCGCGATTCCACCTATCAACCGGGGCGGCGGTCGTCGTCGTGGATCAAGGACAAGCTGTGGCTCACCCAGGAGGTGGTGATCGGCGGCTGGCGCGCCGGTGAGGGCGGGCGGACCAGCGGCATCGGGGCGTTGCTGATCGGGGTGCCGGAGGGAGACGGGCTGGCGTTCGCTGGTCGCGTCGGCACCGGTTTCACCGAGAAGGATCTCGCCACGCTCAAGAAGACGCTGGCGCCACTGCACACCGACCAATCACCCTTCACCACAAGGCTTTCCGGACCCGACGCCAAAGGGGTCACGTTCGTCGAACCAACTCTCGTTGGCGAGGTCCGCTACAGCGAACGCACCTCGGATGGTCGCCTGCGTCAACCCAGCTGGCGGGGGATGCGTCCGGACAAGTCGCCGTCTGAGGTGGTGTGGGAATAGGGCATGGCCCCTCCGCAGGCGTGAGCGAGTGGGAACGCCCTCATTCGCGTTGTCGCAACTGGCGACGGGACGACACTCCAAGTTTGGTGAAGATCTTGCTCAGGTGCCATTCGACCGTCCGTGGACTGATGAACAGGTGGCTGGCGATTTCGGAGTTGGTGTAGCCGTCACCTGCTAACCGGGCGATATAGCTCTCTTGTGTCGTCAATGCCACCTTGGACCTGCCGCCCCGGTCCGTTCGCAAGGGCTCGCCAGCGGCCTTGAGCTCGCGGCGAGTCCGGTCGGCGAAGCCATCCGCTCCCATCTGGCGAAACATCTCATGCGCGATGCGCAATTCCCTGCATGCTTCGACTCGGCGGTCCTGACGTCGCAGCCACTCGCCGTAGACGAGGTGCGTGCGGGCTTGGTAGACGACGACGGGGCTGCGCGCGAGGTTCGCCACGGCTAGTTCGTATTCGGCTTCGGCAGTTGGACCATCATCGACGAGAGCCCTGGATCGGGCTGCGAGACCCAGCGCGCTGTCAGTTCCGCTGGCCACTGCCCGCTCGGCAAGTCCGTCGAGCGCAGCTTCCGCCGCGCTTCGGTGGCCGCTCCGGATGGCCGCCTCAACCATCTCGACCAGGAGATAGCCTTGCAGTCCAAGGTCGTCGAACTCCAACGCCGACCTACATGCGGCGAATGCCTTGTCGTACTGGCGAAGTCCGGTGTGGAGGATCGCCGCCGAGAAATGGGCCACGCCGACTTCGCTACCCTCGCCGCGTTCGCTTGCTGCTTCGATCGTCGCCTGCACCAGGTCGCCGCACAGCTGCTCCTGCCCGCGATAGGCGGCGAGATACGCCTCGATGGCGCGGTGAGGCGGCGTGCCCGTCGCTTCGGACATCGACTTGGACCGCTCGAGCAGCGCAGCGGCCTTCGTGAAGGCGCCCGAGTTGACGCACACGCCCGAGTTGGTGGTGAGGGCGGCAGGAAGGACCGTCAATTCGCCTGCAGCGGTGAGTAGCTCAAGCTGGCGGGCGCTTAGCTCGTTGTACGTGCCCTCGTCGAACAGATCCAGCAAGACTCGGAGGGTGATGGCGTGCCATCGCGGATCGGCAGTGCCCGCCTTCTCTTCGTGCAGGTACGCAGCGATGGCGCGTTTCAGCAGCGGGGCTGCGGCCGTGTATCCGTCGGTGAGTCTGACTACCAGCCCATCCAGCAAGAGGTCGACCGCTCTGGGTGATCCTGACACCGATGGGGCCGTGCGTGCCGACCTTGCCACGGCCACCGCGGCGGCGAGTCGACCCACGATCATCGACGCCATCAGAGCTTCGAGATAGGTCTCCCGCGCCAGCGCGGGATCCAAGTCGCGCAACCTTTCCGCTGCCGCCAACAGTAACGGCGGTGCGTCGCTGCCACGGCGGGTAGCGAAGGCCAGCTTGGCGCGCAGCAGATCGGCTCGCGCACTGAGGAACTCGTCCTCCAGGCCGACGGTCGTGCGGAGAAGTTTGGTCGCCGCCTCTGCGTCACCGGCGTCAAGTTTGGCATGCGCGGCGTCGATCGCGCGCGTGGCCCGAGACGTGGGATCCGGGGTGAGTTCCACCGCCCGCTCAAGGAACGCGGCGGCAGCGGCGGCGCCGCCGCGGCGGCGGGCTCGGGCGGCTGACTGCACCAGTTCCACGGCGACCGCCTCATCGGGTGCGTCCGTGGCGTGGGCGCGGTGCCAGGCGCGGTGCTCGTCCGCGACTGGTCCGGAAATCACCTCGGCCAATGCGGCGTGAGCCTGCCGCCGCTCCGATGGCGAGGCACTGCGATAGATGGCTGACCGCACGAGAGGATGCCGGAATCGCACTCTGGTATCCACGGTCGCCATCCCGCTGTGCTCCGCCGGGACACCGGCGTCCGCGCCGATTCCGTGCCGCGCGGCGGCTGCCCACAGCCATGCCGGCTCACCGGTCGGTTCGGCGGCGACGAGCAGCAGGAGCATGCGTGTCTGCGGTGGAAGTTCGCGCAGGCGCTGACCGTAAGTCTGCTCGATGCGTGTCGCCAGCGTCTTTGCCGCCACCAGTCCGTATCCGCCCGCGAGCCGCGCCGGTGGCAGCGCACGGCTCAACTCGAGCAGCGCCAGCGGATTGCCGCCCGCTTCGGCCAGTATGTTGTCGCGGACGATGTCATCCAGTTGCGCTGGCATCATTGCCGCGAGCAGCGTGCGAGCGTCGGCATCGGCGAGGCCGCCGAGGTGCATCTCGGGTAGTGCAGCCAGTTCCGGATCGGTCTGCGATCCGCGGACCGCGAAGACCATCAGCACGGGGTCGGCCGCGAGCCGGCGCCCCGCGAACGCCAGCGCTTGCAGGGATGCGCGGTCAACCCATTGCGCATCATCGATGAGGCACATGGTGGGGCGCTCCGCGCCGGCGTCGGCGAGTAGTGACAGCACCGCCAAACCCACCAAGAGGCGATTCGGCGCGGCACCGTCACGCAAGCCGAGTGCTACCCGTAGCGCGTTCTTCTGAGGGTCGGGCAACCGGTCGATATGACCGAGCAATGGGGCACACAGCTGCTGAACGCCGGCGTACGCAAGCTCAAGTTCCGATTCCGCACCGCTGAGAGCAATGACGCGAAGATCTGAGGCTCGGTCGTGAACATCATGTAGCAACGCGGTCTTGCCGATACCGGCTTCACCCCGAAGGACGAGGACTCCACTCCCGCCGCCGCGGACACGCTCCAGTAACCCGGCGAGCGTCCGTTGCTCGTCGCGCCGTCCCAGCAGCGTGCCGCGTCGGATGGCTCCGGCCATGCGGTGATCTTGACACGCGAGCGTGCCCGCAGACGTCGGAAGCGGTCACAGTTCTTCTGCCGCTGCGGTGGTGGTGTGGGTTGGGGGTGGGGGCGGGGTTCGAGTGTGATGGCGGTGCGTAGTTGGCTGACGGTGGCGCTGCGGGCGAGGTGGGCGTAGTGGGCGTCGGATCCGGCGCCGGCGCGGGTGGCGATGACGCCGACTTGGTCCAGGGAGAATCGGCCTTCGCGCAGTCCTTGCGTGCAGTGCGGGAGTTCGTCGATGCGGTGGGCGATGGTGGCGATGGTGTCGGCGTTGTGGGAGGACACTCCGGTCTTCCAGGCCACCAGCGCGGCGATGGAGCGGCATCCGGTGGCGCCCCAGATGCCGTCGCGGTCGATTTCGGCGATGATGTCCACGATGCGGGCGTCGGTGGCGTTGCGTTGGCCGGTTAGCTCGGCCAACTCCTCGAACAACACCTCGAGACGTTCCTGCGGGCCACCCCGGCAGGAGCGAAATCGGTTGCCGTCGACGACATACACCATCATCACACCGGGGTACGACATCAATTCTTCGCGCAGGGACCGGGATGCACGCCGGCGTCTAACTCTCCGCCGCAGCATTGGCGGCGGCCTGCGCGGCGGCCAGGCTGCTCGGTACGTCGCGGCGCCCGAGGAACATCTCGTCGAAGAAGGGCTGCAGCGCTTGGTAGCCCGCCGCGAATCCCGGCCCGCCGGGCGCCTCGATCCGCGGACCGTCCAACACCCGAAAGAACGGTGTGACGTCCACTCCGCGGGCCGCCCAGTAGTCGAAGTACGTGGGCTGGGCGGCGATCACCGCGGGGATGGCGGCCCCGTCGGCGCCGAGGAACGCATTACCCCTGGCACTGCCCATCCACCGTAGGACCTCACGCACCGCCTCCGGGTGCGGAGAGGCGGCGTTGCCCGCTGCCGCAATGCCATTGGTGACGCTGACTCGGCCCGTCGGCCCGCTCGGCAGCATGGTGACACCCCACCGGAACGACGCCCCGTCTGCGATCGCCGCCAGGTTGTAGGTGCCCGACTGAAACAACGCCATCCGACCTTGGAGGAACTGGTTGCGCGAGAAGTCGCCGTTGCCGTTGGTGTCCGAAGCCGGCGGAGCGACGTGGTCGGCGTTGACGAGGGCGACCAGGTACTCGAACGCCTGGATGGCAGCCGGGTTGTCGAAGGCGAACCGGTCGCCGTCGGTGAAGAGACCGCCTGCCGAGCCGATGTAGTCGAGATAGATGCCCTGCAGGTCGTTGGCGGCGTTATAACCCCATTGCCTGACCCTGGTCGGGTCGAATTGCGGTGTATCCGCTCGGTTTCCGTCCACATCGACGGTGAGTCGGCGAAGCATCGGTCGCAGCGTGTCACCGGCGCCGGTCGACCAGCGCAGGCCGAGCAACTCGGCAAGCCCCACGTCGGCCTGGTCGACCAGATCGGCGTTGAAGTACACCGCGACGCCGCCGTCGGTGAGCTGCGGTACGCCCCAGAGGGTTCCATTGCGGGTGAACTGCGTGACCACCGGCTGCTCCCAGGCTCGCGCCGCGGCAGGACCGAGGGCCTCGCCGACGTCAAGAAGCCTGCCGTTGTCGGCGTAGCCGGCGAAGTAGGCGTTGGACAGCCAAAACACGTCGTCGGCACCGCCGCCCGCGACGTCGGTGCGCAGCGTGTCGAAGTACGACGAGTAGGCGACGACGTCGACGCGTACCTCGATGTCGGGATGGGCGCGGGTGAACTCGTCGAACGACTTTCGGTAAGCCTCGGCGACCTGCTGATCCCACACCCGCACCGTCACGACCGTGCGGCCTGTGCGCTCGCTCGATCCGCCGAGCAGTACCGCGAAGGCCAGAAGGACGGCCATCGCCGACGCCAGCGCGCAGACGAACAGCGTCGAGAACCGGGGTCGGGTCACTTGATCCCCGTCACCACGATGGAGCGCACGATGTGGCGACCGAACGCGACGAACACCACGATCAACGGGACGATCGCCACCGTGGTCGCCGCCATCACCAGCGGCCACTGCGCGTCGTAGCGCGACTGCAGGCCTGCGGTCGCCACAGTCAGCACGCGCCACGTGCCGCCGCTGGTGATGACCAGTGGCCACATGAAGTTGTTCCACTGCGTCACCACGGTGATCAGCGCCAGCGTCACCAGGATCGGCCGGCTCGCGGGCAGGACCACGTGCACGATGACGTCGAGCGTGTTGGCGCCATCGGTGCGGGCTGCCCTGATCAGGTCCTCCGGGATGCTGCGGAAGTACTCGCGCAGCAGGAAGATCGCGTAGGGCGAGCCGAACATGAACGGTAGTACCAAGGCCCAGAACGTGTTCCGAAGTCCGAGCTCGGCCATCATCAGATAGAGCGGCACCACGGTCACCGTCGGCGGCACCATCAGCGTGGCGACGTACACCCAGAACAGCGCGTCGCGGCCCGGGAACTCCATCCGCGCAAACGCATACGCCGCCAGGACGGAGAAGCTCAGCTGTCCGAGCAGGATGACGACGGTCATCAGCGCCGTCACCACCAGCGCCCGTCCGAACCCCGCGTCGGCAAGTCCCAGGTAGTTGGCAGGCGTCGGTGGGGCGGGGATGGAGAGCGGGGCGTCGGTGTTGAACTGGCTCGTCGAGGTGAACGACGTCACCAGTCCGAGCGCGAACGGAACGAGTGTGATCACCGCGAGGACCGTCAGCGCCAGATAGATCGCGGCGTTGGAGACCGCCCGGCCCGCTCGCCAGGCAGAACCGCGATCAGACCAGGTCATGGCTGATCCTGCGCCGGAAGTAGCGATGCTGGACGAATGTCACCCCGACCAGCAGCGCGAACAGCACCACCGCCATTACCGCGGCCCGGCCGACCGCCGCCGCACCGAACGCCTCGGCGTAGATCCGGTGGGCCACTAGGTCGGTGCGGCCTTGCGGGCCGCCATCGGTCAAGGCGTACACGGTATCGAAAACCTGAGCGGCACTGACGATTCCCGTGACGAGGACGAAGAACAGTGTCGGCCGCAGCATCGGCAGGGTGATGTGGCGGAAGCGTTGCCACGACGAGGCACCATCGGTGCGGGCCGCGTTCTGGATGTCCTGGGGAATGGCCAGGATCCCCGCGAGGAAGAACAACGTGACGTAGCCGACGTTCGTCCACACGGTGACCGCGGCGACGACGGGGAGGGCGAGCACCGGGTCGGTGAGCCATTCGATGCGGTGCCCGAGCAGGGTGCTCACCGCGCCGTCGGTGGGGGCGAGGATCCACTTCCAGAGCACGGCGATGGCCAACGGCGAACAGATCCACGGCAATACGTACAGAGTGCGGAGGAACCCGCTGCCCGGCAGGTCGCGGGCGAGCAGCGCCGCCGCGAACAACCCGAGCAACGTCTGCACCGGCACCACCAGCACGGTGAACAGCAACGTGGCCGCCAGCGACGTGCCGAACGATGAGTCGCCGAGCACCGAGCGCCAGTTGCTCAACCCCACGAACTTCATCGGCCCCAACAGATCCCAGCGATGCAGACTGAGCCACAGCACCACCAGCATCGGCAGCAGCAGGAACGCCACGACGCCGAACAGGCTCGGGGCGAGCAGCGCGTACCCCGCAACGGTGTTGCGAACACGTAGGCGACCCACCCGCTCATTAAAGGTCATCGAGTCCCGGCGGCGACCTCGAGTGTGACATCCGGTACCCGGTCTCGGGCGCCACCATCCTTGCCGATGGCGGTTGTCGAGTGTTTGTATCGCAAGTCACGGCGACCGTCATGGGCGTGTGCGGTGACTCCCTGACTCCTGCGGTGGAGGGCCGGATCCTTGGATTGCAGTATCCGAGCGGGCGGATCGGACATAGGCCTCGCGCACGGCGGGGACGAGTCGGATGGCGGCAGACGTGTCGGCGCGTTCGTCGATGAGTTTGAGGATGTTGCCGCCTCGCCGGTCGGTCGGCACGTCCTCTCCCCGTGCCGTGATGAGTACGTGGAAGTGCCGGTTGTTCTCTCCGAACGTCATGAGATAGGTGGCGGGGGCGCCGGTGACTTCCGTTACCGCTGCAGTCAGGTCGCGAGCTCGGTGTGCGACGGAGTCGAGTTCGGCCTGGTCAAGGCCGGTGATGAGTTCGGCGTGCCTGCGGGATCGCAGCACGAACCACCCTGGCACTTCCATGCCGTTGACGACTTCGCCTGCCCACAGTTCGTCGCGGAATACGGTACGGGTCTCGTCGGCTTCCTCCATGGCGCACATCAGACAGCGCCGGGAGACAACGTCGGGCATCACGGACCTCCTGAGGTAAACGTCGGGCAGCGCTGGCAGGCTCTTGCGTATCTGTCGTGGCCGCCCCGGGTCATGGTGGTCTAACGGACTCCGACCAGAACGGAGATCGGGTCTGGCAGGTGGGCTTTCGTCGACCATGCACGGTTGGTGAGGTCTGCGACGGACGCGCCTGCGCGACGGGCGGCGAGCATGGCCTCGGGGTCGAACGCGGGTCCGACCGAGTCTTCGGCATATTCGGGTCCGAGCATGTAGTCGGTGGCGTGCTGGGGTTCGGCGAAGTTGTCGATCTGCATTTCGACGAAGGTGCCGTCGGGGTCCTGGTAGTAGAGCGAGGTGGTGACTCCGTGCGCGATGGAGACCGCGGGCAGTATGCCCCTGTCGCGAAGCAATTCGTAGCGCGCGAGGAGGTCGTCCAAATGATCGAAGGTATAGGCGACGTGATGCACGCTCGCAGTGGTGGGTGTCTTGCGATCGAGCGCCGTGGGCGGCGTCAATAGGGCGACACGGTGATGCTCGTCGTCGAAGGTGATGAAGCACAGTGCCTGGTCTTGGTAGACGACCCGGCCGTCGAGGACGGAGCAGTACCAGTCCCGCATCTGCGTGGGCTGGTCGGTTTGGAATACGACATGAGCGAATTTCGGTGCGGTCGGCATATCGGTTCACTTCCTGGACAGGTGCGGCGAGCACCGTTGCGGTTGTCGAGCCCCGGCAAGGCATTCCAGCTGCAGACTTCGACTGAAGAATGAACTGAAGCCCTAGTTCAATCCCGGCCGGCTCTGTTACCTGGCTCACTCCGGACGAGATGACGGTAGCCGCGCCGCAGTGGGCTTGAATATCCGGAATGCGCCACCCTTCGTCCAGCAGGCGAACCAATCACGCGCGGAGCGGAGCCGCACTCTTTCGACCGGCAGGTGAGCTGATCGACTCAGTGCCTACGTCGACCGCCGAGGCGGACACCAAGGGTTCGAGAAGGTGGTTCGGCGAATCTCTGCTCGTAGTAGTGCGCGAACCGGCCGAGGTGATTGAAGCCCCACCGGAATGCGACTTCGCTTACGGTGCAATCAGGTTGGTGTTTGAGGAGATCGGCGCGCGCTCCGTCGAGTCGGGTGTTGCGCACATATTCGGTCGGGCTCATCTCGAACCTGTCCTGAAACAACTTCTGCAATTGCCGCACTCCGACCCCAGCGGCCGCCGCGAGGTCGGCGACGGTGTACTGAGCGCCAGGTGCCGCGTCGAGGAGGTCGATGACCCTGCGTACCGCTGCCGGATTGTGGGAATCGGTGCCGCTATCGAGGATCACTCCGGTCATCGAATGCCGTTGATTCGTCAGCAGTCCCGTGATCAGCGCCCGTTCCAAATAGCCGACCTGCGTGACGTAAGCCGAAGCCGGCATCGGCCCGGGATCGCTGATCGTGTCAAGCAGTAGCTGCAACGTTGATGCCCACCGTTTGCCGGCGGGGGTGGTCAGATCGAAACCGATGTCGAATCGCACGGTGCCCTTCACGGGGTGACCGATCATCTGGCTGAGTTCCTGTTCGAGCGCTCCCCGGTCGAGTTTGATGGCGAGCTGTGTATTGTCGGCTGCCCACCGCGAAAGGAAGGTGTGTTCGCCGGGGGAGTAAACGGCAGCCAGCCCAGGGGTCGCCACCACATTTTGATGGCCGCAACTGGTGTCCAGCGAACCCGTCAGGGGTAAGTCGATGTGGTAGCCACTGACAGCTCCCGGATCGATGAGGACCTCGGCACCAAAGCGGACGATTCCGATCGTCATGTGCGTTAGGCGCACCGCCAGCATCCGTGCATCCGAGAGGTGTCGGGCACCGCTCGCCATTTCGAGCCGAGCGGGATAGAAGGTCTCGTTGATACTGGCGCGATAGACATCGAAGTCGTCGGTGGCGCAGTAGCTTCCACGCCCACCATGAGCCATCTGGCTTGACCACGCCGCTTCGGGCAGATCGACCATGTAGTGCGTGCCTCCTGATGTTCGCGACTCCTGGGGCGAACGACCGGTGCCTCGAACCGAATCTCTGGATCACTTCGCAGGGCGGACTGTTCTGGGCGCATGTCGGATAGCTCTGTAGCAGTACCGCCGCTTATCTTTCGAGTTGGAAATGACCTGGTTCACATTTTAACGCCATGTTGGCGACCCATCCCGCGCTGCGACGAAACCGAGGACTTCATGCGTATCGCCAACATCGTCGACCGTGCCGCTCTCGTGGTCGGCGAACCTGGAGCTGAGCGGGCGGTCGACCTGGCCACCGCGTCCGGCGGGCGATTCGGTCCCGCCCTAGCCGGGGTTTACCTGGCCTGGGAAGACGTGGCTGCATGGGTTGCCAACGAAGGTTTGATCGACGACGGACCTGGCGGGTTTGAGCTAGACCGGAGTCTGCTTGGGGCCCCGTCACCGGAGCCACGGCAAGTATTCGCCGTGGGCCTGAATTATCACGAGCACGCGGCTGAGTCGGGGTTTGACTCTCCTGGGTCGCTACCCCCCATCTTCACCAAGTACGTGTCCAGCTTCTCCGGACCCGAAAGTGAAGTAACCATTCCCCCCGGCGGCAATGTCGACTGGGAGGTGGAGTTGGTCGTCATCATGGGCCGCGAGGCCAGCCGGGTCGAAGCGAACAATGCTTGGGCACATGTGGCAGGCCTGACGGTGGGGCAGGACATCTCGGAGCGCATCTCGCAGTTCCGCGGTCCGGCTCCGCAATTCGGTCTTAGCAAGTCCTTCGCGGGGTTCTCTCCCCAAGGTCCGTGGCTGGTCACGCCGGACGAATTCGCTGATCCCGACGACTTGGAGGTGGGCTGCGCCGTCAATGGCGAGGAGTTCCAGAAGAGTCGCACCAGCGACCTCATCTTCCCGGTTCCGGCGGTAGTCGCAGCGTTGTCGGAAACGTTGACGTTGTATCCAGGTGACGTGATCTTCACCGGGACACCCGCAGGGGTCGGCATCGGACAGAAGCCGCCGCGCTACTTGCAGCCCGGCGATCTGCTGCATAGCTGGATCGGCGGGATCGGCGAGCTGCATCAAACATTCGTCGGGAATTCCAACTCGCCATAGGTCCGCCGTGCGCGCACCGTCTTCAAATGCCAACAGCTCAAGGCCTTTCCAGGGAGCGATCTCATGACTGCTGCAGCATCGGCGGCACCACCGCCAGTGATCATTTCGACCACCGAGCCACAGAGCACGACCACCGGCACATCCGCCACAGTGCGGGAGGTCGAGACGCCCATCCCGTCGATGTTTACCTCGAACATTCAGCACACCAATCGAATTCGGCCTTCGAGGACTCGGTGATCGAGGTGGGGGGACCGGTTGACATCATTGCAGGCAACGCTGCCAAGGAAGTACCTGCCGCTGGGGTCGTGGCTGAGGAAGTCGCGCGGGAAGGAGTCACCGAGCCCGCCCTGGTCCCTGCCGCGGGTGCGGATCGCGTGGAGAAGCTGACGCGGGTTCGCCGTACCATCGCCCGCCGGATGGTCGAATCTCTTCAGACAGCAGCGCAATTGACGACGGTCGTCGAGGTTGACGTGACGGCGATCGCCCACCTGCGTTCCCAGGAGAAGGAAGCGTTTCAACGACGAACCGGAATGAGGCTGTCGTTTCTGCCGTTCTTCGTCGCGGCCGCGGTTGACGCGCTTGACGCGCACCCGGTGATCAACTCGTCACTCGACGCGGAGTGCACCCAGGTGACCTACCACGGGGCGGTGAACCTGGGCATGGCAGTCGACAGTGACAAGGGTCTGATGGTCCCCGTCATCCGGAATGCGGCGTCGTTGAGTATCGCTCAACTCGCTCATCAGATCGGTGATTACGCAAATCGCGTACGCACGGGAACCATCCGTGCCGACGATCTCGGCGGAGGGACGTTTACGATCACGAACACCGGCAGCCGGGGAGCCTTGTTCGATACCCCGATCATCAATCAGCCCCAGTCGGCAATCCTCGGGATCGGAGCCGTCGTCGAGCGTATCGTCCCAAACCGCGGTGAAGCCGGCGACCTCCGTCTCGACGTCCGTTCGATGGCGTACCTGTCGTTGTCGTACGATCACCGCATCGTCGACGGCGCCGACGCGGCTCGTTACCTCGGAACCGTTCGGCAGCGGCTCGAGACCGGATTCGACTCGGCAGCA
Source organism: Mycobacterium sp. (assembly GCF_040509115.1). Taxonomy (GTDB): domain Bacteria; phylum Actinomycetota; class Actinomycetes; order Mycobacteriales; family Mycobacteriaceae; genus Mycobacterium. The sequence continues at coordinate 2,156 of NZ_JBEVLO010000415.1, read as the reverse complement.
CTACTATGAGGTCTCGAAGAGGTCTCGCATGAGGTCTCGCTATGTCTGACAAAGTATTTCAAACCGTACGAACCAGCAGCGGAAGGCGTGTCGAAGGTACAGCCATGAAACTTGGACTGAAGGCAGCTCGACTTCTCACCGGCTCCACCTATGCGATCCTCGGGTGGGATGCGCTACGTACGCCAGGCGGGCGTACCGAGATGGCTGCCCCGACGTTGGATGCGCTCCGAAGAATCGTTCCGCTACCAGAGGACGAACTGGTGGTGCGTTCCAACGCCGCGGTACAGACCATAGGTGGGGTCATGCTGGCTGCGGGCATCCTGCCCAGATTGTCTGCGGTGATGTTAGCGGCTTCGCTGGTGCCCACTACCGCTGCGGGGCATAACTTTTGGTCGATTGAGGACCCGGCGGCCCGCAAGTTGCAGCGAGTCCAGTTCCACAAGAACGTGGCCATGCTTGGAGGCCTTCTCTTCGCGGCCTTCGAGCCACGGCCAGATGCGCCTCGCCGCCGAGCCGACTCGGGCTAGAGCCGTGACAGGTGGATGTCGCGGCTTTGCGGTGGACTCAGCGAGCCGCCGGAGCTGGCGGTGTGACCGCCTCGTACAGCTCCGCAGCGGCCAAAGCGATGAGCTCGGAGAGGGAGGCCTCGGGGTCTGCCAGCCAAAGGGATATGGCACGTCGTGAAATCGCTATCGCCACGTCGATCACGAAGCGGGCCTTACCGGGCTCCACGCCGCGGCGCTCAAGCGCTCCCGCCAGCGCGTCGGCGACGTCGGCAAGCTTCATCAGGTCGCGCTCGACCAGCGCAGGGCTCGCGCCGATCACCTTGACGCGGCGCAAGAGGAACTCGCGTGGACGAAAGATCTCGTCGGCGGTCCCCAGCGCGGCCAGCAGCGTCTCCATCGGTGTGAGGCTCGGGTCGGCCCCCTCGACCCGGGCGACGAGGTGGGCCTCGAGCTCATTGTCTGCGAAGAGGACTTCTCGCTTATCAGGGAAGTAGCGGTAGAAGGAGCGCTCGGTGAGGCCGGCGGCGCGCGCAATCTGCGCGACGGAGGTGCGTTCGAACCCCTGCTTCTCGAACAGCTCGAGCGCCGCGCGCTCGAGGCGGGCCTGCGCATCGGATTCCCATCGCGGCATGTGCACCAGGATATGACGACAGATCCTGCCGTCGTGGTGATACTGTCAATGACAGCAGATGCTGTCGTCAGGGAGGATCGATCGTTTCATGAAGGCTCTTCAGTTCGACCGGTTCGGATCCGCAGACGTTGTCGCCCTGCGCGATGTCCCCAAGCCGGAACCGGGGCCTGGGCAGATTCGGATCGCCGTCCAAGCCTGCGGCCTGAACCCAGCGGACTGGGCGTTGGTCGACGGCCTCTTCGCAGACCAACTGCCCCCTCTGCCACGCGGACTCGGACTCGAAATAGCTGGCACCGTCGATGGACTTGGTGAGGGGGTCGCCGGCGTAGCCGTCGGCGATCGCGTGTTCGGCCCGGCTACCTACGACGGTTCAACGGCCGGCGCGGCCGAGTACGGGGTGATGGCAGCGTGGGCGCCCATCCCAGCGAGTCTCAGCGCCGAGCAGGCTGCCGCACTGCCAATGGCCGCCGAGACGGCGTGGCAAGCGCTCGACGACCTTGGAGTGCAACCGGCCATCCGCCGTTCCTGTTCTACGTCCTGACGCGCACCTTCTCGCGGTTCTCGTCGCAGATCGCGGCGGTGGCGGTGGGCTGGCAGGTCTATGACATGACCGGCAGCGCGTTCCAGCTCGGCATGGTCGGGCTGGTCCAGTTCCTGCCGATGCTGCTGCTGGTGTTCGCCGGCGGCCATATTGCGGATCGCTACGACCGCCGCCGCGTGACGCAGATCTGCCAGATCGCGCAGGGCGTGGTGGCCGCCTATCTGGCCTGGGGCAGCTATGCCGGCTGGATTACCGCGCCCGAGATCTTTGTCGCGGTGGCGCTGTTCGGCGCGGCGACGGCGTTCGAAAGCCCGGCGGTCTCGGCGCTGCTGCCCGGCGTGGTGCCGGAGGGCACGCTGCAGAAGGCCACCGCGCTGACCACCGGCTCCGGGCAGCTCGCGATGATCTGCGGCCCGGCGCTGGGCGGCATCGCCTACGCGGTATCGACCGGACTGCCTTACGCGCTGATGACCGGCTT
>NZ_JBEVLO010000414.1:0-2694 GCF_040509115.1 Mycobacterium sp. | reverse complement strand
GAGGCCATCGACGAGCCCGACGAGATGAGCCCGTACGCACCGCGAATCACCACGATCAAGGTGCCGATCGACAAGATCGGCGAGGTCATCGGGCCCAAGGGCAAGATGATCAACTCGATCACCGAGGAGACCGGCGCGTCGATCTCCATCGAGGACGATGGCACGGTGTTCGTCGGTGCGAGCAACGGCGAGGCTGCGCAGGCCGCGATCGACAAGATCAACGCCATCGCCAACCCGCAGCTGCCCAAGATCGGGGAGCGGTTCCTCGGCACGGTGGTGAAGACCACTGACTTTGGCGCTTTCGTTTCCTTGTTGCCCGGCCGGGACGGTCTGGTGCACATCAGCAAGCTGGGCCGAGGCAAGCGGATCGCGAAGGTCGAGGACGTGGTCAAGGTCGGTGACAAGTTGCGCGTCGAGATCGCCGACATCGACAACCGCGGCAAGATCTCGCTGGTGCTGGTGGCCGAAGAGGGCGACGCTGCCGAGGCGCCCACCGACTCTGCCGACGTTTCGACGGATTCGGGTGCTGCACCCGCCGATGCCGCGACCATCTGATTCATCGCTCGCCGCGTCCGCACCAACTAAGTTCGTCCGCCGCAGCACGCTGCCGGGAGGGCTTCGAGTCGTCACGGAGTTCGTGCCGTCGGTGCGTTCGGCGTCGGTGGGAGTGTGGGTGGGCGTCGGGTCACGCGACGAAGGTCATAGCGTGGCCGGCGCCGCCCACTTCCTCGAACACCTTCTGTTCAAGTCGACGCCGACGCGTTCGGCGGTGCAGATAGCGCAGTCGATCGACGCGGTGGGCGGTGAATTGAACGCGTTCACCGCGCGTGAGCACACCTGCTACTACGCTCACGTGCTCGACGCCGATCTCGAGTTGGCCGTCGATCTGGTGGCCGACGTCGTGCTCCGCGGGCGTTGCGCTGCCGAGGACGTCGACGTCGAACGCGACGTCGTACTCGAAGAGATCGCGATGCGCGACGACGACCCGGAGGACACGCTCGGGGATCTGTTCCTGTCGGCGATGTACGGCACGCATCCGGTGGGCCGTCCCGTGATCGGAAGCATCGAGTCGATTTCGACGATGACCAGGGCGCAACTGCATTCGTTCCACGTTCGCCGTTACACGCCCGACCGCATGGTGGTCGCGGTGGCGGGCAACGTGGACCACGATCACGTCGTCGCACTGGTCAAGGAGCACTTCGGCGCCCACCTGGTGCGAGGGCGGAATGCAATCGCGCCGCGCAAGGGTACCGGCCGGGTCTCCGGACACCCGAGCCTGCGGTTGATCGACCGCGACGGGGAGCAGACCCACATGTTCCTCGGCGTGCGAACGCCGGGCAGGCACTGGAATCACCGCTGGGCTTTGTCGGTGTTGAACAGCGCCCTTGGCGGTGGACTGAGTTCTCGTCTCTTCCAACAGATCCGGGAAACCCGCGGGCTGGCGTACTCGGTGTACTCGACGACCGACACGTTCTCCGACTCCGGCGCCCTCTCGGTGTATGCGGCCTGTTTGCCTGACCGCTTCGACGAGGTGGTCCGGGTGTCCGCCGACGTGCTCGCCGAGGTGGCCCGCGACGGGATCACCGAGTCCGAATGCCGGATCGCCAAGGGATCGCTACGTGGTGGCCTGGTGCTCGGGCTCGAGGATTCCGGTTCCAAGATGCACCGCATCGGCCGCAGCGAGCTCAACTTCGGCGCACACCGAACCATCGACGAGACGCTGGCGCTGATCGACGCGGTAACCCTCGACGAGGTCAACGCGGTGGCCAAACGGCTGCTGAGCCGACCGTTCGGTGCCGCCGTCCTCGGTCCGCACCGGTCGAAGAGGTCACTGCCGCAACCACTTCGGACCATCGCCAGCTGATGGGTCCTCCCTTGTCGCGGCGGGGACTGTTGGTTGGCGGGGGAGCGCTCGTCGCCTGGGCCGCGTGGTCGCGCAACTCCGCGCTCGCCGAGCCGCTGCCGACGGTCGAGGATCGTCTCGCGGAGCTCGAGGATCGGTACGACGCGTTCGTCGGGGTGCATGCCATCGACCTCGGCACCCGCAGGCACGTCGCGCACCGCGCCGACGACTCCTTCGCCGTGTGCTCGACGTTCAAGACCTACGCCACCGCGCGCATCCTGCAGAAGGCCGGGCGCGGTGAGCTCGCGTTGACCGATGCGGTGACGATCGAAGCCGTCGACATCCTTCCCAACTCGCCGATCACCGAGACCCGGGTCGGCCGTACGATGACGCTCGCCGAGCTGTGCGAGGCGGCGCTTCAGCGCAGCGACAACGCCGCGGGGAACAAGCTGCTCGACGCGATTGGCGGACCGTCGGGGGTCACCGACTTCGCCCGCTCCATCGGCGACGATCGCACCCGGCTGGATCGATGGGAGACGGAGCTGAACGCGGCGGTACCCGGTGACCCGAGGGACACCAGTACGCCTCGCGCGCTCGGCGCGGGATATGAGCGGCTCCTGACCGGTGACGTACTGGGAGCCGAGCATCGCGATCAGCTGGTGGCGTGGATGCGGGGCAACCAGACCTCGAGCATGCGGGCCGGGCTGCCGCCGCGGTGGACCACCGCGGACAAGACCGGTGGCGGCGACTACGGCAGCACCAACGACGTCGGGGTGGCGTACGGGCCAGACGGCCGCAGGGCGATGTTGTCGATCATGACGAGATCGCAGTCGGGTGATCCGGACGTCGGC
>NZ_JBEVLO010000413.1:0-10736 GCF_040509115.1 Mycobacterium sp. | reverse complement strand
CCCGGGCGAACGCGATCCGCTGCTGCTCGCCGGGGGACAACACCTTGGACCAGTCGGCGGTGTCGTCGAGACGGGAGGCGAGGTGACCGAGCGCGACCGCGTCGAGCGCATCGCCAATCACCTTGTCGCCGTGAGCAGTACCGACGTCCGGATAACAGACCACCGTGCGCAGGTTGCCGAGTGGCGCATAGGGCAGTTGCGGAACGAACATCACGCCATCCGCCGGGTAGCGGACGGTCCCCGCGGCGTACGGCCACATCTGCGCGAGGCTGCGCAGCAGCGTCGTCTTGCCGGTGCCCGAACGCCCCGTGATGACCAGCGAGCCCCCGGCGGCCAACCGGACCGCGAGCCCGTCGATCAGCGGATCGCCCGACGGCGACCTGACGTCGACGCCGTCGAGCTCCACACTGTCACCCTTACTGACCTCGACCGCGAGATGAACGAGCGCCCTTGCCTTTTCGTTCGCGGTGAGCAGTCCGTCCAAGCGAATGATCACCGCCCGGTAGGCGGCGAAGGCGTCGTACACCGCGCGGAAGAACGACAACGATCCCTGCACCGACCGGAACGCGCTCGACGACTGGCTCACGTCGCCGAAGTTGATCTCACCCGCGAACAGCCGCGGTGCCTGGATGACCAGCGGCAGCGGATCGATGATCTGCGACATGGCCTTGTTCCAGCCGAGAAACGCCACGCCCCGCCACACCAGGGACTGGTAGTTGGCGATGATCTTGGCGAACCGGTCCGACAACGTGATTCGCTCGACGCGCTCACCCCGATAGAAACCGACCGACTCGGCGGCGTCGCGCACCCGCACCAGCGCGTAGCGGAATGCGGCGTTGGTCTGTTCGTTGCGGAAGCTCAGCCGGATGATCGGACGTCCGATCCAGAACGACACCGCGGTGGCGACGGCCACGTAGAGCAGCACGATCCAGAACAGCGCCTTGGGCACCGTCACCCCGAAGAACGTCAGCGACCCGGCCAGGTTCCACAGGATCGGCGCGAACGCCACCACCGACACGATCGAGTAGACGGCGCCGAACAACAGCGTGGTCGAGGTGCCGACCGTCGGTGTGTTGGTCTCCGGGCCCGTCCCGGTGGTGAACACGTCGATGTCCTGCTGGATGCGTTGGTCGGGGTTGTCGAACGACTCGCCCCCGGACCCCGCCAGGAAGCGACCGCGATAGTAGGCCCGACCGTCGAGCCAGTCACCCGTCAGCCGGTCGGTCAGCCATACCCGCCAGCGAATGATGAAGAACTGCATCAGATATACGTCCAACAGGGTCTGCGCCAGATAGGTGGCGACCAGCAGCGCGAAGACCACGATGGAGAACCAGAAGCCACGGATGCCCGAGTCGCGCATCGCCTCTTCGCCCGAGCTGGCGCCCTCGATGGCCACCTGCAGCGCCGAGTACTGGTCGTTGCCGTAGTAGCTGAACAGCACGTCCATCCGGACCGAGAACATCACCGAGAACAGCAGCACCGCCAGCAACGCCCACACCGGAATGCTCTGGCGCCCGGTGAAATACCCGCCGGTGATCCGCCAGAACTGACGGCCCCAGGTGGTCAACCGGGCGATCAGGGTCAGCACGACCAGCATCGTCACCGCGCTGATGGCCCAGGCCTTGGCCACCCAGACCAGCGACGCGACGATCTCGCTGCCCCAGTCCAGCGACGGGGTGAACATCTCCATGCCGGGAAGCTACCCCGGCACGGGCAGCGGATTAGTGCTTCGCGAGGTCCAGTGCGGCGGCCTTGTCGTCCTGCCCGACGTCGGTCAGCCGCCACTCGCCGTCACCGAGCAGGCGCAGCTCCTTGTTGTGGTGCTGCTCGACGGTCTTGCGGTGGCTGACGCTGACCAGGATGGTGTCCGGCAGTTCGGTGCGGACCAGCTTGTACAGCATCATCTCCAAGCCTTCGTCCAGCGCGGACGTCGACTCGTCGAGGAAGACCGCCTTGGGCTTGGTCAGCAGGATGCGGGCGAACGCGATGCGCTGCTGCTCGCCGGGGGAGAGCACCTTGGCCCAATCCAGGATCTCGTCGAGCCGATCGTTGAGATGAGGCAGCGCAACCCGGTCGAGCACGTCGTGCAACTCCGCGTCGCTCAACTGCCCCTCCTCGCACGGGTAGGACACCACGGCGCGCAGGTCGCCGAGCGGGACGTAGGGCATCTGCGAGAGGAACATCGTCTCGTTCGGTCCACACGGCCTGGTGAGCGTTCCCGAGGTGAACGGCCACAGTTCGCCGAGGCTGCGCAGCAGCGTCGTCTTGCCGCTGCCCGACTTCCCGGTCACGACCAGCGTGTCGCCGATCTCCAGCCGCATGTCAAGCGGCTTGATGAGCTGCTGGCCGTCGGGCGTGCGAACTTCGACGGCCTCCAACTCGACCGTACCGTCCTTGCAGGCCGCCGTCGTGACCGTCTTGAGTGCCCGGCCCTCCTCGTTGGCGATGACCAGGCCGTGCAGACGGATGATGGCAGCGCGGTAACCGGCGAACTGGTCGTAGACGTTCCTGAAGAACGACAGACCATCCTGGATGTTGCTGAACGCCGTGGCGGACTGGCTCATCGCGCCAAGCGGGATTTCGCCTGCGAAGAACCGGGGGAACTGGAGGATGTAGGGCAGCGGCACGATGATCTGGCTCAACGACAGGTTCCAGCCATAGAAGCCGACCATCCGGTTGATGTAGCGCTTGTAGTTGGAGACCACGAACGAGAACCGGCGTCGCAACCCGGTGCGCTCGGCGACCTCGCCCCGGTAGAAGGCAACCGCCTCGGCGGCGTCGCGCAGGCGCACCAGCGCGTAGCGGAAGGCGGCGTTGAACTTCTCGTTGTCGAATGCGAACCAGATGATCGGCTTGCCGATCCAGAACGCGATGACGGTGGCGAGGACGACGTACCCGAGTCCGATCCAGAACAGCGCCTTCGGCATGGTGACGCCGAACAGCGTGAGCGGACCGGACAGGTTCCACAGGATCGCGGTGAAGGAGATCATCGACGTGATCGCCGAAACCGCGCCGAACACCAGTGTCGAACCCGACGTGTTGTTGGGGGTGTTCGGAGTGGGACCGATCCCCGTGGTGAAGATGTCGATGTCGGTCTGGATGCGCTGGTCGGGGTTGTCGATCGTGTCGTCGATGAAGCGCGACCGGTAGTAGGCCTTGCCGTCGAGCCAGTCCCCGGTCAGCCGGTCGGTGAGCCAGGCCCGCCACCGCAGCATGAACCGCTGCATCAGGAACAGGTCCAACATCACCTGCGCGACGTAGACGGTCACCACGACGGCGAAGACGGTCATGGCCAGCCAGAAACCGTCCTTGCCGGACTGCTTGACCGCCTCGTCGTTGCCTGCGATGCCTGCCGAGATCACCTGGAAGCTGGTGAACATGTCGCTGCCGTAGTAGCTCAGCAGGACGTCGATCCGCACGCCGATCATCACCGACAGCAGCAACACCCCCAGCCATGCCCACACCTTGATGCTCTCGCGGCCGGTGAAGTAGTCACCGGTGACGCGCCAGAACTGTCTGCCCCACGTGGTGAACTTCGTGATGAGTACGAGGGCCGTCACCGTGGCGACGGCGCCAATGGCCCATGCTCGTGCGATCCACCACAGCGAGGCCAGCCACTCGCTGCCCCAATCCAGGGTCGGGGTGAACATTTCCATCCCCGCAAGGTACCCCGGAGACCTGCCCTATTCTTGCCGAGGTCACCTAGTGGGGGTCAGCCGATCGAGCTGCCACCGGCCGTCCCCGAGCAGCGTCAGCTGACGCTCGTGATGCTGCTCGACGGTCTCCCGGTGGCTGACGCTGACCAGGATCGAATTGGGTAGCTCCTGCCGAATGAGCTGGTAGAGCATCAGTTCCAGACCTTCATCCATGGCCGAGGTCGACTCGTCGAGAAACGCCACCTTCGGCTTGTTCAGCAGGATCCGCGCGAAGGCGATGCGCTGCTGCTCGCCGATCGACAACACCTTCGACCAGTCCTTCACCTCATTGATCCTGATGATCAGATGTGGCAGTGCCACGTCCAGAAGCGCCTTTTGAACATCGCCGTGCGTCACGTCGCGCTCGGACAGGGGATAGGCGGTGGCGGCGCGCAGGTCGCCAAGCGGAAGGTAGGGCAGCTGCGCGACGAACATGACGTCTCTGGGGTCGACGGGAAACGCGACGCTGCCCGATGCATACGGCCACAGCCCCGCGAGGCTCTCCAGCAACCTGGTCTTGCCGCAGCCCGACGGTCCCTTGATCAGCACGCTGTCGCCAGGCTCGAGGTGCAGGTCAAGCGCGGTGACCAGGGGCCGCCCGTCGGGGGTCCGCACGTCGACGCCGTCGATCTGCAGGGCGCCGTCCGACGAATCGCGCGTCGACAGTTGGGGCATCACCCTGGTGCGTTCGTTCATGTCGACCAAGCCGTCGAGGCGGATCAACGCCGCCCGGTAACTCGCGAACGAGTCATACGCATTGCGGAAGAACGACAGCGAGTCGTGGATGGCGCTGAAGGCGGCGGTGGACTGGATCACACCGCCCAACGTGATCTGCCCGGAGAACAGCCGCTGGGCCTGCACGATGAACGGTAGGGGGTTGATCGCCTGGCTGACGGTCTGGTTGAAGCCGAGGAACAGCATCATCCGATTCAGCCAGTGCCGGTAATTGGTGATCACCGCGGTCAGCCGGTGACGTAGCAACCTGCCCTCGGCGGCCTCCCCGCGATAGAGCCCGACGGCGCTCGCAGCGTCCTTCATCCGAATCATCGCGTAGCGAAAGCTGGCGTTGCGCAACTCATTTAGGAAGTTGAGCTGGATGAGGGGCCGGCCCACCCAGAACGCGATGATGGTGGCGGCCAGGACGTAGCCGATCACGATCCAGAACAGCGCCCTGGGCAACGTCACGTCGAGCACCGTTAGTGGCCCGGACAGGTTCCACAGGATCACCCCGAAAGATGCCACGGACAACACGGATTCGACGGCGCCGAACAGCAGCGTGCTGCCCGAGCCGTGGGAAGGCGTGTTCGGCTCGCCGGTGATGGTCGTGACGATGTCGATGTCCTGCTGGATGCGCTGATCGGGGTTGTCGATCGGCGTCGTCGCGAGTTGGCCGCGGTAGTAGGCATATCCGCCGAGCCAGTCGTCGATCACCCGGCGGGTCAACCACACCCGCCAGCGGATCGAGAAGCGTTGCATCAGGTAGATGTCGAGCAGCAGGCGGATGGTCGCGACCGTCGCCAACACGGCGAAGATTCCCATGGCCGTCCAAAAGCCTTGGACACCATCGGCTTTGAGGGAACCGTCCGGAGAGTCGTTGCCCTCGAACGCCGCTTGCAGCGACGTGAAGAGGTCGTTGGTGTAATAACTGGTGAGCACACTGACGCGGACGGCGAGGACGGCGGAGATCAGCAGCGCCGCCAACACCAGCCACACCGGCAAGCTCTCGCGCGCCGCGGTGAAGTACGGTCCGTTCAAACGCCAGAACTGGCGGCCCCACCGAGTGAACCGGAGCAGCAGGGCGAGGATCACGAACAGTGCCGCCGCCGTGATCGCGAAGGTCTTCAACACCCACAGCGTCGAGGCGACGAATTCGTTGCCCCAGTCGACCGACGGCTTGAATCTCTCCGAATCCATCCGAGGCAACCCCCCTGCGGGGTGTCTGGCGACACCACCTGTGGGAAGTTACCGCAGTACGACGGTCCATACGGGAGTGTGCCGCGCCGACCCAGCGAACGTGTTGCGCGGATGCGCGGTGACGTCCTCGACTCCGGTGACCGTCCGGTCGGGGACGGCGAAGCTCCGGTAACCGTCGGAATGCGCCACGAACACGCCTGGCGCACCGGGTCGGTACCCGTTGGCGAACTCGCCGCCATTTCCTCGAATGTCGCTGACCTACCAGATTGAACGTCAACGGCTTTGGCGCGCGCGCCGATCCGGCGAGTTCGAACGCAAAGAAGGGGCACCCTTCTCGGGTGCCCCTTCTCGGAGGTGCCTAGCGGCCGTTGCCGACGGTGGAAGTCGCCGAGCCGACGGTGGCGGAGTGCTGGATGTCGCTGATCCACTGATGGTGGTCGATGTCCGCGCTGGCCGGAGCGGCCAGGCCCAGGACGGCGGCGGTCAGGCCTGCGGCGATGGCGGTGGTGATGGTGGCGAATCCAAAGTTCTTCATGATCCTTCTTCTCTCTTGAGTGGTTTCGGTCCGGTGGGGAGGCCTTCCCGGCCGGTCTGATGGGTAGAACCAGCAGGTCAGGGGTTTGATTTCCGCTGGCAGGGATTGATCGGCGGTTGGCAGGAATCGGCCGCCTCCGCGCGTTCGGCGGGAGGTTTGCGATGCGAAAACGTGGCACGACCCGGGCGCAGAGGTCGGCGTGCGGAAGTCGGCGATCGGGCCGCTGACCGGGCCCGCGTACCTTGAACGGGTGGCTAAGACTGCGCCGAAGACGAAGACCCGCACCCCCAACCGGCTGAGCAACCGGTTCTGGAAACTGCTCGGCGCGAGCACCGACAAGGACCAGGCCGACTCGATGAAGTCGGTCCGCGCCTCCTCGGAGTTCGACGAGAAGGCCTCCGGCCTTGACGACGAGAAGTTGACCAAGGCCGCGAAGCTGCTCAACCTCGACGACCTCGCGGAGTCCTCCGACATCCCGCAGTTCCTGGCCATCGCGCGCGAAGCGTCCGAACGGGCAACCACGTTGCGGCCCTTCGACGTACAGCTGCTCGGCGCGTTGCGCATGCTCGCCGGCGACGTCGTCGAGATGGCGACCGGTGAAGGCAAGACCCTGGCGGGCGCGATCGCCGCCGCCGGCTACGCCATCGCGGGGCGCAGCGTGCACGTCATCTCCGTCAACGACTACCTCGCCCGCCGCGACGCCGAATGGATGGGCCCGCTGCTGGAGGCGATGGGGCTGACCGTCGGCTGGATCACCGCCGAGTCCACCTCCGAAGAGCGCCGCGCCGCCTACGCCTGCGACGTCACCTACGCCTCGGTCAACGAGATCGGTTTCGACGTGCTGCGCGACCAGCTGGTCACCGACGTCGCCGATCTGGTCTCACCCGACCCCGACGTCGCGCTCATCGACGAGGCCGACTCGGTACTGGTCGACGAGGCCCTGGTCCCGCTGGTGCTGGCGGGCACCACACACCGCGAGACGCCACGCCTGGAGATCATCCGGATGGTGGGCGAGCTGGTGGCCGGAAAGGACTATGACACCGACGCCGACCGCCGCAACGTCCACCTCACCGACGCGGGCGCCCGCAAGCTGGAGAAGGCACTCGGCGTCGACATCTACTCCGAGGAGCACGTCAGCACCACGCTGACCGAGGTCAACGTCGCCCTGCACGCCCACGTCCTGCTGCAGCGCGACGTGCACTACATCGTCCGCGACGGCCGGGTCCAGCTGATCAACGCCTCGCGCGGCCGCATCGCCGCGCTGCAACGTTGGCCCGACGGACTGCAGGCCGCCGTCGAGGCCAAGGAGGGCATCGAGACCACCGAGACCGGCGAGGTGCTCGACACGATCACGGTGCAAGCGCTGATCAACCGGTATCCGAGGGTGTGCGGCATGACCGGCACCGCCCTGGCCGCAGGCGAGCAGCTGCGCCAGTTCTACAAGCTCGGCGTGTCACCGATTCCGCCGAACACGCCGAACGTCCGCGAGGACGAGGCCGACCGCGTGTACATCACCGCGGCCGCCAAGATCGACGCCGTCATCGAGCACATCACCGAGGTGCACGCCACGGGCCAGCCCGTCCTCGTCGGCACCCGGGACGTCGCCGAGTCCGAAGAACTCCACGAACGTCTCGTCAAGGCAGGCGTCCCCGCCGTGGTCCTCAACGCCAAGAACGACGAAGAGGAGGCCAGGGTGATCGCCGAGGCGGGCAAGCTGAACACCGTCACCGTCTCCACCCAGATCGCGGGCCGTGGCACCGACATCCGGTTGGGCGGGTCCGACGAGTCCGATCACGACGACGTCGCCGAACTCGGTGGCCTGCACGTCATCGGTACCGGGCGCCACCACACCGAGCGCCTCGACAACCAGCTGCGGGGCCGCGCAGGCAGGCAGGGCGACCCCGGCTCGTCGGTCTTCTTCTCCAGCTGGGAGGACGACGTGGTCGTGGCCCACCTCGAACCCGAGAAGCTGCCGATGGCCACCGACGAGGACGGCCGGATCACCAACGACAAGGCCGCCCAACTCCTCGAACACGCCCAGCGCATCGCCGAGGGCAGGCTGCTCGACGTGCACGCGAACACCTGGCGGTACAACCAGCTCGTCGCCCAGCAGCGCGCCATCATCGTCGAACGCCGGGAGAACCTGCTGCGCACCGCGACCGCCCGCGAAGAACTCGCCGAGCGCTCGCCGAAGCGCTACGAAGAACTGGTGGAGGAGCTGGGGGACGGGGCCGAGGAACGCCTCGAAGTCATCGCCCGGCAAATCATGCTGTACCACCTGGACCGCGGCTGGGCCGACCATCAGGCCTACCTGTCCGACATCCGCGAGAGCATCCACCTGCGCGCCCTCGGCAGGCAGAATCCACTCGACGAGTTCCACCGGATGGCGGTGGACGCGTTCGCCTCACTGGCCGCCGACGCCATCGAGGCCGCTCAGCAGACCTTCGAGACCGCCAACGTCGTCGACGACGAGCAGGGGCTCGACCTGTCGAAACTGGCCAGGCCGACCTCGACCTGGACGTACATGATCCACGACAACCCGATGGCCGACGACACGATGTCTGCGCTGAGCCTGCCTGGGGTGTTCCGCTAGGTTCATTGCGCATGGAGCCCGAAGGGGAGCTGAGGGTCCCCCCGGTCGCGGGGGAGAACGAGAGCGCGCCCGGTGATCGGGTGCTGACCATTCCCAACGCGCTCAGCGTCCTGCGCCTGCTGCTGGTGCCGGTCTTCATCTACGTGCTGGTGGTCGGCGCCAACGGGTGGGCCGTCGCCATCCTGATGTTCAGCGGCTTCTCCGATTGGGCCGACGGCAAGATCGCCCGCCTGGTCGACAACCAGTCCTCCCGGCTCGGCGCGCTGCTCGACCCGGCCGTCGACCGCATCTACATGGTCGTCATCCCCGTCGCGCTCGCGGTGGCCGGCATCGTGCCGTGGTGGTTCGTCATCGTCCTGCTGGCCCGCGACGTCCTGCTGGCGTTGACGCTGCCCGTGCTACGCAGCCGCGGCCTGACCGCGCTGAGCGTCACCTACGTCGGCAAGGCCGCCACGTTCGCGCTGATGTCGGGCTTCCCGTTCGTCCTGCTCGGCCAGTGGGACGCGCTGTGGAGCCGCGTCATCCTGGCGATCGGCTGGGCGTTCCTCGGCTGGGGGATGGCGATGTACCTGTGGTCGGGGACGCTGTATCTGATCCAGGTCACGATGGTGGTGCGTCAACTTCCGAAGCGCGGCCCGGAGCGATAGACCGTGGGCGATGACGAGCGGGCGGGCGATGACGAGCGGGCGGGCGACGCCGAACGGGCGCTCGGTGGCTACAACCCGGAGGCGGGCCGCAACGCACACGTCGCCAACGCGCCGACGTTCATCCCCGTCCCGTCGCTGCTGCGGTCCCTGCTGTCCGATCACCTCGACCCCGGTTATGCCGCCGCCGCCAAACGTCGTGTGGCGGGCAGCCCCCAGACCAGGGGATCGAGCTGGGGCTGGCAACTGCTGGCCGGGCTGATGGTGGCCGCCGTGTTCGCGGCCGCCGCCGCCCAGGCCAAGTCGGTGGCCCCAGCCGCCCAGGAGACCCGCAACGTGCTCGCCGCCGGGGTGCGGGGAGCCCAGGCTGCCACGAACGACGCCACCGCGGAACGCGACGGGCTCGCCGACCAGGTCGAGTCCGAACGGCGAAGCAGACTGGCAGGCGACGAGACCGGCCGACGACTCCTCGCCGACCTCGACGCCACCGAGTCCGCCGCCGCGGCGACCCCCGTCCACGGACCCGGACTGACGGTCACCGTCACCGAACCCGATGCCGCGAAGAATCTCACCGACGTGTCCACCCAACGCGTTGCGGGCAGCACCCAGATCATCCTCGACCGGGACCTGCAACTCGTCGTCAACTCGCTGTGGGTCAGTGGCGCGGAGGCCGTCGCCGTGGGCGGTGTGCGCATCGGCCCCGGCGTGACCATTCGGCAGGCGGGCGGCGGAATGTTGGTCGACAATCAGCCGATCACCAATCCGTACGTCGTCCTCGCCGTCGGTCCGCCGCACGCCATGCAGGACGTCTTCGGCCAGAGCCCCGGCCTGCAGCGGCTGCGACTACTGGAGACGTCCTACGGCGTTGGGGTCACGGTGAGCGAGTCCGACGAACTGACGCTGCCCGCCGGTTCGGTACGAGACATCCACTTCGCCGAGCAGATCGGACCGTGACGCACGTGATGGGGGACAGATGGTCGGAATAGCCGCACTCGTCGTCGGCATAGTGCTCGGGCTGGTATTCCACCCCAGCGTGCCAGAAGCCGTGCAGCCCTACCTCCCGATCGCGGTGGTCGCCGCACTCGACGCCGTGTTCGGTGGGCTGCGCGCCTACCTCGAGCGCATCTTCGACTCGAAGGTGTTCGTGATCTCGTTCGTCTTCAACGTGCTCGTGGCGTCGATCATCGTGTACGTGGGGGACCAGCTCGGAGTGGGCACGCAGCTGTCCACGGCCATCATCGTGGTGCTCGGCATCCGCATCTTCGGCAACGCCGCGGCACTGCGGCGCAGGTTGTTCGGGGCCTGAGGTATGGACGACGAGCATCACGGCAGGCACGAACTCCCGCCCGAGGAGC
>NZ_JBEVLO010000412.1:0-24775 GCF_040509115.1 Mycobacterium sp. | reverse complement strand
CCCTTCTCGCGTTCGAAGTCGTCATGCACATCCAGGGGTGACTCGCGACATCACGACGGCGTGGGGCCCCACCGTGCGCCCGAGATCGCCCGCCGTGGTCGCGTCGGTGTGCTGCCACAGATCACGCACGGTGTAGCAGTCGGCGGGCGCAAGCCCGAGTGCGGCAGCGTCGGTGTCGATCACCGCGGGGCCCGCGCCGGAGTTGAACTGCGCCACCGCAACCGAACCGTCGGCCAGTGGCTTGACGATCACCCGGCCGTCCGCAGGCAAGGGCAGGCCCTGGCGCCCCAGCGGGTCCTGGTCGACGGCGATGACGTCGCGGTTCGTCAGGATGGCCGCCGTCGCCGCCGTCATCGATCGCACGTCGTTGCCCGCGAGGAGTGGCGCGGCCAACATCGCCCACAGCGAGAAGTGTGCGCGTTGCTCGTCGGCGGTCAGATCGGCGCGCTGCGGGCCAAGCACCATCGTGGGATGGCTCGTCGCAAAGTCGTTCCAGGAGAGGCCGACGACCAACATGTCGGGATCGTTCACGTGTGTCGGACTGCTGTGTGCGGCAAGCGGTTCCGCGGCCGACACCGCTTGCGTAACCCCGGCGAGTCCGGCGGCCCAGAGCGCATCGTCACCCCAGGCCGGGACGAGGTCGATGGAATCGCGGGTGACGTCGGCGACCTGCGACCAGTCGTACTCCGATCCTGCCGCCGGATCCCCCGAACTGTTGGGGTTGATGCTGTAGACGATGCGACGACCCGTGGCGCGCAACGCATCTCGCATTGCGGTGAAGTACTTCATCTGATCGCGATGCGCTGCGTCGGCCCGGCACCAGTCGTACTTGAGGTAGTCGACGCCCCAAGCGGCGAACTGGCGCGCGTCGGCGACCTCGTGACCTGCGCCGCCGATGCGCGGATCCTGCCCGCAACCCTGGTTGAACGGGCTGTGGTAGATGCCGAGGTACATCCCGCGATCGTGCGCGTAGTTTGCCAGTGCCGCAATGCCGTTCGGAAACCTGTCGGGGTCCGCGCGCAGATTCCCATCGGCATCGCGGGTCGGGGCGGCCCAGCCGGCATCCAGGTTGACGTATCGGTAGCCGACGTCGCGCATGCCCGAGGACACCATGGCATCGATGGTCTGCTCGACGGAGCGCTCGGTGAGCGCGATGCCCGAGTTCCAGGAGTTCCAGCCCATCGGCGGGGTCTGCCGGATGGCAGGCTCGGGCGTCTGCGCCGAGCAACCGGCCAGCAGGACGGCGCAGACCGCCAGGCTGCAGAGTCGACGCACGTCACCATCCTCGCAGTGCGATCTGGGAGCTCGCCCGGAGGAAGCTGTGGACGCCCGGAGCTAATCTCGTTCCGAGAGGATGCAGAATTCGTTGCCCTCCGGGTCGGCGAGCACCACCCAGGATTCGTCGCCTTGACCGACGTCGACGTGCCGCGCCCCCAGTTCGAGGAGTCGGGCCACCTCGGCCTGCTGATCGTCCGGCGTGAAGTCGAAGTGAATGCGGTTCTTGACGACCTTGCCCTCGGGCACCGCGATGAAGAGCCAGATCGGACCCCCACCCGTGGGCGGGTGGAGGATCACGTCACCGTCCTGATCGGTCTCCATGGGCCAGCCGAGCGCGTCGGCCCACCACCGCGCGAGCGCGTCGACGTCAGCGGCGTCGATGCATATCTCGGCAAATCGCAGACCCATGTCAACCCCTTTGAATCAGTTCCTTCTTGAGTACCTTGCCCATCGCGTTACGCGGCAAGGCTTCCACGATGTGCACCTCTCGCGGTCGCTTGTGTACCGAAAGTTGCTGCGCAACATAGTCGATCAGTTCCCGAGGGTCAGCCGATCCGACGACGAACGCCACGATCCGCTGACCGAGATCGTCGTCGGGCACCCCGACGACGGCGGCCTCGCTGACTCCCGCGTGCCCGAGGAGCACCGTCTCGATCTCCCCCGCACCGACGCGGTACCCGCCTGACTTGATCAGGTCGATCGACTCACGTCCGACGATGCGGTGCATGCCGTCGGCGTCGACGACGGCCACGTCGCCGGTGCGGTACCAGCCGTCGTCGCCAAGCACCTCGGCGGTGGCGTCGGGCCGGTTGAGGTAGCCGTCGAACAACATGGGTCCTCGAAGCTCGAGTCGGCCGATGGTTTCACCGTCGTGCGGCACCGGCGACCCGTCGTCGGCGGACAGTCTCGTTTCCACGCCATCCAGCGGCAGCCCCACCCAGCCCGGTCGCCGTTCGCCGTCGGACAGCGTGCTCAACGTGATCAGCGATTCGGTGCTGCCGTATCGCTCGACGGGGGCATGGCCGGTGAGCCGCACGATGTCGTCGAACACCGGCACCGGGAGCGGTGCGCTCCCCGACACCAGTAGGCGAGCCGACGATAGCGCCGCCGCCGCGTCGAGGTCACCGGCGATCCGCGACCACACCGTCGGCACACCGAAGTACAGCGAACCACCGGCTGCGGCGTAGGCCTCAGGCGACGGTTTCCCGGTGTGCACGAAGCGGTTTCCCACTCGCAGCGACCCCAGCAGACCGAGGATCAGGCCGTGCACGTGGAACAGCGGCAGGCCGTGGACCAAGGTGTCGTCCGGCGTCCACGCCCACGCGTTGACCAGAGCGTCGATGTCGGCGGCGATCGCCCTGCGGCTGATGAGTACGCCCTTCGGCGGACCCGTCGTCCCCGACGTGTAGATGACCATCGCGGTGGAATGGGGCGACGGCTCCGCGTAGCGGTGCCACGACCGCGCGTGCAGGCGCACGGGTACGTGCGGGAGACCCTCGGCGTCGTCGGGCAGCTCCCCCAGCCACGCCTGTGCCCCCGAGTCGGACAGGATGTGCCGACGCTCCGCAACCCCGACGTCGGCAGGAACGGGAACGAACGGGACACCCGCGATCAGACAGCCGGTGATCGCCAAGACCGTCGTCGCGGTGGGGGTGGCCAGGACGGCGATCCGATGCGCCCCGCCGACGCGTTCCGCCACCGACGTCGCAGCACCGACGAGGTCGCTGCGACTCAGGCTGGCCCCGTCGATGCGCACCGCGTCACCGAGATCATGGCCCGCCGCGACGGCAGACGGGTTCAACGAAGCCAGCAGCACGTGGCGAGGCTACCGCGGGACGGGATACTGGTCGCGTGGATCCCATCGAACGCGTCGCGTCGCGCGAGGTGTACCGGAATGCCTGGATGATCGTCCGGGAGGACGACATCCGCAGGGCGGACGGCAGTGCAGGCATCTACGGCGTCATCATCAAGCCGACGTATGCGCTGGTGATAGCCAGGGACGGCGATCGCTTCCGGCTCGTCGAGCAATTCCGCTACCCCATCGGGTTGCGGCGATGGGAGTTTCCGCAGGGCACCGCGCCGGGGTCGGTCGACGGCGACGAGCCGCCACCCGCCGACCTCGCCGCCGACGAGCTGCGTGAGGAGACGGGGTTGCGCGCCGAGTCGATGGAGGTGCTCGGCCAGCTCGACGTCGCGCCGGGGATGAGCAGCCAACGCGGCTGGGTGTTCCTGGCCACGGGGTTGACCGAGGGCGCCCACGACCGCGAGGTGGAGGAGCAGGACATGCGCAGCGAGTGGTTCACCGGCGAGCAGATCGACCGGATGATCGTCGACGGCACCATCACCGACGCGCAGACGATGGCGGCGTGGATGATGCTGCGCCTCACCGGCCGCTAGGTGCCACCCGCGCCCGGTGATTCTCCGACCGCGGCTGCGAGGGCCGCGAGACCGGCGGCAGACGAGAAGAAGGTGATGTGGTCGCACGCGACGGGCGGTTTGACGTCGACCCTGGGTGTGCGATTCGTCGGCAGGTGGCGGGCGCTCTCGACGGAGACCGCCAAGTCGTTTGGCTGCTTGAGGAAAGCCACTGCGACGGTCGCGTCGATGGCGATCCGCGTCAACGCCCTCAGGATCTCCGCTGCGCGGCCCTGCTGCTGCACGTCGCCGATGAGGGATCGATCACCAAGAAGCACCGTGTAGCGAACTCCCGGGTCCGGCGAACCGAACAGCTCCGCCAGCCGAGCCGAGGATGGCGCCATGTCGTCGAGTGCTTCGTCCACCCCCTCGACGAGTGCGACCAAGCCGGATAGCACACTCGCGGGCCAGAACACCGTCTGCAATTTGTTCAGGCCGAAGGCCAGCGCGGCGGTAGCCCAGCCCTGGAGCACGGGCCACGGTGATCCACCGTTCGGCGTCCCAGCTGTGATCAGACGATCCACCAAACCGGACTCGTCCTGTTCGATCATCCAACGTGCCACCAGGCCGCCCATCGAATGCGCCACGATGTCGAGCTGCTTCGATTGGACTCCGGCGTCGACCAACTTTCGGCGCAGCTCGGCCGCGGTGACGTCGATGGGGGTGTTGATGTTCTCGTAATCGAAGGTGAGCACGAGGTCATAACCCGTGCCGAACCCCGTCACACCGCCAGTTCCGTGAGCGCCCCCGATCGCCATTCCGGCAGTGTCGCCGAGGATTCCGTGGATCAGCAGCAGGATGCGATCAGCCCCCGCGACGGCAGCGGCCACGTTGACCGGGTCGTCGTCGTAGTGGACGTCGTGGGTGCCAACGGTCGGAACTGCCAGCCGAGTCACGTTGATGGAGCCGCCGGTGAGTTTGCGTACGAAGCGCCGGAAGAGCAACCGGATGGACCCGCCGAGGCTGCGCGCGTCGATTACCCCGCGGGTGGGGATCACCCGCGGCAGCTGCTCGATGCGGATCGTCGCACCAGGGCCCGCTGACCGCACCGAATGCCCGACCGGCAGGTAGTTTCGGCCGTCGAATCCGATGACGATCACCGAATCGCTCTCGGCGAGCCCGCCATCGAGCGTCAGCGTCATCGGGTTGGTCGGGGTGACCACCTCACCGCCTTGCACGCCGTTCAATTCGAGCACGTCGAGGGCCCCGCTGGTGCCGCGGGTTGGCACCAGGCTCAGTGGTTCCCAATGGTCGGGCTCGTCGATCAGCATCGGCGGCACCATCGACGCGATGAGATCTCGAGCCACCACTTCCGACCCGGTCAGCGATGCCGTCGCGGTGAGCCCGGCAGGCGCCTCGAGAGAAACACCCGCCGCGAGCTGAACGACTCCCCCGACGGCCGTTCCGGGCTGTCGCCGCTCCGTGATGATTCGCACGGACGACGTGGTCCAGTCGACGACCGGTTCAGGGCCCGGGATGGGACTCAGCTCGCGGTTCTGCACCCGGTTCAACAGCCGAGCCAGGGTCGACGACGGTGGGCCCGAGACGTTTCCGGCGTCACGAGTCGCTGCTGGGGCGGACAGCCCACCTTGGACCAGGAGCTCCGGGTCGAAGTCCGCTCCGGATGCGATGACCTTCACGACGTCGGTGCGACGCGAGACTCCCTCTCGCCACAGATCGTTGGGCACGGTCGCGCGGATGGCGTTCGTCGACGTCACCGCGCCGGCCTCGAGCCTCGCCACACTGCCGGGCAAAAGCGTTGTCACGGAATAGTCCTCACCCAATGCCACAACCCCGCAGAACACGGTGTCGGGCCCCTCGTTGCGGACCGCCAGAACGAAGGACGGCGCCGTCTCCTCGTCGTAGTCGAGGAGAATCTCACCGCCTGGGCCGGGTTCGACCAATCGATAGGTGCCCTGTGCGTCCGCTCTGCGCACCTCGAGCACGACACCAGCCAGACCCGAACCGGGGTTGTCCAAGTCGACGATCTGGCGCCACCGGACGATCTTCTCGACGGCCGCGACGGCCTTGGCCGGGTCGTCGGCGACGTGGGCCACCGGATCGGGACCGCGGGCAGCGTCGACGATGTCGATGCCGCCGCCCGCGGTCCGCAGGGAGATGTCGCCGACGTCGGCGGCCGACAGGTACGGCGACCCGTCGACGGCATCCCTGACCATGGGCATGTCTGCGGCCACGGACACCGCGACCTGCGGCAGTGGCACTGCCACTATCACCGCGCGATAGCTGCGGTCGGTATCGAGTTCCTCGTCGAGAACGGCGACGCTGCTCCCCGGGTTGACCGCGCTCAGGTGCGCCCGTGCGAGGACTTCCCCCGAGGCGGGGTCCCGGATCTCCAGCCGGGTGACCGCCTCACCCGTCCCCAACGAGATCCCCTGCACGGCACCGGCATCCAGCATCCAGTTGGCACCGTCGAAGGTGATCAGGTAACCCGCGATCCGCTCCGACAAGGCACCGTTGAATACCGAGGTCTCGGCATCGAGTGAGTCGGTGGTCTCCAACTGTGGAACCTGATCGCGAGCGACCTGGGCCACCGCCGCCCTCACGGTGCGATGCAATTCGCGGTACGTCATCGAGGGACCGGCATCGCCGAGGGCGCGTTCGACTGCGGAGGTCATCGCTCCGCGGTGGATACCGGCGAACCGGACCTCCTTCGATGTCTGATCGGAGCGGCAACCCGTCAGCAGCACGTGTCTGCCGGGTTGGTCCGGCGGGGTGAGGTAGTCACTGGCCGACCGCGCCCGCACCCGACTGTCCGCCGGCGCCCGCCGAATCGCGACGTCCTCGGGCAACACCTCCCGCGTACCGCTCCCAGAGTGGCAGCAATCCAGCCCGACGAAGACGTGGACGCCAGGTCGTGCCACCTCGCGGATGAGCGAGGCGAGTTCCTTGTCGGCGAGATCGGAACCACCGCTTGCTCGGCTGTCGTGGAGCACCAGCGTCTCGTCGAAGCCGTCGGGCTCCGCGCCGGGTCCGGATGCCGTCGGCTGACGCGACCCGTGGCCGGCGTACCAGAAGATCAGCACGTCACCGGAGGTCGCCGCGTTGAAGTGTTGCCGGAATCCCTCGATGAGTGCCGACCGCGTCGCCTTGTCGTCCACCAGTCGACGAACGTTCAGCTCTTGCAGGGGTATTCGTGATTCCAAGACCTGTCGGATGGCATCGACGTCCGCCTTGCATCCTTGAAGTCCTGCGATGGGGCCTGCATATTCGTCGATCCCCACCAGCAGTGCGTAAACCGTCATGCGTCCCCCCGGATCGGCGCAGAAGTGCTCGTGAATCGACGCTGATGCTGCCACACTCCCCTCATGACCACGGGGGGCTTTGGGCCAATTCTGGACGATCCACTTCTCACCAGAGAACTAACGGGGGTGTCCGCTCGCATATCCGCTTGGGCGCAGGGTGATCCGGGCCCGTCGCCGTCATCCGAACGACTGACACCGGGACGAGTCCAGCACAGCGACCCCCTGTTTGACCCCCCGTTTGACCCCCTGCTTCAGGTGCTTGCGCACTGGACGCCCAATCCTCACCTCGACGCGCTGCGCGCCGCGTTGGAGCGCGGCGAGCGGACCGCGCTGAACACACTCGAACTAATCGTCGACGAGGTCCGTGGCATCGTCCCGACACTCGTCGAGAACTTTCACGAATGGGTCAGTGGCGGCGCCGACCAGCACGCCACCAGCCAGGGCCCCGACATCGCCGCTCTGGTCCTGCTCGCCGGCGACGTCTGGGGCGCAGTTCAAATCTATGTCTTGGTAGCGAGAACCTTCTGGCGCTCCAGCGACCCAGAGCAGACGGTGGCTATGTACCAGCTCGCGATCGGGCTCAGTGATCACCTTCCACCCGAGCACACAACGGGACTCGCCGCCTGGCACGACAACATGGCACTTGCGTTGGCCGCACTCGGTCGCCTCGACGAGGCCATCGCCCACTACCGGATCGCCGCACGGCTCGAGACACAGCCCGCCGGGCAGTTGCACATACGCAACAACCTCGCCATGGCATACAGCGATCTCGGGGAGTACGCGCTGGCCGCTCGGGAACAGGAGGCGATCTGCAAGGAGTTGGAGGACCTCGGGTCGGACCCTGCAACTCTTGCCATCGCGTACGACAATTGGGCACTTTCGTTGGGCGACTTGGGTAACCTCGCCAAGAGTGCCGAGCTTCTCGAGCGGGCGGCCGTGATGTTTCCACGCAACGCTCTCGCCGATCGACGGGCCAACGCTTCAAACAGGACTTACTCGTACAACTCCCTCGGCCAGCCAGAAGCCGCGGCCGCCGCGTTCCGCGAAAGCTGGAATCTCACCGTCGAACTCGCGCAGAGAATTGACGAAGAACACTTCCGCACCGGATACTTCGCTGCACTGCCCCACCTCTCCCCTCCGAACAGCCCCGTGTGGGGTCACTTCCACTCCGCCAGTGAGCTGTTGAGCAAGCACGACTGGGCAGGCGCCGCAGCCGCATACGCGCAGGCGGCCGAAGCCGCGCAGGGCACGGGGGATGTCATGACGTTCCTGCGATGCAGGGTCAACCTCGCGGCAGTGCTCGCCGACGCGCAACGGGTCGATGAGGCGCTCCAAGAGTGTGCAAGGGTGCAGCAGGCGGCGGCGCATATCGGGCTGGCAGGGCCACTGGCGATGGCCTTGATCGCTACGGCAAGCCTGTTTCGCGGGGGATCGGATCGCGGTGGACCCGCTCAGGCACTGATGATTTCGGCGCAAGCCCTCGCGTTCGCCGAATTGCGCGATCGATTGGCCGAGCAGGCCGACCTTCCCGCGGACCACATCGAACGCTTGGCGGTCGTCGACGTCGGCGTCCCCTTGGCACAGGTGGCGGCGGCGGCCAACAGCTGCCACGAGTCGACGCTTGCCGAACGGTACTACCGACAGGCGATCGCCACGGCGCAGCGCTTCGGTTACCGCGCCGGGGAACTGAACCGTCAGGTGGGTCTCCTGCAGGTGCTCGGCGACGATCCCGCCCGAGAGGCGGAAGCCCACGCCATCGAAGTCGGGCTACGCGAGGCACTGACCCGGGGCGACACCCCTCTGATCACGAAGTTCGTCATTCATCGCTACCTCGGCGCGCGGGCGACCGACCCAGACCAGTCTCTCCTCGACTTGCGTTCGGCAGCAGCACTGTTGGATGCGTTACGCGCGCAAGTCGCACCTGGAGAGGCACGCAGTGACCTGGATCGGGAGTACGAGGTCTACCCGACACTTCTGCACTTCCAGCAGAAGTACGACGCTCCCGCCGTCGACGCCTTCGCCTCCCTTCAAGCCTCGCGCGCCCGACGACTGATGGAATTGCTGACCGCCGCCAGCGGAGATCGCTCTCCCTATCGGCCGGTGGGCCTCGAAGAGATCATCGAGCTGCTGGCCGTCCAGCCGAGGTTGACCACCTTCGTGGACGTCACGGTCACCGCTGACGGCTTGCGCGCCTATCTCGTCGACTTCCGTGGACTGCGCACCGTCGACGTCGCAGGCGACACCGCCGCGGTGCATCGCGCCCAATACGGCGATGCCGACCGGCGGGCCCGGGACGTCATCGAACTCGTCGTAGGGTCGAGGTTGTTGGCCGATCTCGCGGCGGCCGTGACTGCCACTTTGGCCGAGGGTTCCACGATCTTGATCGCGGTCGACGACCCGTTGTCGAACCTTCCGCTCCACGCGATCCCGCTCGGGACAGACTTGTGGGCCGACGTCGTCTCGATCGGCCGGATCGCGGCCGCGGGTGCCCTGCGATTCACCCCTGCTCAACGTGGTTGGTCGGGTCGATCGATCGTCGCAGGAGACTCGAATTCTGACTTACCGGGTGCCGCAAGGGAATGCGCCACGGTCGCGGGATTGATCGGCGCCCGGCCAATCGTCGGCCCCGCGTGCACGTTCGACGCTGTTCGCGGGGCGCTGACCGCCGAACCCGATGACCGCATCGACGTGGTTCACCTCGCGGTGCACGGGCGAGCCGACGTCCGACGGGGTGGTCGTGGCAGTTTGTTGTTTGCCGGTGACCCGCCGTCCTGGGCGCCGTTTGCGGACCTGGCCAATTTGCCGTGGCGCGCAGAGCTCATCGTGTTCTCCGGCTGCAGCACTGCCGTGGGCGGCCCTCGAAATGGCCTCGGGCTCTACGGCGTCGCTCAGGCTGCAGCAGAGGCGGGCGCGACCACCGTGCTTGCCAGTCTGTGGCCCGTTGACGACGTCGCCACGGCCGTCTTCATGACGGCCTTCTACCAGGAGCTCGCGCGGCGACGCGGCAGCGGGCTCATCGACCTGCGGGAACTGATGGATCACGCACGTCGGCACCTGAGGCAGTCGCTCGACGATGATTCGACGAGCCACGTTCGGCGCAACGGTAGGGAACTGATTCTCGAAGGCGAGGACGTGGATTTGGCCGGGCCGGTGGACGCACGGGTGGCCGCGATGTTGAAATGGGCCCCGTTTGTTCTGATTGGTGAACCGAGCTTGGTCATTTGAGTGGCGGGACCGAAGATGCTACAGCTCTCGTACTGGCGGAGTCTGACGATGGTGGCGAGGGCGCTGCTCGTCGCGACCATCTTGGTGGCCGGCTGCACAGCGCACCCGCGAACCGCCGCCGAACCTGGCGGCACGCAGCCCGACGGTCCGCAACCCACCGTCGAGCTCCGACCGCCCCCCGTCACCGGGTCGTTCGACTATCAACTTGGCGGCGTCTACGCCATTCCAGGGTTGGCCGTGGTCGTCCGCGACGCCACTGAGCACCCGCTGCCCGGGGCGTACAACATTTGCTACGTCAACGGATTTCAAACCCAGCCCGGCGACGGCGAACGGTGGTTGCAGCAGCACCCGACCGCCGTGCTCCGCACCCCGGACGGGGCGCCGGTGTCCGACCCCGACTGGCCCGACGAGTACGTCCTGGACCCGTCGACCGCGCCCCAGCGGGCGATCATTCTCGACGTCCTCGGTCCGGTGTTCTCCGAGTGCGCGGCAAAGGGTTACAACGCCGTCGAGGTCGACAACCTCGACACCTTCACCCGGTTCCCCGGCCGTATCGACGAGGCGGGCGCCATCGAGCTGGCCCGGTCCTTCGTGACGATGGCCCACGATCATCGGCTGGCCATCGGCCAGAAGAACGCCGCCGAGACGACCGATCGAGGGCGGCACGAGGTGGGCTTCGACTTCGCCGTGGCCGAGGAATGTGCCGCCTATGACGAATGCGGTCGCTACGCCGAGGCCTACGGGCCCCACGTGCTGCAGATCGAGTACACCGACAACCTGCCCGCGCCGTTCGCCGACGTGTGCGCTTCATCGGACCGCGCCCCGATGACGATCCTGCGCGACCGCCTCCTCGTCGCCCGCGGCGCCGCCGGTTATGCCTACGAACAGTGCTAGACGAACCCCATCGCCCGTCCGACGTCCTCCCATGCCAGAGCGGCATCGTGTAATCCACCGGACATCCCTGCGAGAAGCCTGTGAAACGCGAGGGCCGAATCATGGGGCGATGGCGACGAAACCAACGCTGGCGAAGATATTGACCGAGGGCAAGGCCCAGACCAGACCCGTCGACGACATACCGCCCCTCAAACGGTTGGTGCCGCTGGCCATCCAGCACGTGCTCGCCATGTACGCGGGGGCGGTGGCGGTGCCACTCATCGTCGGCGGCGCGATGGTCAGCGCAGGGCAGTTGCAGTCGTCCGACATCGTCCACCTCATCATGGCGGACCTCTTCGTCGCCGGAATCGCGACCATCGTCCAGGCGGTCGGCTTCTGGCGGTTCGGCGTGCGGCTGCCACTGATGCAGGGCGTGACGTTCGCCGCCGTCGGCCCGATGATCACCATCGGCGCCAACCACGGCGTCACCGCCATCTACGGCTCGGTGATCGCCTGCGGCGTGTTCATGATCCTGCTCGCGCCGGTGTTCGGCCGCTTGATCAGATTCTTCCCGCCGCTGGTGACCGGCACCATCATCCTCATCATCGGGGTGTCCCTGATGCGGGTGGCGGCCGGGTGGTTCGGCGGCGGCACCGGGCCCGACTTCGGCGATCCCAAGGCCATCGGCATGGGCTTCTTCACGCTGCTCGTGGTCCTGCTGATCGAACGGTTCGCCCCGGAGAGCCTGCGAAGGGTGTCGATCCTGCTCGGCCTCGTCATCGGCACCGTCGTCGCCATCCCGCTGGGGATGACCGACTGGAGCCACATGGGTGACTACGACTGGTTCGGCGTGGTGACGCCATTCCAGTTCGGGCTGCCCAGCTTCCAGCTCAGCTCCATCATCGCGTTGCTGATCGTCGCGATCGTCATCATGACCGAGACGACGGGTGACATCGTGGCGGTCGGCGAGATAGTCGACGAGAAGATCACGCCACGCAAACTGGCCGACGGGTTGCGCGCCGACGGGCTGGGCACCGTCCTCGGCGGCATCTTCAACACCTTCCCGTACACCGCCTTCGCGCAAAACGTCGGACTGGTCGCCATCACCGGGGTCCGCACCCGTCACGTCGCCACCGCAGCGGGCGTGATCCTGGTGCTGCTGGGCCTGCTGCCGAAGATGGCCGCCGTCGTCGAGGGCATCCCGCTTCCGGTGCTCGGCGGGGCGGGCGTCGCCCTGTTCGGCATGGTGGCCGCCAGCGGAATTCGCACGCTGACGAAGGTGACGTTCAACAACACCAACATCCTGGTGGTGGCGATCTCGGTCGGCGTGGCGATGCTGACCGAAGCCAAGCTGTACTACACCAATCGGTCGCTGGCCGACTCGCCGGTGAACGTGTCGCTGGATCTCTACAGTCAGTTCCCCGACTGGTTCCAGACCATCTTCCACTCCGGGATCTCGGCGGGCGCCCTGACCGCGATCCTGCTGAACCTCCTGCTCAACACGTCCGAATCGAAGGATCCCGAGGATGATTCGGGGCTGGCCGGATACGACGCGCCCCGCGGTGCGCTCCCCGATCCGCGCGACGCACTGCGGGCAGCCGATCCGTCCACCCCGCCGGTCCGGTTGCGCGAACTGGCGGAGAAGCACCCCGAGCTGCAGACGATCATCGTCACCAACCCGTCGGCGGACCTCGACACCTGTAATTGGATTAGGGAACAAGGCAATCCGCAGGTCGACGCCGTCTACGCCAAGTGGGACGACGTGACCGATGGCAGGTTCTCGAAGCGCAGCCGCGAGTAACCGCGATGAGTTCCGCTCGTCCCCATGGTCGGTACGGATGAGCGGAAGGACACCTCATGGCGATCACGCGTCGCAACCTCGACGGGTACGGCACACCTCCCATCGAATGGGACCGGGTCCGCCAGACGCTGGCCACCCCGGCACCCCAGGCGCCGGGTGACGGCGGGCCCAACCGGCACACCGCCTGGCTGACCACGATCGGCAAGGACGGCACGCCGCACGTCAGACCCGTGGGCATCGCCACGTATTCCGGGTCGTGGTACTTCAACTCGAGTCCGGTCACCCGCAAGGCGCAGAACATCTCCGAGGACGCGCGGTGTGTCGTGAGCCTTGCCACGGACCCGTTCGACCTGGTCGTCGAGGGCACGGCGAACCGCGTCACCGATGCCGACGAACTGGCAGGCGTCGCCGCGGTATGGGTCGAGCAGGGCTGGCCAGCCACGGTCGACGGGGATGCGCTGACCGCACCGTTCAGCGCCCCGTCCGGCGGCAAACCGCCGTACTACGTCTATCGCGTGGACCCCGCCCGCGTATACGCATTCGGCACGGCCGAGCCGCACGGCGCGACTAGGTTCGAGCTATGAGCGCCGACGACGACATCAGGGCGGTCGTCACGCGCTGGGTCGACGCGATCGTGGGGACCGACCTCGACGGCGTGGTGGCGCATCACTCCGACGACATCGTGATGTTCGACGTGCCGCCGCCCTACGACGGGATCCGCGGCATCGAGGACTACCGCGGTAGCTGGCCGCCGTTCTTCGACTTCATCCGTAGCGGTGCCACCTTCGAGCTGCTCGAGCTGAACGTCGAAGCCGGCGAGGACGTCGCGTTCGCCTACGGGCTGCTGCGGTGCGGCGGGGAGAAGGAGTTCGCGAAGAACCCCGACAATCGGTTGCGCCTCACCATGGGCCTGCGCAAGGTCGACGGCGAGTGGACGATCGCGCACGAACACCACTCCTTCCCGGACATCGACTGACGCGGCGCGTCGCGGACGTTCCTGCGCCCGTTGGGCATTCGATGGTGAGGTCGTCGCCAGCGAACTCGTGCTAGCGCTGGAGGGCCCGCGCGATGACGTCATCACGGACCGCCGCTCGTCGCGCCTTACCCGCCTCGTCACGTAGTGGCCTGTCGACGATCTCAACCGACTTGGGCACCTTGTAGCCCGCAATCCGGTCCGTGAGGAACTCCCTCACCGATTCGACGTCGACGTCGGCGGCATCGCCGAGTTGCACGAGCGCATAGGGCACTTGGCCAAGGTCGGCGTCGGGCACGCCCACCACCAGACACGACACGATGTCGGGGTGCTCGGATAGGGCCGCTTCGATCTCGGCCGGGTAGACATTGCGGCCGCCGACGGTGAACATGTCGACCCGCCGATCGGACAGATACAGAAACCCCTCCGCGTCGAAGTAGCCCAGATCGCCCAAGGAGTCCCAGCCGTCACGGGTCTTCGCCGTCACCCCAACGTAGCGGTAGGTGGGTCCGCTGCCCGGGTCGGGACGCATGTAGATCTCTCCGACGGTGCCGGGTGGGCATTCGTTGCCATCGTCGTCGAGGACCTTCATCTCACCTAGCACGACCACGCCGACCGACCCTGGGTGAGCCAGCCACTGCGGTCCCGAGATCATGGTCGCAGCCTGAAGTTCGGTGCCGGCGTACAACTCCCAGATGGCATCGGGTCCGAGCAGATCGATCCAGGCCCGTTTGATGACGGGCGGGCACGGGCCGCCCATGTGCCAGAAGCGACGCACCGACGACAGGTCGTAGGCGTCGGGGTCAGCCCGGTAGATCGGGAGCAGCCTCTGCATGACGGTGGGCACGGTGGCCAGGAACGTCACCCGGTGTTCGTGGATCAGTCGCAGGAACTCGTGGGCGTCGAATCTCGGCAGCACTACCAGGTGATGCCCGAGCAGCAAGCCCGCTGCCACGTTGTTCAACGCGGTGTTGTGGGTCATCGGCAACGACACCAGTTGAACGTCGGCTTCCTGGGCTCCTACCGCATAACCGATGAGCGGTGAGAGGCGGCTGTCGCTGCCGGCCTCGATCAACTTGGGGCGGCCGGTGCTTCCTCCCGAGGTCATCGACTTCCACACCGGCGAAACGGCTTCAGGCAGTGACCCTCTCGGTAGCGTCGGGTCGGGCATGAAGTCCGAAGGCAGGCTGGTGATTTGGCCTCGCGGGTCGGGGCGCCCGACGATCAGCTTGCGGGGCAGCAGGTCGAGGATGGCTTGAAACTCCGCGTTCGGCAGCCGCGCGGACAACGGTTGGGGTGTCGCGCCCAGCTTCCAGCACGCGATGAGTGCTTCGACCATGCCGATGGAGTTTGGCAAGGCGATCGTCACGTAGTCGCCAACACCGACACCGCGTGCGGCGTAGGCGCGGGCGAGCTGGTTGGTCGACGCGTCGAGTTCCGCCCGGGTCAGGGTGCGGCCGGAGCAGGTGACCGCCGGCGCGTGTGGCGCTGTTGCGGCCAGCTCGGAAAGCTGCGTGCTGATCGGCGGGAGGGGTGTTGTCACGTCACTCATCTCGGTACTCCAGGGACGTTCTCGGCGCGGTCACGGCCGCACCCGAGACGTTGCGACGTCGATCGCCAGCTCGAGGATGGGGCCCACCAGTTGGTCGAGTTCAGCTGCACCATCGTTGGACGCGTTGCCGATACGATGTCGCGCGGTGATGCCGCGCAGGATGGCGGCAACCCGGAACAGGTTGTACGCGTGGTGGAACGCAAAGCTGTGCGGACGACGACGCCGGGAGCGGGTGAAATAGCGGTCGATGACCGCTTCTGCCGAGGGCAGGCACAGATCGGCCAGATCGGCACCGGCCAGCGTGGGGAGTCCGATGTGGTTCACGGGGACCATCCAGTTGAGCAGGAAGTAACTCAGGTCGGCCATCGGATCTCCGAGTGTTGCCAATTCCCAGTCGATCACCCCGATGAGAGCGGCGTCGTGGTGAGCGAACACCGCGTTGTCGAGGCGGTAGTCACCATGAACGAGGGCAACCTCCTCGCCGTCCGGGAGGTGGCTCGTCAGCCAGTCGACGAGTCGGGTCGCCCCTGCGGGAAGATCACCGACAGCCGTCATCTGCCGGGACCATCGTTGGATCTGACGCTGGTAATAGTGTGTGCGCGGGCCGAAATCGCCCAGCCCGGCGGTATCGACGTCGATGGCGTGCAGATCGGCGAGGGCATCGGTGAGCGCAAAGTAGATCGGCGTGCGATCGGCGGGTTGCGCGGCGGCCAGGAGTGGATCCCAGAAGATCCGTCCGTCCAGATAGGTCATGACGTAGAAGGGGCTGCCGATGATGGAGGCGTCGAGACACTCGTGAACGACTTCGGGTACGGGAAAGCCCGTGTCTGCGATCGCACGCATCACGCGCGCTTCGCGATCGACCGCGTGCGCGGACGACAGCACCTTGCCCGGTGGTTTGCGCCGCAGGACGAACCGCCTTTCCGTGCTGTCGATGAGGTAGGTGGGGTTGGATTGTCCCCCGGTGAATTTCGAGATCTCGAATTCACCGGAGAGGTCGGGCAGGAACGGCTCCAGGTATCGACGAAGCGCGGCGACGTCGATCTTCAGGCGCTCGGGGACTGCTTGGGTACTCCCTTCCACTGTCACGACGAGGTCCGTTGCTCGGCAAGTTCGTATTTCGCGATCGCTCGGGTGTGCACTTCGTCGGGCCCGTCGGCGAATCGGACGGCCCTGGCCGCCATGAACAGGTGCGGGAGAGCCGTGTCCTGGGACAGCCCGGCGGCTCCGTGCGCCTGTATGGCGACGTCGACGACCGCCTGCACGATTCGCGGAGTAGCCACCTTGACCATCGCGATCTGCTTCCGCGCAGCCTTGCTGCCGTGGCGGTCCATTGCTGCGGCGGCGTTGAATGCCAGCAGGCGTAGTTTGTCGATTTCTATGCGTGCGTTGGCTATCCGCTCCTGCCAGACCGATTCGGACGCCAGCTGCCTGCCGAACGCAACCCGTGTCGTGAGCCTTTGACACATCAGGGCCAGGGCCTCTTCGGCAGCTCCGATCAGCCGCAAACAGTGGTGGATGCGACCCGGGCCCAGCCGACCCTGGGCGATCTCGAAGCCGCGTCCTTCGCCGAGGATGATATTGGCGGCGGGAACGCGAACGGCGTCGAGCGTGATCTCGGCGTGCCCCGACGGTGCGTCGTCGTAGCCGAACGTCGTGAGCATGCGCTCGATCCGGATGCCCGGGGTGTCGGCCGGGACGATCACCATCGACTGCTGGCGGTGGGGCTGAGCATTCGCGTCGGTGACGCCAAGCACGATGAAAAAGCGGCACCGCGGGTCACCGGCATTGGTGATCCACCATTTGCGGCCGGTGATGACGTATTCGTCTCCCTCCCGGCGGATTTCGGTGCCAATGTTGGTGGCATCGGAGCTGGCGACCTCGGGTTCGGTCATCATGAACCCGGATCGGATCGTGCCGTCCAGCAGAGGCAGGAGCCAGCGCCCCTTCTGCTCGTCGCTGCCGAACAGATGCAGAACCTCCATGTTGCCGCTGTCGGGGGCGCTGCAATTGAACACCTCGGCGGCGATGGGGACATGGCCGGTCAGCTCCGCGATGGGTGCATAGTCCAGATTGCTCAGGCCGGCTCCGTGTGGACCGTCGGCAAGGAAGAGGTTCCACAGTCCCTGCTCGCGCGCTTGCGCTTTGAGTTCCTCGATGACTGCCGGGACCTGCCAGCGGTCTTCGGAACGGTCGACTGCCGTCGTGTGGATCTCGCCCGCAGGCCGCACACGCTCGTCGATGAAGGCCGCCACCTGCTGGTGGAGGAGTCGTCCGCGGTCGGAGACGGGAAAGAGGTCGAGGTCCGTCACGACGACACCTCGACAACGACCTTGCCGAAGTGCGACCCGGAGGCGAGCTCGGCGAGGGCGTCGGTAAACGCACTCAACCCATGAAACGCCTTGTGCACCACCGGGCGGATCTCGTGCTGGGCGATCGCGACGGCCATGTCCTCGAACAGGTCTCGCGGACCGACCGCGACTCCACGCAACGAGACGTTGCGCATGAAGATTGGCGGTAAGGCGAGCTGGCTGACTTCGGCGCCGGTGACCGACCCGATCAGCACGACGGTGCCGCCCTTGCGCACTGCGCGCAGAGACTGATGCAGGGTCTCGGCGCCGCCAACCTCGATGACCACGTCGGCCCCGACACCACCGCAGATGGCCCGTGCCGTCTGGCCCCACGTGGGGTCGTTGCGGTAGTTGATGAGGTGATCGGCGCCCATCGTCTTGGCGGCGTGCAACTTCGCGTCGTCCTTGGACGTGATGATCACCTCGGCCCCGGCGAGCTTGGCGAATTGCAGAGAGAACAGGGCGACGCCGCCGGTGCCGAGGATGAGTACCTTCTCCCCCGGGCGAACCGGGGCTGCGCCGCCGAACAGGCCATTCCATGCGGTGACGGCCGCGCACGGCAACGACGCGGCCTCGATCGGGTCCAGGTGGCCGGGCGCTGCGACGAGGTCGGCTTCATCGAAGACCACGTACTCGGCGAGCACCCCCGGTCCTGGACCGCCCCGCGGAGCGGCATCCGGTTCGGGCCGGCCGCCTGTCCAGCCCGGTACGTGTATCGGCATCACCAGCGTGCCGTCGCCGAACTTCTCGGCCTCCGGGCCTCGTTCGACGATCACGCCGGCGCCGTCGGAGACCGGAACCAATGGTAGGGCCATCTTGGGGTTGTACAGCCCGCTGATGACCAGCAGATCGCGATAGTTCAGGGCGATGGCCTTCATCTGAACCAGTACCTGCCGCGGCCCTGGCGTGGGGCGCGGCACGGAACCGAGCTCGAGATTGTCCACTCCCCAACGGGTCAATTCGATGCGCCGCATGACGTCTGAGGCAGAGTCGGCTTCGGTCTCGATGAGTGCGTTCATGTTTGGTCCTTGAGTGCGAGGGGGCAAGAGGAGGCTCGGTTTGCGGGATTCAGTGCTGTTCGACGGAATTCGGCCCTTGGGTGGGTGCGGAAGGCTCGGGTGCACGCGGTGGCTGTTCGGTGGTGATGACGACGCGTCCGGTTACCCGGCGCTCGGACAGGGTGGCCAGGGCTGCGGCGGCGTCCTCGAGCCGGAATTCGTGGGAGATGTGCGGTCGTAGGTGACCTTGGGCCGCGAACGTCAGCAGACGCGTCATTCCGCGCTGAAAACCCGTCGGGTCGACCCTGGCGGCCTCACCAGCACGCACCCCCAGGACCGACGCGCCTTTGAGCAGGATCTGATTGGCCGCGAAGCTGGGAATGGTGCCGCTGGCGAATCCCACCACGAGGTACCTGCCGCCCCAACCCAGCAGCCGGAACGCTTGCGCGCCAAACGCTCCCACCGGATCGAACACCACGTCGACGCGGCCCACCAAGTCGCGAACGGTGCCGACGAGATCGGAGTCGCGATGGTTGACGGCGTGATCGGCTCCTGCCGTGTTCACCGCGGTCAGTTTGGTCGGATCGGAGCCCACGCCTACTACCTGCGCCCCCAGGGACTTGGCGAGTTGCACCGCGGCAAGTCCGACGCCGCCGGTAGCGCCCAGCACCACGACCTTCTCGCCGCTGCGCAGCCCGGCACGGTCGACGAGTGCGTGGTAGGCGGTGCGCGCGGCGACCAGAAACGTTGCCCCCTCACGGTATGAGAATGGCTGCGGCAGCGGGAAGACGGCCTCGCTACCCACGACCACCTCCTCGGCGAAACCGCCGGTGCGGGTCAGCGCGATCACGGCCGACCCGACGGGGAACGTCGCGGATCCTCCACTCGGCTGGCCGCACTCGGTGACGACGCCGGCGACTTCCATGCCGGGTACGAACGGCGGGGTGAGCTTGAGTTGGTATTCGCCGCGGGTGAGCAGATAGTCGGGGAAGTTGACGCCGGCGGCACGCACGGCGATGCGCAGTGAATCGGGGCCGAGGTCCTCATCGGGAACGCGTTGCGTCGTCACGGCGTCGGGGCCATCGAGTGCGAGACAGACTGCGGCTCGGTGGCTGCCTGCCGTCACGTGCCCGTCCGCACGGCCCCGGCCACGGCGCCTGGGGCTTCGGACTGCGGGTAATGCCCCACGCCGGCAAGCTCGGTCACCCGCGCACGCGGTAGCACCTTGGTGGCCTCGTTGAGGACGTGGCGGCCCGACACGGGATCTGCAAGCCCCCATACGAGATGCAACGGACCAGTCCAGTCGGCCAGCGCCGCTTCCCATCGTTGGTGGTGAATCGCGCGCTCGGCGTTGTACTTGATCAGCAGGTGCGACAGCTTGTGCCCGCGGTTGCGCGATACGCCGAGCCACAGGTCGTCGAATTCCGTGTCGGTGAGGTTCGATCCGCGAACGGCATCCAACCCGGAGCGGACCCGGCCCGCGCTTACGGCGCTGGCGAGCAGCTTGCCGACGACGGGCAAGATCAGCAGCTTCTGCAGCCGGGTTGGGCGGTAGGCGCGATAGACGATGCCGCAGTTCAACACGACCACACGGTCGATCGTGAAGGGGAGCCGTCCGCGATTGGCGCGGTGGAGGAGTTCCTGTCCGACGATGCCGCCGTAGTCGTGCACCACCAACCGCACCGTCTTCACCTCGAGGTGGGCGGCGAGATCCTCGACGATGTCGGCTGATTCGGCCACCGAATAGTCGTAGGGGTTGGGTTTGTCGGATGCGCCGTAGCCGAGAAAGTCCAGCGTGATGACATCGTGGTCACCGACGAGCTCGTCGGCCACCTCGGCGTAGTCGTATGACCACGTGGGAAAGCCATGCAGCAACAGCACGCTAGGGCCTGCCCCACGCCGTCGATAGGCGATGCGATGGCCCCGCCGAGTGATCAGGGTGTCGTTCTCGGCGATCCACTCCGCGGCGCTTGGCACTCCGTCGCGGCCGGTCACCTGGATCCCGCCTGACGGTCTCGCGCGTCGTCCTCCACTGCACTCACCTCGACATTCTCTATCGAACTCAAATGCATCTACAAATACTGATACATTTGTGTATGACAATGCAGTTCTGCCACGCTGCTGTCAAGCTCGCAGGCACCATCCCCGATGACCCAAGACGCGACAGGAGGCCGCAAGTGGCTCGTTTGACCCGCATCGAACAGCGAGAGGTCACCCGCCGACGCCTGATCGAGGCTGGTGGCCGGGTCTTCTGCCGCGTCGGATTCGAGGCGGCGCCGATCGACGTCATCGCCGAGGAGGCCGGGTTCTCGCGCGGCGCGTTCTATTCGAACTTCGAGTCGAAGGACGAACTGTTTCTCGAGCTCATCAGCCACCACCTCGACGCGGAAATCGATACCCTCGGCCAGGCCCTGCACCGCATCAAATCAGCGTCGGATCTCGCCCCTGCCATCGAACGTCGTTACCGGGTGCTCGGGGAGGACAGCAGCTGGTGCCTGCTGACCACCGAGTTCCAGCTGTACGCGATGCGCGGCGGATCCAAGGCCGAGGAGTTCAGCGAGATCTACGAGTCCTACCGCCGTCGCCTCGGAGAGCTCATCGCCACTCATTTCGACAGGTTCGGCATCGAATCATCCCTCACCCCCTACGAATTCGGCGTCTCGCAGATCGCGCTCTCGCACGGACTGGCGCTGCAGCGAGCGGCCAATGGGGCCTTGAAGGCCAACCTTCCCGCACGCGCCCTTGCGACATTCGTGCGAGGAGCGCTGGTACAACAGCCCCCGAGCCCTGGTGCATGAGGCGCCTTGGCCTCGTGACCGATGACAGGCCTGGAGCCGCCAAGCAGCTAGTGCCCTTAGCGCAGCATGGTTCCCATGTCCAAGGGAAGCTGGATGCCGGTGACGTGCCTGGCTTCGTCTGAGGCGAGCCATGCGACACCGTTCGCGATGTCGTCGGGTTGGCTGATCTCATCGGGCAGCGCGCCCATGAAGATGGGGCCCAAGGTGGTCGCGTTCTCGGCGATCAACTGGTGCATTTCTGGGGGTGTCATGCCCGTGGCGACGCCGTGCGGGTGAATCGTGTTCACCCGAATGTCGTACTGTCCCAGTTCGTTTGCCATCGACTTGCAGAGGCCAACCACGCCATGCTTGCTGGCTGCGTAGTGTCCCAGAAACGGCAGTCCACGCAGGCCCGCCACCGAGCTGGTCATCACGATGGACCCGCCTGAGCCCTGGTCGATCAAGATTGGGATGGCCGCTTTCGCCGTGTGGAAGACGCCCGTGAGGTTGACGTCGAGGGTCGTTTGCCAGGCTTCGGGCGAGATCTGCCACGACCAAGACGCCGAACACACACCTGCGTTGGCCACCACTACGTCCAGTCGCCCCAGCGACGCGACACCATCCGCGAGTGCTTCGGAAAGCGCCCCGAAGTCTCGTACGTCGACCTCGTAGGCGCGTATCCCCCGATTGAGATCCTCGATCACCCGAACTGTTTCCGCGAGGTCATCAGGCGTCGCACCAGGGTAATTCGTCGTGTCGATATCTCGGCACACGTCGACGGCGATGATGTCGGCCCCTTCCCGGGCGAGACGCTCCGCGATCGCGCGACCCTGGCCCCTGGCAGCGCCCGTGATGAAGGCAACCTTGCTGGCATAGCGGCCGGTTGACTGTGGGTGCATCTAGAGTCCTCTCTCGGGTGACATGTACGCGAGAAGCGCTGCCGTCGCGCCGTGTTCAGCCTCTTACGTCGTGGCAGGCACGCAGAGCGCGCGTGCTCAGCTATGCACCGCTTCGACTGTCCAGAGCTGATCGATGGCAGCGATCGCGCGCTCGTGACTTTCCACGGCAAGAGACTTGAATTCGGCCATTGCCGGGTTGGTGTCGGCCATGGTGAGTTCGGCGGTGATGAACCTCGGCTCAAGGCCGGTCACGGACAACGCGTGCGAGAGCCACGGCTCGGCGTGATCCCAACCGTGGCGTGGAGTGCCCTCACCGTAACCGCCTCCGCGCGCTGCAAACACGATGAATTCCGTGCCGGTGAGCAGCCCTTCGCCGGTCGCCGCGTCGACCGACACACCGGGGGCGACGAGGTGATCCACCCACGCCTTGACGCTGCTCGGAGGACCGAAGTTGTACAGGGGTAGGCCGAGCAAAACGGTATCGGCCGATCGGATCTCGTCGATCAGGGTGACGGTGAGCGCGTAGGAGGCTGCCTGGGAAGGGGTGTGCTGATCGGGCGGTAGCACCCGAGCGAGTCCGTTGGCAGCGTCGAGGTGCGGAATCTCGTCGACGGCGAGGTCACGGTAGGTCACCGTGCCGTCGGGATGCGTCTCGCGCCAACGCTGGACGGCGCGGCCGGTGAGTTCCCGCGAGACGGAGTTCGGACCCTGGATGGAGGAGTCGACGTGCAGCAACCGAGCCATGTTGTGTTGCCTTTCACTATTCGTTGATGTGTCACATCATATATACCGTACTCAGATCATTGCCGCATCCAGCTAGACTCGTCCCATGGAGGAGCTGCCGATTTCCGTCTCCGCACGGGCTTCGGGTCCGCTGGTGGAGTACTTGGCACGGCTTCTGCGCTCGGAGGCAGAATCCGAATTGGAGGCCTTCGGCCTCCGTCCCCGGCATGTGATCGCATTGACGGTTCTGCGCGAGCTCGGTGACCAGAATCAGGCCGACCTTGCCGAGACGTTGCGCATCGACCGCACCAACGTGGTGGCGCTGCTCAACGATTTGGAAGAGTGGCAGTACATCACCCGCCGACGAACGCCCGACGATCGCCGACGCCATACCGTGGCGCTCACCGCGGCTGGCCGCGAACGACTCGCCGAGGTGGACGGCGCGATCGTCGCCTCGGAGTCGAGGGTGCTCGCGGCGCTGGATGCCGACCAGCAAGCAACGCTGCACGAACTCCTGCAGCAGGCGCTGGGCGCTCGCGGGAGCTGCAGCGAACATCTACCGACAGCCGAAATCGTCGCCGATCCCACGAATTAGAAGCGGCCCGCTTGGCTCGGTGGGTCGCGTCCCTCATCAGCAAGAGTCTGCGGCGCTGATGATTCTGTTCGTCGTTGCCCGGCCCGGGACTACGGTGCAACGTCCTTCGGGACGGGCGCAAGGATTCGGTTGGACAGCTCGAGCAGCGCTCGGTGGAGGTCGTCGTCGTCGATGTCGGCCAACTCGGGATCGGCGGCGGCCTTGCCCACCCCGGCGAAGAACACCGAGAAGGCGATCCGGTCGATAGCCCTGCGATCCGGCCCCTCGATTATTTCGCGGAAGCGATTGGCCACGGCGTTGAACTCGGGGTCACTGTCCACCAACTGATCAATCGCCGGGTCTCCGTAGAACATGACCGCCAACTGACGGTGCCGCACGACCATCTCGACCAGCCCGCTGACCGCCACGGCGCGCCGCTGCTGCGCATCGGTGAGCGCCTCGGCGATCCTGATGATCCGGGCCATGTCCTCGATCGACGGGCGGATGACTTCCAGGGCGATGTCTTCCTTGGAGCGAAATTGGTAGTACACCGAGGCTTTGCCGACTCCGATCCGGTCGGCGATCATCTGCAGCGATGTGCCGTGCAGCCCGTGCTCGGCGAACAAGGCAACCGCGGCGTCGAGTACCCGCCCACGGGCGAGGCCTCGTGGTGCCGTCGGTTTCGCCAATTGCCCGCCCCTTTCCGAATAACGCCTACACCAGCGAAGGATAGCCCTGCCCCGTGCACAGGTAGACCATGAAGAGTACTCGAGTAAGCCGATCGGCTTGTTAAATATTAGATGATCGTCTACCGTTCGAAGAGCTTCACGAGAGCTTCTTCATGAGACCTTCACGAGAGCTTCGCAATGTGAAGTGCTGCCGCGCAACGAAATCCGCCGAGCCTCGTCGTCCCACGGAGAGCGCGGTCGTGGCAACGGAGGGGTCAGTGGTCGGGATTCGCAAGCGGGCGGGGATACCGCTACTCATCGAGGTGGTCGCCCTCGCCGGCGTCGTGGTGTACCGGGTGCATGGCTTCTTCGGGTCGAACAACGAGACCCCCCGTCCGGGCGTCG
>NZ_JBEVLO010000411.1:0-6928 GCF_040509115.1 Mycobacterium sp. | reverse complement strand
CACCACCGAACGGAATTCGGGCTCACTGAGACCGACGTTCGGCTTGACGATGGTTCCCACGAATGCGCCATCGGTACCCCCGATGAGCTTGCGCGTCCCCTCGACCCCGAACGCCGGCCCCGCGTGCGCCTCGATGAATTCGTCCGGCAGATTCAACTCCTGAAGCCGGCAGCCGAACAGGCCGACGAGTTCGAACAGATTTCCCGCGACCGCGGTGTGCAGGGTTGCGAGGTCGGTGCCGATGTTCTCCATCGGGAACTGCACGACGACTTCGGCGGCGCGCACCCGGTCCGGTCGGGTCCGAGACGGGAGCGACGGTGCAACCTCTCCGAGTTCGCGCACGTCGGTCACCTCGGCAGCGTGGCGAACCCGAATCCGATCGGTCTCGCCGGGCACCGCGACGAAGGTGCCGCTGGACTGTTCGCCGGCGAGCATCTCCGCGCCACGGCGAGGGTCACCGTCGGTCTCGATGTAGTAGGTGCAGGTGATTAGGCGGTGGTCGCGCATGATTCTCCTCAGCCTCAGGAAGCCGTCGTGACTTTGGACAGGTCGACTTGAACGTCTTTGAGCCCACCGGCCCTGCGCATCACCCAGGCAGCCACGGTCGGGGCAAGCAGAGCGGTTACCAAGACGGCGGTGGCCGCTTGGGCTGCAGCGGATGCGATGAACGGCTCGAACTTGGGGTCGGCCGCTGCGACGACCGCAGGTACGGCCACCGCGTTTCCTGCCGTCGTCCCGGCGGCGAACCCGATGCCACTCTGCGGGCCACGGCGCAGGATGAAGCGGTAGCCGAGGTAGGTGAGTCCACCCGTTAGCGCCACCACGCCCACGCCCAGGACCGCGCCCGCCGCGCCGCCGGTGAGCACCGTGTGCAGGTCGATTCCCGTTCCCACGGCGAACGACATGAACGGGATGGTGATTGCGGGTACTGCCGTGAGCACCTTGGTCCACTCTCGATCCAAGGCGCCGATGAACATGCCGAAGATGAACGGCACCACCGCGGCCACCAGCGCAATGACGGGGATGTCGCCTAGCCCCGTTGCCCCCAGGAAGATCAGCGCCAGGAAGGGACCGTCGTCGAACGCGCTCGCGAGGTACGCGCCCCTGTCGCGCTCGTCGCCGTACTGACCCGAGAACGCAAGCCACAGAGCCCCGTTGCTGTTTCCGAAGATCGCGATCAACGCGAGGATCGAAACTCCGAGCACACCGTCGATTCCCACGGTGAAGCCCAGAACGACACACAGGGTAATCGGGATCAAGGTCTTGGCGAAGAGCACCACGAGCGTCGTGCCTGCCGCGCCCTTACCTGCGTGGCTGCCGGTGATTTGCGCCCCGGTCGCGACGATCAGCAGGGCGATCAGCGTCAGCGCACCATCGTGGAACAACGCCGAGGTGAACCCACCGATTTCGAGGGCCGCGGGCGCGAACGTGTTGAACAGGACGCCCAGCGCCAGCGGGATCAGCATCAAGCCGCCCGGTATCCGCGACATGAAGCGAAAAATCGGAACCCGTGAAGGGCGCGGTTCGGTGGTACTCACAGACATCTCCTTTAGGCCTTCT
Source organism: Mycobacterium sp. (assembly GCF_040509115.1). GTDB lineage: Bacteria > Actinomycetota > Actinomycetes > Mycobacteriales > Mycobacteriaceae > Mycobacterium. The sequence continues at coordinate 5,368 of NZ_JBEVLO010000411.1, read as the reverse complement.
CGCCAGTTGTACGTACGATTAGTACGTACAGAAAATCATGATGTGGGTCACACGTCAAGTACGGATGTGACCTCGAGTTGTCGGTACCCTGCTGATCAGGTCAAGGACCAAGGAGGAGTGGCGTGGGACTCGAACGTGGCGACGGCCCGCTCTATGCGCAGATCAGGGACGCGATCCGCCAACAAATCGACAGCCAATCGCTTCCGCCCGGTGCCCCACTGCCCACGGAAGACGAGTTGCAAGTCGCCTATGGCGTTTCACGCAGCGTGGTGCGGCAGGCTCTCGGCCAACTGGCCGATTGGGGTCTCATCGTCCGACAGCGCGGCCGAGGCAGCGTCGTCGCCCCACAGCGGGAGCATCACCGCCGGGCCAGCCAGGCAGGCGGACTACGGCAGCAGCTGGCCTCCGCCGGCCAGGAACTCCGAACCGAGGTCATCAGCCTCGCCGTCGAGGAGCCGCCGACCGATGCCGCCGCTGCCCTGCGCACAGCTCACACCTGGCGACTCGAGCGGGTACGCAGCGTCGACGGCGAACCGGTCGTGTACATGTCAACGTGGCTACCCGCCGACCTTTTCCCCACCCTTTCGTCCGAGGAACTCGACGGCGGCTCACTGCACGACTGGATGCGCAGCGTCGGTTGCCAACCCCATGGCGGCCCCCGCCGAGTTCAGGCGGTACCTGCCGACCCAGTGGTGACTCGACATCTGGGATGCCAGCGCGGCGAACCCGTGCTTCTGATGCAAGGCGTGACTCAAGACCCGCACGGACGTGGCCTGGAGTGGTTCTCGGCCTGGCATCGACCGCACACGGTCTTCGACATCGACGCCTCGGTAAACCCAACCCCGCAAATCGAGGCGCCAGAGGCCACCGACCTAAACCGCGTCCGCGAACTCGTCACCGAACTCACGTCGCTAATCGGCATGGAGCCGAACGGCTCTCACCCCAGCTGACGCCGTGCCACGGCGGGCATGGGGCCAGTGGCGGGTGTCATTGCTTGCGGCGTCCGCGTCGCCCGTCGGCGAGGGCCTCTCGGAACTGCTGCAGCTCGGTCGTGGTCTTGACGGCCTGCTCGGTGTTGCGTCTACCCAGTTCCGCAAGGATGACGTCCGCGACCACCCACGCCGTAACGGATTCGGAGGCCGACGCCACGGGGTGCGGAATTCTCAGATGGATCAACGTGTCCGACGCTCCGACGGGCACCTCCTGTGACACGACCACGGTCGTCGCAACGCGGCGCACGGCGTGATCGAGCAGCGTCTGGACGTCCGGGAAGATCACCCTGGGCGCCATCACGATCAGAACGTCATCGGGCCTCAGGCGCAACAGCGTATCGGCGTTCATGTGGCCGCCGCCCGTCAGTGCCAAAGCTTGAAACCCTATGCGCTGCAGCAGAAGTGCGGCATAGTCGGCGACACTGTAGGCAGTGCCCATGCCGTAGACGATCACGCGGGCGGCGCGTTCGATCGCGGCGATGCAAGCGGGCAGGGCGTCGGATCCGTGGAGGTCGCGGCCCAGCTGGAGTATCAGGTCGGCCGTGTCGGTTGCGACACGCTGCGCAGTCTCGCCCGCCGACCGAGGCTTTTCCTGCGCCGACAGCTCAGTGAGGCGAGACCTCAGAAGGCTGGGCAGATCACGGGATTCCTCGACCATGGCGGCACAGACCGCCTTCATCTCCTTCAGTCCCGAGAAGCCAAGCCGACGCGACGTGCGGATGACCGTGGCTTCGCTCGTGGAAGTCCAGTGCGCGATCTCGCTAGTGGGGCTCGTCGCGAATCTGAGCGGCTCTCGCACGGCGAACTGTCCCACCCGCAACTCCTGCGCCGTGAGCAGCGTCAGGTCGAAGACGCTTGGGCCGGTGCCCGACGTTTCGTCACGCATCCCCTGACCCTGCCATAGAGAAGTTTTAAATTCATCATTGCCATCTAGTGAAGTTTTTCCTACACTCGATGTGTGAGCCAAACCTCTACACCGGCGTCTGCCGCGTACGACTTCGTCATCGTGGGCGCGGGGGCCTACGGTTGCGCCACCGCCTTCCACCTGGCCCTCGGCGGTGCCTCGGTCGCTCTCGTCGACGCAGGTTCGGTCGCCGACGGCGCCTCAGGCGGTTGGGGCAAGCGGGGAGTGCGGGCCAACCGGCGCGACCTTCGCGAACTGGAGTTGATGCGCGAGGCATACGACCTGTGGCCGACGCTGGCCGATGACCTCAAAGAGGACTGCGGCTACGTCCGCACCGGCGGCGTCTGCCTGGTGGAGGAGTCTCCGAGCGGGTCAGCCAGCGGGCTGGCCGCCGCGCGGCTGTGCGCCGACGTTCAGAACGACTTCGGCATTCCGACCGAGATCTGGGACGAACGCACGGTGCGCGAACGGTTCCCGGCCGTCACGAAATCGGTCAAGGCAGCCATCTATGCGCCGCTCGACGGAATGTCGTCGCACCAGGCGACGACCACGGCGTACGCCCGCGCTGCGGAACGGCACGGCGTCGTGCTCGTCGAGAACTCAAAGGTTGACTCGCTGGTCACCGATTCAGCGGGACGAGTGTCTGGTGTCACCGTCGACCAGGGCGAAGCGTTGGTCGCGGCACGGCAGGCCGTGGTGCTGACCAACAATTACGGCAGCCTGCGACTCGTACAGGCCGCCAACGGTTTCAAGGTCCCCATCCGGCCGATACTGCCTCAGGCAATCCTGGTGCGCTCCGAACACAGCCCTGACATCCCGTACCTGACGGGTCACGACAGCCGGGCCTTGTCGGTGAAGGTGCTCGACGACGACGTCGTCATGCTCAGCGGAGGCTGGCGCGGGCGCTGGGATGACGAGACCTCCCGTGGCGTCGCGATCGACGAGAACGTCCGGGCCAACCTCGACCTGCTGTCGTCGACGTTTCCCGACCTCGGCGCGCTCTCCGTCCTCGCCGCCGACGCGGGCCGAATCGAATCGGCGTCCGTCGATCACATTCCGTTCATCGACACGGTGCCCGGCACGTCGAATCTCGTGATCGCCACCGGATGGACGGGTCACGGCTGGGCTCTGGTGCCCGCCGCCTCTCGAAACATCGCCCAGTGGCTTCTGACCGGCGGCAAGCCCCGCGCCCTGCAGCCATTCGCCTTTGCGCGCGCAATGCCGCCCCCGAGTGGACGGGTGGGGACCGCGTGATGAGGGCGACGCCGCCCACGGCCCGCAGCGCAGCGGCGATCGTTCTCGCCGTTGCCTGCCTGACCGTCGGTGGCTGCTCCACCGCGACGCAGAACGACGCGGAGGTCCGCACGCTGACTGCCATGCCGCAGATTCTGGAGGTACCCGCACTCGCGGATCAGGTGCCTGCCTCGATCCGCGCCGACGGCTTGGTGGTCGCGACCAGCTCCAACCTGCCCCCCATGACGTTCGTAGCCCCGGATGACCACACGCTGGTCGGGTTGGACGTCGACGTGGCCCATGCCATCGGTTCCGTACTCGGAGTCCGAACCAACCTCGCGACTGCAGGTTTCGACACCATCATCCCCGGACTACAGTCCCAGCGTTACTCCATGGCCCTGTCCTCGCTGGGAGTGACGCCCGAGAGGCTCGCGGTAGTCGACTTCGTGTCGTACTACAACGGAGGACAGGGATTCTTGGCATCAGCGGAGACCAGCATGACCGTTGCCGAGCTCCCCGATCTGTGCGGGTATCGAGTGGCGGTGCAAACCGGATCGGCCCAGCAGACCGTCCTCGAAGAGAACCAAGAGATGTGCGCTGAAGCCGGTCTGCCGCCCTACTCGATCAGCACCTTTCCGGCCAATGACGCCGCCGTGCTCGCGATCAGCAGTCGCCGGGCGGATGTCATGTACGCCAGCATCTCGATCGTCGACTACACGGCCGAGAAGAGCGACAAGTTCCGTGTCGCAGGCCATTACAAGCGGGCCATGGTCGGCGCCGCACTCGCCAAGAACTCCCCGCTGACTCCGCTGGTGGCTCAGGCCATCCAGCACCTCATTCGCGACGGCACCTATGCACGGTTACTCGACAAATGGGGCCTGCGCGAGAACGCGGTCGATCAAGCAGAAGTCGTCACCAGCCCTCCTACCCCTTGAACATTGGACAAGTCGTCATGACTACAGCAGTCAACCCACGCGTCCTGCAGGTCCGCCATCGCCGACACCCGGCACGGTGGGCCGGGGCAGCGCTGATCCTGCTCCTCACGATCGCCATTGTGTTCTCGATGGCGACCAACCCACGCTTCGAGTGGAACGTCGTGGGCGAATACCTCTTTCAGCACGCAATATGGGCGGGCGTACTGAACACGATCTGGCTCACGGTCATCGCGATGATCGTCGGCACCGTGCTCGGGACCTTGCTCGCAGTCCTTCGACTGTCTCCAAATCCGTTGTTGTCCAGCCCAACTGCTTTCTACGTCTGGTTCTTCCGGGCCACCCCGCTACTCGTACAGTTGCTGTTCTGGTACAACCTGGGCGCGCTCTATCCCAATATCTCCCTTGGGATCCCAGGCGTCGTCACCTTCTTCAGCGCATCCGCCAATGACGTGATCGGCGCGTGGACTGCGGCCTTGCTCGGGTTGTCGCTGCACCAAGCCGCCCACACGGCCGAGATCGTGCGGGCTGGAATCCTGTCCGTCGACCCTGGACAACGCGAAGCGGCCACAGCGCTCGGTATGCCACCTCGTTTGGCACTTCGCCGGATCGTTCTCCCCCAAGCCATGCGCGCCATCGTTCCCCCAATGGGCAACGAGGTGATCAGCATGATGAAGACCACGTCTCTGGTCAGCATCATCGCGTTACCCGAACTGCTGAATACTGCCCAGACCATCTATGCGCGCACCTACGAAACCATCCCGATGCTCATCGTCGCGACGATCTGGTACCTGGCATTGACGGGCCTACTCATGATCGCGCAGAGCTTCCTGGAACGTCATTACGGCCGCGGCGCCACCACGACGCCGTCGCAGTTGAACACGCTGTCCAAGCAGTTGCGAGAACGACTGCTCCCACCCTCACCGACCACACCAACCTCGATCCATCCGACAGTCGGAGCAGCGAAGTGAACGAACCACTGGTGCTAGCACGAGGTGTCCGAAAGTCGTTCGGTCGCACTGAAGTTCTCCGCGGTATCGACTTCACGGTGCACCAGGGCCAGGTGGTATGCCTCATCGGGCCCTCGGGGTCTGGCAAGAGCACACTCCTGCGATGTATCAACCACCTCGAGTCCATCGACGCCGGAGAACTCACCGTAGCCGGGCAGCACGTCGGCTACGAACTGCGCGGAAACGTCCTTCACGAGATCCGGGAGGCGGAGGCATGTCGACGCCGGACCGAAATCGGCATGGTCTTCCAACAGTTCAACCTCTTCCCGCACATGACCGTCCTGGAGAACCTCCTCG
>NZ_JBEVLO010000410.1:0-18887 GCF_040509115.1 Mycobacterium sp. | reverse complement strand
AGGTCCTCGGCGCGATCGCTGAGCTTCCCCTTCACCGTTCGAGTCTCCTCGTCGGCGAGCACCTCAAAGGCACCGTGAGCAACACCGTCATAGGCCTGCTCGACAACGCTCGCCGGGCTCATCTTTGGCATCTTCCAGTCGGATGACATCGCCGTGTCGATCAGTCCGACCATCAGGCCGGTCACCGCCGTGCCCTGCGGTGCCAATTCGGCGCGAACTGCGTTGGTGGCCGACCACGCCGCCGCCTTGGAGGCGGCATAGGCCGTCGGGATGGGCGTCCATGCCGAAAGGGACAGCACGTTGAGGATGCTGCCACCCCCGTTCGCAGCCAGGACCGGTGCGAACGCCCTTGTCACTCGGACCGTTCCGAAGTAGTTGGTCTCAAAGATAGCGTGCGCAGTTTCGTCGTCGACGGTGAGTACGGTACCTGCATTGGGAGGCGCAGTGGCGGCGTTGTTGACGAGCAGATCGACGTCGGTCGCAGTTGCGGCGGCCGCAGCGACGGATGCGGCGTCGTTGAGATCAAGTGTGATGGGGACGACGCGGGCGTCCTCCCACGCGCGCGGTGTCCGGGCGGCTGCGTACACGCGGCGGGCCCCGCGGGCCACGCCCAGACGGACGAACTCCTGTCCTAGCCCGCCATTGGCTCCTGTCACGAGAATCGTTCTGCCATCCAGTCGTTCGGTCATCATCGCTCCTTCAAGTTGATACCGGGAAAATCGCGACTTCTATCTCTGCCAAAGGCGACACGAAGTCGCCTCCAGTCGAGAGTCGCTGTGGGGTCTGCTCGGCGGTAATGCCGGCAGGCGCCGTCGCACACGTGCTCGGGCTCCGGAGTGCTCCGTAACAACCGGTGTGTTTCCGACGATACTGAGTAACGACTAACCCTGGAAACTATTCCCATGCGCGTGTCTTTCTGCGAGCCAAACGCTCGTAGTCCGCTAGGCACCCCCTGGGCAGGCGCTATCGTCGATAACATGGCCGCCGCATCACGCGTATCGATGTCGAACCGCTTACTGGAGGCCGCGGCGCGGCTCTTGCGAGAAGGCGGAGTCGAGGCGGTGTCCACGCGCGCGGTGGCGGCTGCAGCGGGCAACCAACCGCCGGTGCTCTACCGTCAATTCGGTGACAAGAACGGACTACTCGAAGCCGTAGCCGTGCACATCGTCGAGGGCTACATCGCCGAAAAACGCAGGTTGATGGAGCAGTCAGACGACCCCGTGGACGATCTGCGACGACTCTGGGACCTGTTCGTGTCATTCGGGTTCGCGCAACCCGAGTGTTTCGCCCTGATTTACGGGCACGCCCGGCGCGCGGATGCGATCTCAGCCGCGGCGGAGACGACTGTCTTGTTGTTGCAGGAAGCGATCGCCCGGATCGCGGATCAGGGCGTGTTGCGTATGAGTGTCGAGCGCGCCACAGCGCTTTTCCAATCCTGCGGTGGGCTTCGTCATCACGCAGATGAATGTTCCCGCGGCGAACCGCGACCGCGGGCTCAGCGATATCGCGCGGGACGACGCCATCGCAAACATCACGGTTTCGTCCGCGGCCGGCAGGGCTCGTAAGACGCTCACCGGACGGGCCACGGCACTCAGGCAGGCCATCGGAGCCAAGGACGACCTTCCGCTGACGCTGGCCGAACAAAATCTCATGACCGAGTGGCTTGGGCGCATCGCGGACAACCGCAAGAGATGACGCAGCTTTGCGACAACTGGAGCCGACCTCCGTCTACGTCGATGGCGGCATCCCTTCACACCGTGAAACCCCGAGCCAGGTCAGCCTTTCCGAGGTAAGGCCGGGGTTCTACCCCTCATCGCCAGATGCCTGTACGCGGGTCAACGCACGGTCGCGGAATTGACGAAGGACTGGATGGTGACGTCGAGAGCTTCCAAGCCAATCGAAGAATTGGGGCCGAGGACGGTCGCCAAGTGTGGCGCCAGCTGCATACACGCAGAGGTCAGCGGACGCGCGAGACGCCGCAACGCATCCTCCGGCAGCCGCCGATCGGTGCCCGCGATGGCGATGGACCCGAGTGGACGGTCGTCATCGGGGTCGAGCAGAGCGGCACCGATCCCATGAAACCGGGCGTGGTTCTCACGAAAGGACATTGCATACCCGTCGCAGCGAATGGTCTCCAGGTCACGCTCCAATCGAGCGCGTGCACGTGCGCCCACGTGACTCTTGATGACCTCCGTCGCCTGCTCCGCCGATAGATGAGCGAGAATTGCCCGGCCACTGCACCCCGAGGTCAGCGGCGCCCGCTCACCGAGCCGCACCTCAATGGGATCCGGATGTGGATTCGGCTCGGCGAAGAGTACGAGCACGCGGTGCCCGCCGCTGCGGAGATGCAGGGTCGTCGTCTGCCCGGCCGCGGCGGCGAGCCGGGACAGCACCGGACGGGCTCGCTGCATCAAGTTGGGCCGCGCGCCGATGAGCGACCCGAGCGCGACCGACCGACTGCCGATGCGATAGCCACGCCGGCCGAGATGGTCCACGTAGCCGTCGTCCTGCAGCGTGCGCAGCACGCGATACGTGCTCGCCTTGGAAAGGCCCACCGCCGCGGCGACGCTGAGCAGACTTGCGGGCTGCTCCATGCCGCCGAGCGCCTCGAGCACGCGCAGCGGCCGCCGGAGAAGATCCGGCCGAGCGTCCTCGACGGGTCTGGATCCGCTCATCACACCTTCTTGGTTTCTACAGATGAAACCAACGTTGCACAAGCGAGTGACCGGTGTCCAGTCTGGACGTTGACGCGGCTCATCCGCGCACATTTACGAAGCGAACGGAATCATGAGCAGAAACGACATCTTTGGAGATGCACGACGAATCTACGAGACGGTGGTCGCCGGCGGTGCGGTGATCATGCCGAGTGACATCGGATACGGGGCCGTCGCAAGTTCTAGCGACGCCTTGCTGCGCCTGTTTCGGGCCAAACAACGGGCGCCGCACAAGCGGCATGCGATGGCCGGTGACTACGAACTCCACCGGGAGATCCACCGTCTCGGTCACCAAGAGCACGACATGATCGACGCCGTCGTGCTGGACGCCGGACTTCCATTGGCCGTCGTCGCGCCCTACGACCCCTCGCATCCCGTCGTGGCCGCCATCGAGCCGGAGACGCTACAGGCGAGCACCGTCGGCGACACACTTGCGATCCTGGTCAACGGCGGCAGGCTGCAGCATGCGGTGGTCCGGCTCGCGCACCGTGACGGGGTGCCCCTGCTCGGATCGTCGGCGAATCTCACCGGTACCGGCACGAAATTCCGCGTCGAAGACATCGAGCAACCGGTGATCGACGCGGTCGACCTCGTCGTCGATCACGGCCTTCGCAAGTACCACCTCTATCGCCGATCCTCGACGATGATCGACTTCACGACAATGGAAGTGGTGCGGATCGGGTCCTGCTACGAACTCATCAGCGACATCTTCTCCAGTCAATTCGGCATCACTCTTCCCGCCGACCCCGGCCTAAAAGCCTTACCCTCCGGGCACTTACGAGAGCCCACAGCGCGGGTCTGAGCAAGCGCTCATCGCTCGGACGCCGACATCAGCCGGCGTCAGCCCGACCACGATGTCGACCATCAGTTCGTCGCTCAGTTCGGTCGCCTGCAACCGGCTGAGGTACCCAACCTTCCATACAGGACGGTGTTGATCGACCGCGGTTCGCGGCGCGGATCAATGCGCGCGTCCGCGCCACATGCTTATAGCTGCAGCAGCCCTGTCACGACCAGCTCGCACAAGAAGCGCGACGACAGGAGCACCTGTTTCGTGTTACCCGACAGCTCCGGCACATACCGAGCGAGGAGATTCAGCCAATGTGTCCGATGCACACCATCGACCGGCACGCACGTTCCCGGGACGGCGTCATCCCGCGGTCCAGCGGAAGCGCTTACCCGAGCGCCGTCGGTAGCTGCACTGCTTGATATCCCGGTCGGCACTGTCGGGTCACGGTTGCACCGGGGCAAGGCCTTGCTGCGGGCCGCTCTCTCCGGCTCAGCTGGTCAGCCTTCCGGCATAGTCGGTGCGGATCTCGAAGGAGTTGGTCATCACCCATTGCCTCCTTCGAGTGGCGTACGTGCGTGACAAACCGCGCCGTCTTGACTGATCACTCAACAATGCGACGTTTCAGCCGGGCGATCGACATCTGGTGCAGTCTCCTGACCGCGTTGCGGGTGGCGCACCGCGACTACCCCTGAAGTTATTTGGTCGTTGAAATGGTTCGCCACGCGTGCCGCCGTAGCGTTTGGCCTGACGGACCAAGAGGAGACGTCCAGTGTGCGCGCGCCGGTTTGCCAGAGCCGAGGACACCAAGGATGGCCTCCGCCGCTGTGTTCGCGACGAACCTCGCCACCGCGCACCGCGTGGCCGCCGCTATCCAGGCGGTTACCGCTGGGTCGCACCTGGGGCGAAATGAGTACACGAAAGTCCGCTGTTTGACGACAGGCGAACACCGCAAGTCCATGCGAATGTTTGCCGTTGCGTGCACGTTTCAAAGATTGCCGCCCCACATGGGTCGGGTCCGTTGCTCACGGAAGGCGCGGTGACAGGTCACCTGCCAATGTCCCCACCGGGGCGCGTGTCCTTCGAACCGCACGTTGGAGAAGAAGGAACCTACATGAAACCCACTGAGCCGTTGTCGTTCAACATCACGCTCACCATCAAGTCAGAGTGCATCGACGAATATCTGCAAGCGCTGGCGGAAGTGCTTCCCGCTGCGCGGGCTGAGAAGACATGCGTCTACCTCAACGTCGGCCAGTCGGTTGACGATCCTCGCGTGTTCGTACTGTCTGAACATTGGCAGGATCGGGACGACTTCATCAATCGCGTGCTCGCTACGCCCCATTACCAGAAGTACACCGCCATCAGCGAGGGACTGTATGCCGAACCACGTCGCGTCGTTCAATTGCGTACGCCATCCGGCGTCGAGGGCGGTTAGCACTTCGTTGGGACTCGTCCCACCCCTCCGCGGCGCATTCTCATCATCCAAAAGACCTGACGACGCACAGTTTAAAGTCATCGACCGTCAAACCCGCTACAATTTTCCGCTACAGATGAACCACCGTGGACAGCCGAACTGGCCGACTCTGCTAGGCGGCAATCTGCGCGTGACCCTCCCGTGCCTTCCGCGACCCGCCCCGGCGAGTCACCCACGCCTCCTGAGACCTTAGGCAACTCGCGACGCAGAGTGACTGCCCGCCCGTCTCATCACCACCGCGGCGCAACCGCAACATCCACCAGAAAGTCAGGACACGATGACGTCGCCCGCCCTCCGTATCGAAGCGCTCCCGCCAGGAACAAGCCACGACTCGAACACCATGCGCACCCTCACCGACTTGGTCAACGAGGTGTACGCGACCGCCGAACACGGGCTGTGGCTGCCCGGCACCACGCGCACCAACGTCGACGAGATGACCGCCTTTACCCGGGCCGGGGAGATCGTGGTCGCACGGTGGGGGGACGACATCGTGGGCTCCATTCGCGTTCGCCGACTCGACGCGGGCACCGCCGAGACGGGAATGCTCGTGGCCCATCCCGGCCACCGGAATCTGGGTATCGGACGCCAACTGCGACGCCACGTCACCGCGATGCTTCGCCAGGCGGGGGTCAAGACCCTGCAAATCGAACTGCTTGTTCCCCGAGACTGGACACCGGAGTCGAAGGAGTTCATGGCCCGCTGGAACGAACGGTCGGGCTACGCCATCGTTCGCAAGGGCGCGTTCGACGCCATGTACCCGGAGCTCGCCACGCGGCTGGCAACGCCGTGCGACTTCATCATTTACGAGAAGGCCCTCTAGCTTTCGCGCTGGCAGTCAAGGTCGACGGTGGGGACTGCCCCCAGTTCAGTTCGGTTGACTCCTGACCTGTGAGGATTCGTTCCTTGCTGGAAGGATCAACTCCCGTGCCGAAAGCATTTCCCGCCGAGTTTCGTTGTGATGAGATAGCCGTGGCCCGAAAGGGCGAGGCGCCGCTGCGTCAGATCGCGAAGGACTTCGGCATCTCTGAGGCCTGCCTACATCGCTGGCTGAAGATCGCCGACCGCGAGGACGGTGTCGACCGGACGGGGTCACCAGTGGCTCGTGACGGGTCCGCGGAGCTGCGCGAGGCGCGCAAGCGGATCAAGCTGCTCGAGCAGGAGGTCGAGGTGATGCTCCGTGCTGTCGGCTATCTCAGTCGGGACGTCAACCCAAAATGACATACCCGCTGGTCCTCGACCTTGCCGCTGACGGTGTGCCCGTCACGGTGGCCTGCCGGGTGCTTGGGTTCTCCACCCAAGCGTTCTGCAAATGGCGCAAAGCTTCTTTGTCGCAACGGGATTAGGATGATGCCCATCTGATCAACACAGCCATGATCATCCACGCTGACGACCCGGCCTTCGGATACCGGTTCATCGCCGACGAACTTCCCTCGCGGGGCATCGTCGCCGGGGAGAACAGGGTGGCTCGATTGTGCTCGCAAGAACGCATCTGGTCGATCTTCGCCAAGAAGCGGGGACTGAACAGAAAGTCCGGGCCGCCGGTCCACGACGACCTCGTGGACCGCCAGTTCTCCGCAGACCGCCGTGACGAGGTCTGGTTGACCGACATCATGGAGCACCTGCGCATGTGGAGTCCTGACCGAACTGCGCCGCCCCGGGCGCCGGTCCAGTCGCCACATTGAACAAAGACGCGGCGAAGGTACTACTGCTCCCGCCGAAGCACGCACAGCAACCTCGCCCTGACCCAAATTCGTAGCAGCGACCGGCCTTTCGAGCACACTCACGGTTGGAGGCCGAGATCGCCGCTTCACAGTGGAACTCCTGAGGCCGCTTGGGATGAGCTGTGCATGCCCGTCGAGGCGCCGATCGGGGTGCCCCAGAATGGTGGCGCTTCGGGACCCGCAACCGCGGACCACCGCTGTCATCGTCGCCGCGACGTCGTCCACACCTTCGCTTTGCCAATTCGGCAACTACGCTTGCCAAGATGCGCTGCTGCCGGCCAATCTGATCATTGAGCGCCCCGCAGATACGGACGCGAGACGACGACTGAAGAAGGACAACTCTCATGACCGGCGATGCCGAACCCACAGCCCCCGAGAGAGCCGCCTCTGGGCACGAAGAAGACCCGCATGCGCCGAACCTTGTTCGAGACGTCGCCAACCGCTTTGCCCGGACTTACGACCTGACGCAGGTCGACCCTCACTTCGCCCAGCTGTTCGCCCCAACGGTCGAGGTTTGGCATAACTTCGACCAGGACGTCATGAGGCTGGCGGGCGAAGAACTCGCGAGCGCGATGCTGCGGATGCTGCACGCCACCTCCGACATCGTGCAGGGCCACTCCGACCGGATCTGGTCCCTCCAAATCGGCCATGACGGCTTCACACTGGCCGCAACCGCCTCCGGCGAACTCAACGGGTGCCCACTCCACATCGCCAGATGCCTTCTGGTGACCGTTCACGAAGGGCGTATCGCCCGCATCTATGAGTTCGGTGATCGACAGCAGCGAGCGCCATTGGACGAGGCGCTGCGCGCTGCGGACAAGTTCCGCACCTAGATCACATCGATCCATCAACTGACAGTCCCGCTTCGCATTCGGCAGCAACAGCCGTGTACGCGCCACCCGGGCACATGCCCTTGGCTGGAGGCCGTCGGGGCAGTCGATTAGGAAATGGATTATCGACGATATGCCCTTGTCTCGACGACACATCTAGGGCTCGGATGGGCCAGCGTCCACGGACCGTGAGCCCCGGTCAGCACATCGGCGTGCATGCGCGCCGAACAGTGGCGCCTAGATTCGCCCACGAACAAGGACCCAAGGGCAACGTGTGCACCACACGTCCGCGTGCACCCAAACAACGCGTGCACCCAAACGAATTGGCCTCGGGTGTGCATCGCTGTGCGGCGCTCGTCAAGGCATGATCTCAGGGCAATTCGGGCTGGTTGGAATGCCGTTGAACCGGTCAGCAAGCCAACCCATGCTGCGTTCGCCGTCGACGAATGGTGCCAGGAGAGAGTTCGTGTCGAGCTTGTTCCAGAGGGGCGGTTGCTCATTGGTCCAGAAGGTCACATCAGCGCCTTTGGCGCACCAGTCGGCGGCCGTTTGGCGGGCGGCTGCATAGGGAGCAAACGAATCCCAGCGATTGTGCTCGAAGTAGACGGGTCCCGTCGGTTTGGTGTTTCCGATTCGCTGTGCCGCCAGAAGACCTTTGAAGGGTTCAGCTTTCACGGCATCGTAGATGTCGTTATTGAACCATCCGTCGAAATGCCGAAACATGTAGTCAATGGCTGTTTGTGCCAAGCATTGGCGACCGGTGTTCTCGAGCATCTCCAGACCACGCGGACTGAGGGTGGACCGGATCGGCTGGTCCAACAGAGGGTAGGAAGCAATGATTCCGCGCAGCACGTACCCGGTAACCCCGGCCAAAACGTTCCCATCACTCGGTGCCAGTACCTCGGCGAGGTCGGTGGGCGCGGAGGCGGCGTACGTGCCAACGACGTCGAGATCCGCACCGTAGCTGCCCGCCTGTTCGGCGGCGGAGAGCGCAGCGTGTCCGCCAGAAATCCATCCCCAGAACGCAACTGGGCCATGTGGATCCAAGGAAGTTCCGGGAAGTTTCATCGCGGCCCGAGCTGCATCGATTAGCGCAGTCCCTCCGGCGACCCGGTTGAGGAACTGCGGGGAGGCTGAACTGTGAATTCCACTGCCAACGCCGTCCGTCACGACGATGGCGAATCCGCGAGCCAGCAGCGTCGCGATCCACCCTTCTTCGATGTTGAACATCACGTCTAGCCCCGTATCGAGGGATGCGTGAATGCCCTGGTTGAACATTCGGGAAGGGGCACACTGTTCCCCCATTCCGAATGGCACGGTCGCGTAGGCGAGCAAGGGACGGGGGCCCTTCCCCGGCCATGGCACGTGAGGCTCGATGTAGGTGCCCGTGACAGCAACCGGCTGGCCCTGAGCATCGGTGCTGCGATACATGATGCGAGTCCCGGTTCCCATGAAGCTGCCTAGCTGGCCAGAAGGCTCTAGTACCAGCCGAGAGGGTTCGGACCGGATGAGGTCTCCCGGCAGGCCGGCCGGGAGCGGGTCAGGCGGAGTGTAAAACTGTTGATACCGGCTTTCGTCAGCGTGAGCTGGCGGAATCGACAATCCAGCACCAGCGAGCAGGCAAAGCGACAGCACGACAGCCGCTTTCGCGCTCCACGTTCGTCGAGCACCTGCCGTATGTGATGCTCGGCGGCGGGTAGTAGCTGCGGAAGACATGTTTTGTTTTCTCCGATCACGGTGCTGTTGTCAGTAGTGAATCGGGCCGTACGGGTGGCTGTCTTGTGCGCAGCGATACAGCCTGGATGGCGTCGTTGTGCTTCCCGCCCAATCACGGTCGTGGATCCCACGGCCGGATGATGGGCTAGACGAGGTGCGATGGCGTGCCATCTCGGTGCCCTGATCCCAAGTGATCGACCACATCAGCTTCCGAGGTGATCGGGCCTGAGCGCCAACCGGGGCGGTGTGCAGGGAGTCGGTGTCTCCTTCGGAGCAGGTGCCCACAGCGCACCCCCGGATTTTGTGTTCGACGAGGGTGCGATCGCCGAGAAATGGGCGCCACCGATGATCGAGTCCCCCTCCCAATGGCCCGCTTCAGCCCAGTCAGACGCAAGGAAGCGGCCGGTCGTAGATGCTGAGCATCGGCTGCTGGAAGCAACCCCGCCGATGCTGCTGTCGGTGGTGCGCTAGCCGGTGATCTCGGCCGGTGCGTAGCAGCGGGCGGCAACGTGACACCCAAACCGAGAAGGTCGATGAAAGCGCGAATACGGTTCGTAGACAGCCCGATATGTGCTTGCATGACACGCCGCGTCGACGGGTCGTCCGGGAAGGCGGTGGCGCAGATGGCGGCTGATCTGTTGCGGGCTCCACCGCCAAAGCAAAAGCTCGGCGAGTCACCCGAAATCGTCGACGGTAGTCGAGCGAGCCTAGTGGCGATTGCCCGTAGGCTCAGCCCGGGTCTTCGCAGATCGGCGATCCCGACGCGTTCGTCCTGAAACAGGAGGCGCGAACTGATCCGTCGAACCGCAAGGCGGTCCAGCGGCGCCAGGAACTCGACCACCACGCTGTAGCGCACAGAGAGATTTACCACCGTCGGCATCGACAACGGGCTAGCCTCAAGATCTATGGACCTGCGGTCGGTTGACCTCAACCTACTCCTAGCTCTCGATGCCCTGTTGGAAGAACGCAATGTCACCCGTGCGGCCGAACGGTTGTCGGTCGGCCAATCGGCGATGAGTTCCTCGCTACGACGATTACGCAGGCATTTCGGCGACCGCCTCCTCATATCGGACGGCAAGAGCCTCGTCCCCACCCCCATCGCCGAAACCCTGGCGCCGCTAGTACGCGAGGCCGTCCGATCCGCTGACGCCGTCTTCGGCCGGTCGACAGGCTTCGATCCCATGACCGATCGTCGGCGATTCACGATCATCGCAAGTGACTATTCGGTGTTAATTCTTCTTCGGCCGTTGATCGCTCAGCTCGCCGAGACCGCTCCGCTGCAAACGATCAACGTCGAGATGATGTACGGCGACTACGTCGAACAGATCCGTTCGGGCGACATGGATTTGGGAGTGCTGCCTGCCGAGCTCATGGACCCCGGAACCCGACTCGCTCACCGATATTTGTTCACCGACCGCTACGTGCTCGTGGCTGACGCGGAGAACCACTCCGTCGGCGACCACGTTACCCGCGAGCAATTCGCGCAACTCCCCTACATCGCCTTCGACGCAGGCAAGCATCCCTCCCTCGCCGACTCACAGCTCGACGCGCTGCAGGTCGAACGCCGGATCGAGATGAGCGCACAGAGTCTGGCGGTGTTACCACTGCTCGTCGCCGGCACCCAGATGGTCGCGTTGGCGCACGAGCGGCTCGCCAGGCATATCGCCGCCCACATTCCCCTGAAGATCCTCGAGCCGCCGGTAGAACTTCGCTCGCTCAACGAAACCCTTTACTGGAGCCATAGAAAGACCGACGATCCGGCGCAGCGTTGGTTGCGCGACCGCCTCTTCGAACAGGCTTCGCAACTACCCACATATTGATGCGGTCAATGCTCAGCATTGATTTCAATTGCTGGCGTCGATGCGTCCTTGTGCTTAATGTCGCATTTGCCGCCTCGGTGAGTTTCACATCACAGAGCTGTGGTTGCCCAAACTAGAAGTGGAGTAACGCATGCCCGTCGATGTCGATGTCGTCGTAGTTGGATTTGGCCCGGGCGGGGAGGTGATCTCCTCATTGCTGGGCCGGAACGGCCACCGAGTCGCGGTTTTCGAGAAGTATCCCCAACCGTACGGGCTCCCACGGATGAGCACTCTGGACGGCGAGATCGCGCGCATCCTGCAGCATACCGGTGATGCCGAGCAGGCCCTTGCGGAATCCATCCCCCAACCCAATTACGTCTTCTATGGCGCCGACGGTGAAGTGGCCCTCGAGGTCGACTGGCGCTTCGACATCTGCGGGCATCCAGCGCGGCTGAGCCTGCACCAACCGCACATCGAGGCGTCGATGCAAGACAGCATCGACCGATGCCCGTCAGTCGACGTTCATTGGGGCGCAGAGGTCGTCGCGCTGCACGACCTCGGTGACGCGGTACGTGTCACCGCTCAAACCCCTGACGGTGAGAGGGTCGTCACCGCCTCATACGTCGTCGGCATGGACGGCGCCTCCAGCTTCGTCCGCCGCACGCTCGGAATCGAACTCGAAGTCCTACACACCCACACCGATCAGTGGATTCTCACCGACTTCGACATCGTCGACCCAGCGGTGCAACCGCCACCCACCATCATCAACATGAGGCCGAGCGGCCCCTACTTCTGGGGACCGAACGGAACCCGCCGGTGCCGTACCGATGTGCGAATCATGCCCGGGCAGAGCGCATCCGAATTGATGGACAATGCGCATGGCTACCAGTGGCTCGAAGACAACATCGGAATCGACCGTTCCAGCGTGAATATCACGCGCCGCAAGCTCTACCGATTCCTGTCCCAGTACGCGAAGAGCTTCCGGCAGGGCCGCATCTTTCTCGGCGGCGACGCCGCTCATTCAATGACGCCCTACATGGCCCAGGGCTCCTGCTCAGCGATGCGCGACAGTATGAACCTCGGCTGGAAGCTCGATGCAGTCCTGCAGGGACGCGCCCATGAGGACCTTCTCGACACCTACGAAGAAGAACGTCTTACCGCGGTAATCCCGGTCGTGCAGGGGTCGTTGAAGACGTGGGAGCTCCTCATCGAACTCGAACCGGCGGCGGCGGCGGCGCGCGACGACCTTCTGCGCAGCGGCCAGGCTCCTCCGCCGCATGTGCCACCACTTGTCAACGGCCTACTCCATCGCGGCCGCTCCGACGCCGTCACTGCGCCGGTCGGGCACCTCAGTCCCCAGGGGCGGGTCCGGATGAACGGCCGTGAAGGTCTGCTCGACGATCTCACGGGATTCGGCTTCCAACTCGTCAGCGCCGAGCCGCTCGACGACGTATTGACCGACGCATGCAGAACGCATCTTAGGCGCCTCGGTGTGCACATTGTGGTGTTGGGCGACCAACCAGGCCAGGTGACCGATCTCGACGGCACCTATGGGCGGTTCTTCGGCGAGCACAGGGTCACCGCCTTCCTGAGCCGGCCCGACTTCTATATCTACGGTGTCGCCGAGACCGCGACCGACGTCCCGGACATCATCCTGGAACTCGCTTCCGCGCTCGCACCGAACGCGGTGGGGGTGCAATGACCGCGCCGGAGCCACTGCAGCGCGCTGGTGTCCGGAAGGGACCAACCGGTCTCGACCGCGTCGCCGCCCGTTCCCAGATCATGGAGGTCCTGCACGAGTACGCGAACATGGCCATCGAGCAGGCGGATTTCGCGGGCATGCACCGCTTGTTCCACGAGGATGGCCGCTTCATCCTGACCACCGGAGCTGCGGTCTCCTGCACCGAGATTCATCGAGTCGTTAGCGGCAGTGAACCGAACTTCATCCGGCACCACATCACCACCGTCAGAATCGACTTCACCAGCGACACGACAGCAGACACGGACAGCTATTTCATCGCCGTCACAGATTTGGCCGTCCCCGATCACTGGGGGCGCTGGCGCGACACCTTCCGTCGCGGGGCCGACGGCAGATGGTTGTTGACCCGCAAGGAACCAGTTATCGAGGGTTTCGCCCCTGGCAGCTGGGTGGCCACGGTCCTGCTGCCCTCCCTCTCGGACACCCAGGACGCGCCAACATGACCACACGGCAACAGGTTTCGGTCGTCGCCAATCTGACCTACGCGGTTGTCGACGCGCACACTTTGCACGCCGATCTCTATCTACCCGGGGCCGCGCAGCCGGCACCCGTGGTGATCTACGTCCACGGCGGCGGGTGGGCGGTCGGAAGCCGGACCGACTACGCCGCAAGTCGCCTTTCAGCGCTGGCGGCCATGGGGCTGGCGGTCCTCTCGATCGACTACCGCTTGGTCGACGCCGCCCACTTCCCGGCTCAGCTTCATGACGTCAAGGCCGCCATCCGCTGGGTCAGAGCACATGCCGGCGGGCTGGGCGTCGACGCCCGGCGCGTCGGCATCTGGGGTGCCTCAGCTGGCGCGGTGCTCGCGGCGCTCGCCGGACTGACCGCGGGCCGGCGAGAGTGGGAAGGAACCGTCGGCGACCATCAGGAGCAATCCAGTGATGTGGACGCCGTGGTGTTCTGGTTCGGGATCAGCGATCTGCTGTCCACCACGACCCGCAGCCCGCTGGAGACCGAGCTACTACCGGACGGCCCGGAGGCGGCCTTTCTCGGCCTCCCCACGCGGACGGACATCGCCGGGGACCCACACCTCGCCCGACAGGCCAGCCCGCTGGAGTGGGTCCACACCAACGCGCCGCCCTTCTTGATCGCCCATGGCGACCGGGACCGCATCGTTCCTCCCTCGGAGAGTCTGGCACTGCACACTGCACTGACCCGGGCCGGCGCCACGTCGATGCTATTGACCGTCGGCGGGGCAGGGCACGAAGACCAGGCCTTCGACTCAACCGCGCATCTCGCCGTCACCGCCGCCTTCCTCCGCTCGGCACTGCGCCGTGACACGGCCGCCGCCAATGCGAGCTCAGAATCGAGTTCAATCCCAACGATGTGAGGACATAACGATGAGCAACACCCGAACCCCGGTCATCGACCTGCCGCCCTTCGACTATCTGGACCCACGATTCCACGGGCCAGCGCGGTATCAGGTGCTGGCCGAGTTGCGTGACACCGACCCCGGCCTTGCGCTCGACCAGTTCGGCCGGGTCAACGTCCTGCGCTACCACGACGTGCGTAACGCGTACTCCGACCATGAGCGGTTCCGCAATGTGGAGACGGGGTGGGTGGCCTCGATGGGCTGCACCAGCGGCCCGCTGTTCGACTGGCAATCGCACGCGCTGATCATGGCCAACCCACCACGGCACACTGCCATGCGCCATGCGGTACGGCAGATCAACCTGCGCCTAGCACGGCGCATGGCACCCGAAATTCGCCGACGCGCGCATGACCTCGTCGACATGTTCCCCACTGATGGCACAGTAGATGTCGCGCGTACCTTCGCGTTCGCGCTACCCGTACAGGTGATCATGGGATTGCTGCACCTGCCGGAGGAAGATGAAGATCTCATCGCCGAACTGTCACCGCACACTCTTCCTGCGGGGCCGCATACGATCGATCGGGCCAACGAAGCGAACCGACAGTTCCGCCTCTACGTCGAGCAACGAATCGAGGAGCGTCGAGCGGCCCCGCTGGACGACGACATCCTCACCGATATCATCGCCACGGCCGATGCGGGACAGCTGAACTCGGACGAACTTTGGGCAACCGTCCAAACTC
Organism: Mycobacterium sp.; assembly: GCF_040509115.1. Classification (GTDB taxonomy): domain Bacteria; phylum Actinomycetota; class Actinomycetes; order Mycobacteriales; family Mycobacteriaceae; genus Mycobacterium. The sequence continues at coordinate 4,038 of NZ_JBEVLO010000410.1, read as the reverse complement.
TGATCTTGGCCGGTCACGAGACTAGCTCCAGCGCGTTGACCACCGGGATCTACCAACTGCTGCGCGATCCCGCCCAGTGGGCCGCCCTCAAAGCAGACCGAAGTCTGCTTCCCAACGCAGCCGAAGAGATCCTCCGCTACGAGGCCGCTGTGGACGCCATGGCCCGAATCCTCGTCGTTGACACCGAGATCTCCGGCGTCATGCTCCCGGCCGGGACGCTCATTTCGCCGAGCATCGCCTCTGCGAATCGAGATCCGCAAGTGTTCAGCGATCCAGACCGCTTCGACATCCACCGTGACAATGCCCGCATGCAGTTGTCCTTTGGGGCGGGAATCCACCGCTGCACCGGTGCGCCCCTGGCACAGGTGGAGATTCCGGCCGCCATCGACGTGCTCCTCGATCGCCTGGAGCACGTCGAACTGGCTGAGGAACCCCGGTATTCGACCGGGCTGTTCCGCGGGTTCGACGCGTTGCACCTGTCGGCCAAAACGGTACCTCGCAGCGCCGACGAGGCACTTCCCTCGGCATGAAACCTACAGAGCGAGAGCGCCATTCAGCGCTGCAGGCAGCTATCACCGAAAGGCAGGTACCACCCAAATGACCAGCACTGAAACCATGGGCTCCACGATCGACTTGTTCTCCGATGCCACGCTGGACAACCCGTACTCCGTGTACGCGGAGTTGCGCGAGTTCGGCCCAGCGGTGTGGATGAGCGCTCACGAACTCTGGGCAATTCCGCGCTATGCAGCCGCGCGCGAAGCCCTGGGTGACTGGCAGGCGTTCTCCTCGGCCACCGGAGTAGGGCTCAACGCACAGATCAACACCATCGCCGCGGGGAGCGTCCTGATCTCCGACCCGCCTCTGCATGACGACCTGCGCCGTGTCCTGTCGTCACGACTCGCCCCGAGAAGCTTGAAGGACTTGCTCACCGACATGCAGCAGCAGGCCGACCAACTCGTTCGAAAGGTGGTCAGCCAAGGCACGTTCGATGCGGTGGCAGACCTGGCCGTCGCCTTCCCCATGTCAGTCGTCGTCGACCTCATCGGATTCCCGGAGGAGGCAAGCGAACACCTGATGGACTGGGCGGAGGGTGTCTTCAACACCTTTGGCCCGGACAACGCCCGAATGCAGGAGGGATTCGCCCGGACACAAGAGATGTACGAATACCTGGCCGTGTCCGCCACCCGGGACCGCGTCAAGCCCGGCAGCTTTGCCGCCACCATCTACGAGGCGGTGGACGCGGGAAAGATCGACGCGGCCGGTGGATTACAGCTGCTGGCGGCCTACGGCTCAGCAGGCATGGACACCACGGTGAACTCCATCAGCGCGGCCGTGGCGTTACTGGCACAACACCCCGACCAGTGGGCGGCGCTGCGCGCCGACCCCTCACTGGTCAACTTGGCGTACGAGGAGGTCCTTCGCCTGGAATCCCCCGTGCAAGGCTTCGGCCGGTCCGCCACCCGCGATTACCGATTCGGTGACGTCACGATCCCCTCCGGAAGCCAGGTGTTCGTTCTGCTCGGGTCGGCCAACCGAGACGGTGCACACTATCCCGATCCGGATCGCTTCGACATTCATCGCCGCGCCCTCGATCACCTCGCCTTCGGCCTCGGCACGCACACGTGTGCCGGACAGGGACTGGCTCGCATGGAGGCGCGCTGCGTCCTCACCGCACTGGTCAATCAGGTTGAAACCTTAGAACTGAGCTGCACTCCGACTCGACGAATCAACAACGTCGTCCGCGGCTGGCAGAGCGTACCCGTGACAGTCACCACCGCTTCCGCGAAAGGAATTTGATATGCCGCGCATCGAGTTGGACCGGGACCGCTGTGAAGGCCATGGACAATGCGTCAGTGCTGCCCCGGGGATCTTCGAACTCGACGACGACGGCGAATTGAAGGTTCTCGAGCCCGAGGTGTCACCGAAACTTGCCGCTGAGGCACACGCCGGAGCCGACGTCTGCCCGGTCCGAGCCCTACAGATCCTCGGTTGACACACCGACGTAGGAGGAACGGAACCCACCCGATCGCCATGACGAATCCCGGTCCAGCTTCGAACGAATCCGCCCGCGTGCACATCGCACGCTCCGATGGGGGCGTTCCTGTCGCCCCGACCGCCGATCACCACGGTGTGCAGCCCAGTCGGCTGCACGGTGGGGATGCCGGCCCAACCGAACGCCTCATCGCCACCCGTTCGCGCTTCGACCCAGGGGCATGGGTTGATTCGGGTCCGGTGACAGGCGAAACCCTCTACGTGTTGCTCGCAGGCGAGCTGACCATGGATGTCGCCGACCGTGAACCTGCCGCGCTGAACGTCGGTGACTCCGCGTACTTGCCGAAGGGCGCGGTCCGCTCGATCCGTGCAGGCAGAACGGGCGCAACGCTGCTCGTCGTGAGGAACCCATGACTGTTGGCGCCGGCGTGCCACTCCTCGGCTCACTGACACGTCACCACCCGAACCTCCCTGACGGCACAGCGGTTCAAATTGGTGACCATTCCCTGTCCAGAGGTCAACTGGTCGACGCTGCCGCCGCCGTGGCATCAGAGATCGAGGGAGCTGCAACCGTGGCCATCGACGCAACGGCCAGCGTCGAGACAATCGTGGCGGTGGTCGGGTGCTTGATGGCCGGAGCCGCCGCCGTCCCTGTTCCACCCGATTCGGGGCCGGCTGAACGTGCCCACATCCTCAGCGATTCCGGCGCAGCACTCATCCTGGGCGCGGCGACGGACGGGCTGAGCATTCCATCGGTTCCGGTCGACTTCAATGCGCGTTCCTCGACAAGCCGACCCGAACCGGTTGGGCAATCCACAGCATTCGTCATGTACACGTCGGGGACGACCGGACCGCCCAAAGGCGTGGTGTTGTCCGGAGCCGCCGTGGCCGCCGGCCTCGATGGTGTCGCCGACGCCTGGGGGTGGACTTCGGAGGATGTCCTTGTACACGGATTACCGCTCTTCCACGTCCACGGACTACTACTGGGAGTGCTCGGAGCGCTCAGGTGTGGATCAACGCTGATCCACACGGTTCGGCCGAAGCCCGACGCCTATGCGGCCGCCGCCGGATCCCTGTACTTCGGCGTGCCGACAGTGTGGTCACGGATCTGCGCCGACCCTGCCGCTGCCAGAAAACTGTCGGCCGCTCGGCTGCTGGTGTCGGGAAGTGCACCGCTACCCGTCCCCGTGCTCGAGGAGCTGCGGGCGCTGACCGGCCATCAGCCAATCGAACGCTATGGCATGACCGAAACGTTGATCACCGTGAGCGGCCGTGTGGACGGGGAACGACGAGCCGGCTGGGTCGGGCAAGCCATCCGCGGCGTCAGCACGCGTCTTCGTGATGACGCCGGACGCGACGTACCGCATGACGGCGAGACAGTCGGACACCTTCAGGTCGCCGGGCCCACCCTGTTCGACGGCTATCTGGGTGATCCCATCAAGACAGCCACGGAGCTCACCAGTGACGGTTGGTTCGCGACCGGTGACATGGCAGTCATCGACTCCCAGGGGTTCCACCGAATCGTCGGGCGAGAATCGGTCGACCTCATCAAGTCAGGGGGCTACCGAATCGGCGCAGGTGAAGTCGAGCATGCCATCCTCAATCATCCCGCCGTCGCAGAAGCTGCCGTGATCGGATTGCCCGACGACGACCTCGGCCAACGCATCGTCGCTTACATCGTCGGCGACGCAGTCGACCCTGCCGAGTTGTCTTCTTTCGTGGCCACCACGCTGTCGATTCACAAGCGGCCGCGCGAGATTCGTCGTGTCCAGGCTCTGCCCCGCAACGCGATGGGCAAGGTGCAGAAGAACGAGCTCGTCGATCAACCACTGATCTGACGACAAGCTCCGCCATTGCTTCGCCCCGATTGGAGACTGCCATGCTCAGCGCCGAGCACACCGCGATCACCGGTGATTGGTTGCGGACGGTAACCCCTTCCCCTAAGCCGCCCGCCCCGGCCAGTGCATCGGCGACCATTGCCCACGCTGTCTGTCAGCTGGGAACCGCCCCGGTGGCGTGGGCATGCGAACTTGGTGCCGGGATGGC
>NZ_JBEVLO010000409.1:0-10372 GCF_040509115.1 Mycobacterium sp. | reverse complement strand
GCCCCGAGCATGCCGCCCCACGACTGACCCAGCAGGTGGTATCGGTCAGTGCCCAGCTGACGGGCTAGTTCGGTTCGTACGGCGTGGAACTCGTCGACGAACAGGCTCGGCTCCCAGAAGTCGCGGGGTGCGTCGGGGAGGTGGGTGCTGCGTCCGCACCCGATTTGGTCGTAGTGAATGACGTCGCGCCCGGTCTCGTCGGCGAGTTGGGCGATGTTGCGCACGTAGTCGTGTGCCATGCCAGGACCGCCGTGCAGGACGAACAACGGCAGGGCTCCTTGGCGGGCCGTCTCCGGTCTGGTGATCTGCACCCATGTCTGGAAGTCCCGGAAAGGCACCGTGCGGGTTTCAACGGGCATGGCGCTCAGCATGGACCCTGAAAGGTCTCACAGCAAGACCATTGCGGACGAATTAACATCCTCGTATCTACGGGAAGGGGCTCGACCGATGGCCGATCGCTCCCCGACGCGTCCAGCCGTGCCCTCATCGGGCCTGCTCGCCAGGCACTTGGAGATGCCGTCGCGCGTCGACGAGATCACCGATCGGCTCGTCACCGCGATCGCCATCGGCGAGTACCTGCCCGGTGCCCGACTCCCGGTCGAGCGTGAGCTCGCACGCGCCCTCGGCGTCGGACGCATGACCGTCCGCGCCGCCCTGGCCCGTCTCGTCGACCGCGGCCTGCTGGAAACCCGCCGCGGCCGGGGCGGCGGGTCCTACGTCGTGGACCAATGGCCGGAGTCCTCCACCGATGCGGTGCGTCGCACCCTGGGAATGCGGCTCGGCGAACTGCGGGACCGCTGCGATGCCATCGCCCGGTTGCACGGCGCGGTGTGTCGGGCCTCGGCCGAGGCCAGGACGGCTGACGACGTGACCAGGATCCGCGCTGCGCTGGAGGAGTACCGGACGGCCGACACCGGGCTGACCGCCCAGCAAGCCGACGGCAGGTTGCACCTGGCGATCATGGACGCCGCCCACAATGCGGTGCTCAAACAGGTCGTGGTCGACCTCGAAGCCTCGATCAGCATTGGCGCGCCCGCCCACGTCTGGGGAGAGCCGACGACCATGCGCCAGATGGAACTTCGGTCGCTGCACGAGCATGAAGTGCTCATCGACGCGATCGCCGACGGCGACGCCGACAAGGCCGAACACCTGGCCCGCGCGCACGTCGCGATCGACTTCGAGCTCATCTCCGCGGCGATGCGCCGGGCGGGCCTGCTCGCCGACTGAGGCCGCTGCTCTTAATCGCGAGGGTCGAGCAGGTAATCTCAACCCCGTGAGCACCAGCGGAATCGAAGTCAGCGCACGTCTGGGCACCGTGCTGACTGCCATGGTGACGCCGTTCGGCCCGGACGGCTCGTTGGACCTGGCCACCGCCAAGAAGCTTGCCAAGCACCTGGTGGCCTCCGGGTGCGACGGCCTGGTGGTCTCGGGGACCACCGGCGAATCTCCGACCACCACCGACGACGAGAAGGTCGCTCTGCTCGGCGCGGTTCTCGAAGCGGTCGGTGACCGGGCCAGGGTCATCGCGGGGGTCGGCACCTACGACACCGCACACAGCGTCCACCTGGCCAAGGCCTGTGCGGCCGAGGGCGCCCACGGGTTGCTGGTGGTGACGCCCTACTACTCGCGGCCACCGCAGGCCGGACTCGTCGCTCACTTCACCGCCGTTGCCGACGCCACCGACCTGCCCAACGTGCTGTACGACATCCCGCCGCGGTCGGTCATCCCCATCGCCTGGGAGACCGTCCGCACCGTCGCCCAGCACCCGAACATCGTCGCGATCAAGGACGCCAAGGCGGACCTGCACGGCGGCGCGATGATCATGGCGGAGACCGGATTGGCCTATTATTCCGGCGACGACGCGCTCAACCTGCCATGGTTGGCCATGGGCGCCACCGGGTTCATCAGCGTGTGGGGACACCTCGCCGCCAGCCAACTGCGGGACATGTTGTCCGCCTTCACCTCCGGCGACATCGCCACCGCGCGCAAGGGACACGTCGCGCTCGGTGCGCTCAACGCTGCCCAGAACCGACTCGGCGGAGTCACCATGGCGAAGGAAGGCCTGCGGCTGCGCGGCTTCGACACCGGTGACCCCCGGCTGCCGCAGGTGCCCGCGACGCCTGAGCAGATCGAGGCGCTGGCAGCAGACATGCGTGCCGCCGGCGTGCTGGCGTGACCGCCAACCTCGTCGCACCAGGCCCACTCGCCCCCGGTGGACTGCGGGTCACGGCGCTCGGCGGGATCGGCGAAATCGGCCGCAACATGACCGTCTTCGAGCACCTCGGTCGACTGCTGATCATCGACTGCGGCGTGCTGTTCCCCGGGCACGACGAGCCAGGCGTCGACCTGATCCTGCCCGACCTGCGGCACATCCAGGACCGTCTGGACGACGTCGAAGCCCTGGTGCTCACGCACGCCCACGAAGACCACATCGGCGCCATTCCGCACCTGCTCAAGCTGCGACCCGACATTCCGGTGGTCGGGTCGAAGTTCACGCTGGCGCTGGTCGCCGCCAAGTGCCGGGAACACCGCATCAAGCCGGTGTTCGTCGAGGTCGCCGAGCGTCAGAGCAGCAGGCACGGCGTGTTCGAGTGCGAGTACTTCGCGGTCAACCACTCGATTCCGGATGCGCTGGCGATCGCCGTGTACACCGGTGCTGGCACCGTCCTGCACACCGGTGACATCAAGCTCGACCAACTGCCGCTGGACGGCAGGCCGACGGACCTGCCGGGAATGTCGCGCCTCGGCGACGCCGGTGTCGACCTGTTCCTCTGCGACTCGACCAACGCCGAGATCCCCGGCGTCGGGCCGTCCGAGAGCGAAATCGGGCCGAACATGCACCGACTCATCCGCGGTGCCGAGGGCAGGGTCATCGTCGCCTGCTTCGCGTCGAACGTCGCTCGCGTGCAACAGATCATCGACGCATCGGTGGCGCTGGGCCGTAAGGTGTCCTTCGTCGGCCGGTCGATGGTGCGCAACATGGGCATCGCCAAGGACCTCGGCTTCCTCACCGTCGACGACGACGACGTGATCGACATCGCGGCTGCCGAGATGCTGCCGCCCGAACGCGTCACGCTGGTCACCACGGGTACGCAGGGTGAACCGATGGCCGCGCTGTCGCGAATGTCGCGTGGCGAGCACCGCAGCATCACCCTGACCACGGGCGATCTGATCATCATGTCGTCGTCGCAGATCCCCGGCAACGAGGAGGCGATCTTCGGCGTGCTGGATTCGCTCGCCAAGATCGGCGTCCGCGTCGTCACCAGCGGTCAAGTGCGGATCCACGTCTCGGGCCACGCCTACGCGGGCGAGTTGTTGTTCCTCTACAACGGGGTCCGGCCGCGCAACGTCATGCCCGTGCACGGCACCTGGCGCCACCTGCGCGCCAACGCCGCACTGGCCGAGAAGTCCGGTGTCCCGGCGGAAGCCATCGTGCTGGCCGAGAACGGCACCAGCGTCGACCTCGTCTCGGGCAAGGCCTCGATATCGGGCGCGGTTGCGGTGGGCAAGATGTTCGTCGACGGCCTGGTCACCGGCGACGTCGGCGATGCGGTGGTGGGTGAAAGGCTCACGCTGGCTTCGGGTTTCATTGGCGTGACCGTCGTCGTCCACCGGGGTACCGGCAAGCTGGCCGCTCCGCCGCATCTGCATTCGCGCGGCTTCTCCGAAGACCCCAAGGCGCTGGAACCCGCCACCCGCAAGGTGGCCGAGGCGCTCGAAACCCTTGTCGCCGAGAAGGTGACGGATCCGACGCGGATCGCGCAGGCGGTGCGCCGTGCCATCGGGAAGTGGGTTGGCGAGGTCTATCGCCGGCAGCCGATGATCGTTCCGACGGTGCTCGAGATCTAGCTGTCGACCCAACGCCGAGGTCGACGTGGCACGGCTACCGAACGGGGTTTCGGGGCATTTCAGCGCTTGTTCACGAACCCGGCATCGACGGGCAACGCGACGCCCGTGACGTAGCGGGCCGCATCGGACACCAGCCACAGGACGGCGTTCGCGATGTCCTCGGGCTCCAGGGCCTGCACGGGCAATGCATTGCCCATGTCCGGACCGCCCTGGGTCTCCTGCGCAACGCCGTCCAGCCAACTGCGAATGAAGTCGTTGTCGATCATCGGGGTGTTGACGCCGGCAGGATGAATCGAGTTCACCCGGATGCTGTGCGAGGCAAGGGTATTGGCATACACCCTCATGAGCCCGACGATGCCGTGCTTGGCGGCGGCGTAACCCATCGACCCCGCCATCGGGGAGGCGAGTCCGACCAACCCGGCCACCGAACTCGTCAGCACGATCGCACCGCCGTTGCCCGCCTTGATCATCGGCCGCATCGCCACGTCGACGGTGTGGAAGACGCCCGTCAGGTTGACGTCCAGCACGTCCTGCCAGGCGTCGTCGCCGGCCATCGGGGCGATGCCTGCGTTCGCGATGGTGATGTCCAGACGCCCGCCGAGCTCGGCGACGCCCGCCTTGACCGCGGTCTTGATGGCGGCGCGGTCGCGGACGTCGGCCACCGACGCGACGATTCGGGCGCCGGTGTCCTCGACGAGCTTGACGGTGTGCGCCAGGTCGTCGGGGGTGGCCATCGGGTAGGGCACCGACGCGATCTGATCGCAGATGTCGACGGCGATGATGTCGGCACCCTCCGCCGCAAGCTTGACCGCGTGCGCGCGGCCCTGACCCCGGGCCGCGCCGGTGATGAACGCGACCTTGCCCCGCAGCGAGCCGTCCCGTGAGGCCATGACTAGCCCCGCAACTGGCCCTTGGCGGGGTCACCCGCGACGATGGGCTGCAACATCTTGATGTCGGGTGCGCCGTCGAGATGCTCACCGATCGCGCCGAAGAGCTCGCCGATGGCCGGAGCCTTGCCGTGCGCCTCCACTGCCGCCTGGTCGGCCCACTGTTCCACGAAGACGAACGTCCCGTCGGCTTCGTGCAGGGAGTACAGCTCGCAGCCCGGCTCGTCGTGAACGGCCTCGATCGCGCGGGTGCAGGCAGCCCGCACCGTGTCAACGGATTCCGGCTTGGCGGTCATGGTGGCGACGATGACGACTGGCATCTGAAGAGACTCCTCGCTGAATGTGTTCGGTCCCGAGTGAACCCGGCCTTGCCGACACTACCCAGCGCGAACGACCGTCAGCGGGCCGCCTCGGCAAGTCCGTCGAGCTGGCCATCGAGGTCGGCGCCCTGGTCGATCTCCGCGATGTCGTCCGCACCCACCAGGAAGAGCCGCGCCGACGAAAGGTCAAGGAACAGTCCCACGACCGCCACCGATCCGGCTTCGAGGCGGGGTGCGACGAGGGGATGGCGCTGCAGGGTCTGCACCTGCATCGCGACGTTGACGATGCTGAGCCGATCGGCCTCGTCGAAACCCGCCCTCCCGGCGGCGACGGCGACTGGATGGTCGTCGTGCGCGGCGGCCAGGCTGTCCGCGCCGTGATGCAGCCAGCGGCCGACGGCACCGTCGTTGCGGCCGTGCCACAGGTCGTGCATCGCTTCGCACCCCGAATGCCCGCAGATCGCGATCGTCTGCACGGACAACCGCTCCAGGGCGTAGCTCAGCGCCGAATCCACCGATGCGTCGGTTCCGTCGGTGGGCACCAGGTTCCCGACGTTGCGCACGTTGAGGAGTTCGCCGGGTCCGCTGTCGGTCAGCAGGTTGGGAAGGATTCTGGCGTCGGCGCACGTGAGCAACATGGTGTGCGGGTCGTGTTCGTCACCGGCGGCACGCATCTGCTCGCGCAGAAGTGGTGCGACGCCGTTGCTGAACCGGTCGACCCCACCCGCCAGCCGCGGGGGCCAGATCATTCGCAACGCGGACACCACCCTGCGCCCCTCGGGGTTGCGCCGCGGCGGACGATCCATCGCGAATTCCATTCGGGCGGTCCCTGTTTCGGTGACCGTCACCTCGTCGCCGGCATTGCGACGCTGTCGGATCCACTCTTCGAGCGTGTCCATCGCGGCGTGGTCGAGGTAGTCGACGTTCAGATCGACGTAGGTGTCAACGCCGGCAGGGATCGACGACAGTGCCGCGGTCAGCCGGGGCAGGGCCAGGAAGGTGCACGATCCGGTGATCGCCACGTGCCAGCGCTGCCGTCCGTCCGACGTGAGTCGATCGGTCAGATCCTCGGCGACGATCGACACCCGCACGATTCGGAAGGCGGCGATCCCGATGGCGAGGACCAGTCCGATCAGCACGCCCTCCAACAGGTTCAGGAAGACCACCGACAGCAGTGTCACGCCGTAGATGAACAGCTCACCCGTGCGCCGCGCCAGGTCGATGTGCGCCAGCTTGACCAGCTGGATGCCGATGACGATGAGCAATCCGGCCAACGCTGCGGTCGGAATCATCTCGATGACGTTGACCAGGAACACCGAGAACAGCAGGAGCCACACGCCGTGCAGGGCCGCCGACGCGCGCGTCCTGGCGCCCGCGCTGACGTTGGCGGTGCTGCGGACGATCACGCCGGTGACGGGGAGGCCACCCAGCAGACCGGACGACACGTTGGCGGTGCCCTGTCCGACCAGTTCGCGGTTGAAGTCGGTGCGCGGGCCGCTGTGCATCTTGTCGACCGCGCTGGCCGACAGCAGGCTCTCCACGCTGGCGATCAGCGCAACGGTCAACACGGCGACCGCGATCGCACCCCATGTGCCCTCTGGCATCTCGGGCAGGCCGATCGCGTCTACGACGGATTCGTCGAGGGCGATCCTGTCGGTGCCAAGGCCAGGGAGGTAGCTCACCGCGGTCGCGGCCACGACGGCGATAAGTGCACCTGGCACGGCGCGCACACCGGCGGGGGTGAATCGCCATAGCAGCATGATGGCGATGACGAGTCCGCCGATCAGCACCTCGGACCACTGCGGTGCGGCGAGCTGGGCGGGCAGGGCGGACAGGTTCTCCCATGCGTTGCTGCGTGGACCGCCGCCGAGCAGGACGTGAATCTGTTGCAGGGCAATGGTGATGCCGATGCCTGCGAGCATCGCGTGCACCACGATCGGTGCTATTGCCAGTGCCGCGCGGGCAATTCGGCTCAGTCCAAGAAGTATCTGGAGGACGCCCGCTGCGGCGGTGATCGCGCAGGTCGCCTTCCAGCCGAATTGATCGACGAGTTCGGCGACGACGACGGTGAGACCGGCGGCGGGGCCGCTGACCTGAAGTGGCGAGCCGCCGACGACGGCGCAGACGATGCCACCGACGATTGCGGCGATCAGTCCGGCAACCACCGGGGCGCCCGATGCGACGGCGATTCCGATCGACAAGGGAAGTGCGACAAGGAAAACGACGAGAGACGCCGGTAGATCGTATCGAAAGATGTTGCGTAACAAAGGGTTAACATTGCGGTGGATGGGGGCAGATGTCACCAGGTCGAGGGTACCGACGGCAACGGATTCCGTCGGTGCCGAGCCGCGTGACGATGCCCACGTTTGGTGAGTACGCAGGCGGCATCGCACATTGACTTCCTGCGGATTTCGTTGTCAGATGGTTAGCGATTTGTTACCCGTGTGGCTGATGGTGATTTTGGGGCTGGTGCGACTAGGCTGACTCGCATGGCCAGTAAGACCGCCGCGCGTTCGGGAGCTCGTTCGAGCAGCTCAAAGCCCCGAGCGCGCTCCACGCGCCCCGCTGCCCCACGGCGAAAGCCGGCTGCCCCACGGCGAAAGCCGGCTGCCCCGCGCCGCAAGCCCTCACCCGTCGCCTCCGCCGGATCGGCCATGGGCAGGGGGGCGCGCGCCGGCTGGCTGATCGTGGCCAAGGGTGCCGGGTCCACCGCACGGTCGGTGGGTCGCGCCCGCGACATCGAGCCGGGACACCGGCGCGACGGCATCGCACTCGCGCTGCTCGGCATCTCGGTGGTGCTCGCCGCCAGCTCCTGGTTCGACGCCGCACGCCCCGTCGGCGGGTGGATCGACAGCGTGGTCCGCACCGTCATCGGCTCCGCCGTCGTGCTGCTACCCATCCTCCTGGCGGGCCTGGCCGTCCTCCTGATGCGCACCGAGCCGCACCCCGAGGCCCGCCCACGCTTGGTCCTCGGCACGGCGATGATCGCCCTTCCGGTGCTCGGACTCTGGCACCTGTGGTCGGGCTCGCCCACCGAGCCGGCAGACCGCCAACGCGTCGCGGGCTTCGTCGGCTTCGTGATCGGCGGGCCACTCTCCGACGGCCTCACCGCGTGGATCGCCACCCCGCTGTTGATCATCGGGGTGATGTTCGGCCTGCTGCTGATCACGGGAACGACCATCCGCGAGGTCCCGTCGGCCGTGCAGTCGCTGTTCTCCTCCTTCCGCGGTGACGACTACTACGACGACGATCAGTACGACGGCGAGTACGACGACCGGCCCGGCGAATCGGCCGAGGACTTCTCCGACGGCTACTACGACGACCCCGCGGATGCCAGGGGTGACGAGCGTCAGTGGCCGGGGTCGGCCTCGCGATCCGGAGGGCAGGAGCGAAGCGACCCGGGAAGTCGGCTCGGAGGGCAGGAGCGAAGCGACCCGGGAGGTCGCTCCGGCACGCCCATGGACAACTATCCGCTCGACGAACCGCTCGTCGACGAGACACCGACCGTGCCAGAACCGAAGGTTGCCGCTCGCCGCAAGGCACCGAAACCACCGGCACCCAAGGCGTTGCCTGCCAAGCCCGCCGCAACCGACGACACCCTGTCGCTCGACCGCGTGGTCGACGGTCCGTACGTGCTGCCGTCGCTCGACCTGCTCGTCGCCGGTGACCCGCCGAAACGCCGCAGTGCCGCCAACGACCAGATGATGGATTCCATCAACTCGGTGCTCGAACAGTTCAAGGTCGACGCCGCCGTGACCGGCTGCACCCGCGGCCCCACCGTCACCCGCTACGAGGTCGAACTCGGCCCCGGCGTCAAGGTCGAGAAGATCACCGCGCTGCAGCGCAACATCGCCTATGCCGTGGCCACCGAGAGCGTCCGCATGCTGGCCCCGATCCCCGGCAAGTCGGCCGTGGGCATCGAGGTGCCCAACACCGACCGCGAAATGGTCCGGCTGGCCGACGTCCTCACCGACCCCGAGACTCGGCGCAACCACCACCCGTTGCTCATCGGCCTCGGCAAGGACATCGAGGGCGAGATGATCTCGGCCAACCTGGCCAAGATGCCCCACCTCCTGGTGGCAGGCTCCACCGGCTCAGGCAAGTCCAGCTTCGTCAACTCGATGCTGGTCTCGCTGCTGACGAGGGCCACGCCGGAGGAGGTCAGGATGATCCTGATCGACCCGAAGATGGTGGAACTCACGCCGTATGAAGGCATTCCGCACCTGATCACGCCGATCATCACCCAGCCCAAGAAGGCGGCCGCCGCGCTCGCGTGGCTCGTCGAGGAGATGGAGCAGCGCTACCAGGACATGCAGGCGTCCCGGGTGCGGCACATCGACGTGTTCAACGAGAAGGTGCGATCCGGGGAGATCTCCACCCCGTTGGGCAGCGAGCGGGTGTACAAGCCGTACCCCTACATCCTCGCCATCGTCGACGAGCTCGCCGACCTGATGATGACCGCACCGCGCGACGTCGAAGAAGCCATCGTCCGCATCACGCAGAAGGCGCGCGCCGCGGGCATCCACCTGGTGCTGGCCACCCAGCGCCCGTCCGTCGACGTCGTCACCGGTCTGATCAAGACCAACGTGCCGTCGCGGCTGGCGTTCGCGACGTCATCCCTCACCGACAGCCGCGTCATCCTCGATCAGCCCGGCGCCGAGAAGTTGATCGGCATGGGCGACGCGCTCTTCCTGCCAATGGGCGCCAACAAGACGATCCGCCTGCAGGGCGCCTTCATCAGCGACGAAGAGATCCAGGCCGTCGTCCAGTCGTGCAAGGACCAAGCCGAGCCGGAGTACACCGACGGCGTCACCGCCGCCAAGCCGACCGGTGAGCGCACCGACGTCGACCCCGACATCGGCGACGACATGGACGTCTTCCTGCAGGCCGTCGAGCTGGTGGTGTCCAGCCAGTTCGGGTCGACGTCGATGCTGCAGCGCAAGCTGCGTGTCGGCTTCGCGAAGGCGGGCAGGCTGATGGACCTCATGGAGACGCGCAGCATCGTCGGCCCCAGCGAGGGGTCCAAGGCGCGCGAGGTGCTCGTCAAGCCCGACGAGTTGGCGGGCACCCTGATGTTGATCCGCGGTGGCGCAGATGCCAACGGTGGCGACCTCGACGACGAGGACTGACCCGCTGAGCGGGACGCTCACAAAATCAGTTGAGCGGGACGCTCACAGAATCAGTTGAGCGGGACGCTCACAGAATCAACAGCATCCGCGAATTGCCGAGGATGTTGGGCTTGACGTAGGACAGATCGAGAAACTCGGCCACGCCGATGTCGTAGGACCGACACATCTCCTCGTACACCTCGGCGGT
>NZ_JBEVLO010000408.1:0-27809 GCF_040509115.1 Mycobacterium sp. | reverse complement strand
ATCGGGGCACCCTTGCCGTGCTTCACGAGATCGTCGGGATCACCGAGGATGTTGGTGACGACATCACCGGAGCCGATGGCGTTCACGCGGATGCCGTCGGCGATGCCCTCGAGGGCGGCGGTACGCGTCAGTTGCGCCAGGGCACCCTTGGACGCGGCGTAGGCGGAAATCGTCGGGAAGCTCTGGAAGCAGGCGTAGGAACCGATGTTGACGATGCTTCCGCCGCCCCGGGGCGCCATCGCACGCATGGCTTCGCGGGTGTGCAAGAACGCGCCCGTGACGTTGGTTCCGATGATGCGATTCCAGTCGTCGAGCGTGGTTTCGACGACGGGCTTGTTGACGATGATGCCTGCGTTGTTGATCAGGATGTCGAGTTTGCCGAAACGTTTCTCCGCCAAGGCGATTGCGTCGGTGGCTGCCTGCTCGGTAGTGACGTCGCCGACCAGCGGTGCTACCCCGTCGAGACCGTCGAACACGGTCATCACCTCAGGGTTGACGTCTTCGGCGACGACCGAGACACCGTATTCGTGAAGCTGTCGCGCGATCGCAAGGCCGACGCCGCTCGCCGCGCCGGTGACGATGGCGACCTTGCCGTTCAGGCTGGCGCTGAGATGGTCAACGGTCATGAGAGTCCTAGGGTTTCGATGGTCGGGCGATGGGTGCTCAGAGCTCGAAGTCGATGATGCCGCGGATGTTGCGGCCCGCCTCCAGGTCCTGGTAGCCCTGGTTGACGTCTTCGAGGCGGTAGCGGGTGGTGATCAGCTCGTCGAGCTTCAGTTGGCCCGCGTCGTACATCCTGAGCATCTTGACGATGTCGTACTGCGGGTTCGACGATCCGAAGAGCGTTCCCTTGATCGTCTTCTCCATGAAGACCATCTCCTGACCGGAGACGTGGACGGTGAGGTTGGCGGCGTTGGACACTCCCGTGACGACGACGGTGGAGCCCTTGCCGATGATGCTGAAGGCCGCCGAGATGGTCGCTTCGTCCATGCGCCCGATCAGGACGAGCGCCTGGTCGGCCCCCTGGCCCCAGGTGAGCTCGCTGACCTTGGCGTGGGCTTCCTCGGCGGTGGCGAAGGTGTGGGTGGCGCCGAACTTGACCGCCGTGTCGCGCTTGAACGCGACGGGGTCGACGCACACGACGTACTTGGCACCTGCGGCCACGGCGCCCTGGACCGCGTTGATGCCGAGTCCGCCGACGCCGTAGATGACGGTGGTGTCGCCGGGGCGGACGTTGCCCGCGTTGACGGCGGTGCCCCATCCCGTCGGAACTCCGCAGCCGACGAGTACCGCGCTCTGCAGGGGCAGCCAGTCGTCGACCTTCACCACCGAGAGTTGGGACACCGTCGCGTATTCCGAGAACGCTCCGAGCATGCAGAAGGCGCTGTAGTCGACGCCGTCCTTGTGCAGCCGAAAGGTGCCGTCGGGCATGCAGCCTTCGAGGATCGTCATGCCGGCGTCGCACAGGTTCTGTCGTCCGGTCGAGCAGTAGCGACAGGTGCCGCAGCTGGGAATGAAGCTGCACACGACGTGGTCGCCCACGGCCACTTTGGTGACACCGGGGCCGACACTCTGCACCACGCCCGCCGCCTCGTGACCGCCGACCATGGGGTAGCGGACGTCGAGGTCGCCTTCGAGCATGTGCAGATCCGAGTGACAGAGTCCGGCGGCGGTGATCTTGAGCATCACCTCGCCGGGTCCTGGCTCGTCGATGTCGAGTTCCATGATCTCGAATGGGGCGTGGGGTGCGGTGAGAACTGCTGCGCGCGTCTTCATTTCGGGGTCCTTTCAGAATGTTCGGTGGAGTTGGTGCAGAGTTAGTCGACGAATGTCCAAACCGACTTGGTTTCCAGGAAGCCGTCCAAACTGTCCGGCCCTAGGTCGCGGCCGTAGCCGGACTGGTTGTAACCGCCGAACGGAGCAGCGGGGTCGGTCAGGCCCCAGCCGTTGACGTAGACGGTCCCGGCGCGCAGCCCACTGGTGGCTCGATGCACCGTGTTGACGTTGGTGCTCCACACCCCGGCGGCCAGGCCGTAGTCGCTGGCGTTGGCGCGGTCGACGACCTCGTCGAGGGTGTCGAAGGGCAGGACCACGACGACCGGGCCGAAGATCTCGTCGCGCACGCATTCCATGTCGTCGGTGACGGATTCGATCACGGTGGGCGGATGGAAGAATCCGGTCAGGGTTTCGGGGACCTCGGCTGCCCGGTGCACGTGGGCGCCAGCGGCCTCTGCCCGCTCGACGTAACCTCGAACCCGTTGCAGCTGGGTGTCGTTGAGCAGCGGGCCGAAGTCGACGTCGGCCTGCAGCCCGTGGCCGATCACGAGCCCGGCGGCTGCGCCTTTGACCCGCTCGACGACCTCGTCGTGAATGCTGCGGTGCACGTAGAGCCGAGACGGCGCGCTGCACGTCTGGCCGGAGTGCCAGAAGATGCCGCCTGCAGAGCCGGCGATCGCCTGATCGAGATCGGCGTCGGCGAAGATGATGTTCGCGCTCTTGCCGCCCAGCTCCAAGGTCACCCGCTTGACCTGGTCCGCGGCGCGCGCCGCAATCTGCTTGCCGACCTTGGTCGATCCGGTGAAGGTGATCTTGGCGACGTCGGCGTGGTTGACCAGTGCGTTGCCTGCGACGTCGCCGGTGCCGGGGACCACGTTCAGCACGCCAGGTGGGAGGCCTGCCTCCATGGCGAGCTCGGCGAGCCAGAGGGCCGACAGTGGGGTCTCCTCGGATGGCTTGAGCACGACCGTGCAGCCGGCCGCCAGCGCGGGAGCGAGTTTCCACCCGCACAGCAGGAGGGGAAAGTTCCACGCGGTGATCGCCGCAACCACGCCGACCGGCTCGCGTTCGGTGCGGATGTGAATGTTGGGGTGGGAGACGGGCACGGTCGAGCCGACGATCTTCGTCGGCCACCCCGCGTAGTAGTGGAAGGCGCGGCCGGCGAAGTCGACGTCGATCGCGCGCGCCGCGCCGCGTACCTTGCCCGCGTCGAGGACCTCGAGTTCGGCGAACTCGTCGGCGTGCGCGTAGATGAGGTCACCGATGCGGTGAAGCACGCGCCCACGGTCCAGGGGACTCATCGTTCGCCACGGGGATTTCGGGTCGAACGCGGTGCGGGCGGCCGCGACTGCTGCGTCGACGTCGGCTTCGCCGGCGCAGGCGGCGGTCCCGATCTGGGCGCCGGTGGCTGGGTCGAGGACCCCGATCGCCTGTCCGCTGAGAGCCTGCACCCGGCGTCCACCGATGAACAGATGGGGTTCGGCATCCAGGCGCTGCCGTACCGCAGGTGAGTGGGTCGGCGTCATCGTCGCGGTCATCCGTCCTCCATTGGATATTTGATACATTGACTTCTAGTGAAGCTACTCCATCGCGGCGCTGACGTCGAGTGTCGATTTCGATGGAGGTTGCATCGTCATCCCGGGAGAGCCGATCTGCCAGCCACATTGGCGTAGGACGGGGCGATCCGCGTGCCGCCTGACGTTTCTCGGTGCGCGGCGGCTAGGATGGCGGAATTGATCAATTATCCAGGGAGTTCGATATGGCTCAGCCGCAAGAAGGCGGTTCGTCGCAGCAGGGGCTGACGCCGCGCGCAGGCGGGCACAGGAGCGTCGCCGGTAGCCCTCTGCCGCGCCGAAACATGAGTGGCGGTGCCATCGACCGCATCAGGACGCTGATCTTCGACGGCACGCTGAGCCGTGGGCAGCGCATTCCTCAATTCGAGATCGCCGAAGCGCTCGGAGTCAGTCGCCTCCCGGTGCGCGAAGCGCTGATCGCCTTGGAGAGCGAGGGTTTGGTCGAATCCGAACCCCACAAGGGTTCCTTCGTGGTCCCCATTCACCGCGAGGACATCGACGACCACTACCGGGTCTACGGAATGGTGCAGGGGCTCGCGACCAGGCGGGCGGCATCGAGGATCACCGCACCGACGCTCGCGCGACTCGAAGAACTGCACGCGCAGATGCAAACGTGTGACGAATCCGTGGCCCACGCGTTGAACTGGGAGTTCCATTCGCTGATCAATCAGACGGGCGGTAGTCGGCGGCTGCTGTCGATCCTGCGACAGATGGCACGCGCCCTGCCGCGGGAGGTCTACGAGGCTCCACCTGCGGCCAGCGAGGAGGCCAATCGCGGCCATCAACGGATCCTGGACGCACTGCGCGCCTCCGACGGAGACGCCGCCGACGAGGCGTCACGTCGCCACGTGCAAGCCGAGGGGGAGTACGTGATCGCCAAGCTGAAGGCAGACGGCATCCTCGCCGACGACGGCTACTGAGCCCTGGAGCGCTCACCAGCGAGGTCGTCGGATTCAATCACGTGGCGGGCCTTCTGGGTTGGAAGTCAAGTGTTTTCAGCCAGGACCGAAGTGCGCCGGTGGCCATCTCGGGGCGCTCCTCGGTGACGAGGTGGCCGGCGTCGGCGATGGGCACATAGGTGGCGTTCGGAAGCCGTCGTTGCATGGCCTCGGCGTGGTCGATCGTGATGCCGTTGTCGTCCTCGCCGTGCACGACGAGCGCAGGCATGGTCAGTCGCGCGAGGTCGGCGAGCCGGTCGGGTTTGTCGATCCAAGAGCGGTATTCGCCATACAGCGACCGCGCGGGCCGCTGCCTCCACTTCTCCCTCCAGCGGTCGACCAACGCCCTCTGACCGGTGAGGGCCCGCTTGCCGAAGATCACCGGCAGAAACGCCTCGACGACCGATTCGGGAATGAGCCCGTCGGCATCGAGCGGCTCGAGCAGCGCGCCGTAGACGTCGTGCTCCTGAGCGGTATAGGCGGCTGCCTGTGTCGACATCAGCACCAGGCCTGCGACGCGGTCGGGGTGCCTGAGGGCCAGCTCGGTGGCCATGAACCCGCCAACGGACATGCCCACCAAGGCGAACCGCTCGACGCCTGCGGCGTCCACCACCGCCAGGCAATCGTCCACCAGGTCGTCGAGCGAACGTTCGGTGCCGAAGCGGCTGGTTCCGGCCCTCGAGGTGTAGGCGATCGTCCGATACTCGCTGGCAAGCGCGGACGTTTGCGGGGCGAACATCGTCCTGTCGAGCAACGTTCCGTGACTGAACACGACGGCGGGCCCGGTGCCGATGTCGGCGAGGTCCGTGTCTGGCTGATTGGGCACGCTAGTTCCCCCTCGCAGGATCGAATTCGACGACATCCACCGGGGCATCGGAGAATTGGGACGGGCGACGGCTGAGCTGGACCGTCGCGGCGGCGCCCGCGACGCTCCACACCGCAAGCCACGCGCAGATGGGCCAGGTCGACCCCGTCCACTGGTAGAACAGCGTGGCCGCGAAGGGCGTGGTCCCGCCGATGACGCTGACCGACAGGGCCTGGCTCAACGCCACGCCACTGAGTCGGACGTCCACGCGGAACCGCTCCGCCAAGAAGGCGGGTTGCGGCGCCTGCAGCGCGGCGTGAGCCAGCCCGAGCATGAGGGTGATGCCGACGAACACGAAGAATCCGGAGCCGGTGTCGATGAGTGCGAACATCACGAAACCACCCACCACGCTGCAGGCGCAGCCGACCAGGAGGACGGCGCGGCGGGAGTACCGGTCACTGAGATGACCAGCGACCGGGATCGTGATCACGTACACCAGCGACGCGCACAGCAGTGCGGTCAGCATCGTCGAGCGGTTGATCTCCAGGATCGAGGTTCCGTACGAGATGGTGTATGCCGACACGAGATAGAACAGGATGCCGCCGGGGGCGATCACGGCAGCGGCGAGTGCCACGTCTCTCCATTGATGCCGCAGCAGCGCGCGAAACGGCTGGCGCTGTCGTCGCTCGGCGTTGCGCAACGCGGTGAACTCCGGGGTCTCGTCGACGCCGAGCCGCACGAACAACGAGACGACGAACAGGACGGCGCTGAAGAGGAAGGGCAGCCGCCACCCCCAGGTTTCGAAGTCGGCCCCGGAGATGCCGTCACTCAACGCGATCGCGCCGGTGGAGAGCAGCAGGCCCGCGGGCACACCGATCTGCACCGTGCTGCCATAGAAGCCCCTCCGTCGTGGTGGCGAATGCTCCACTAGCAGCAGCGCGGCACTGCCCCACTCGCCTCCCATGGCGATGCCTTGGACGAAGCGCAGGACGACGAGAAGTCCCGGTGCGGCCCAGCCGATCCGGTCGAAGGTCGGCAGGACGCCGATCAGGACGGTCGCGACGCCCATCAGCGAGAGGGACAGGACCAGCGTTCTTCGCCGACCGATCCGGTCACCGATCTGCCCCAACACCACACTGCCCAGCGGCCGCGCCAGGAAGCCCACCGCGAACGTGGCGAATGAGGCGAGGGTGCCTGCGACCGGACTGTAGGAGGGAAAGAACAGCGGCCCGAACACCAGGGCCGCGGCGGTTCCGTAGAGGAAGAAGTCGTAGTACTCCAGGGCAGTCCCGGTCAGCCCTGCTGCGACAACGCGCGGCATGCGCGTCCGCGCGGGTTCGGCTGGTGGCTCCATCGTGGTCCTCTCTACCGGAGTGGGGGCTCTCCAATTATGCATATTTGGATCAAATATCCAATGCCTCAGTCGTTATGGTTGTGACCTCCACGTGGACCAACTCCGGATAAGCGCAGGAAGAGGACGGCATAGTGCGACGTAGCTGGGGCTGAAACCCGGTGCATGAGGTAGTCCTCGTTTGACCCGGAGCCTCGGTCCACCTAGGCTATGTATCAAATATCCAGACGGCTCACCGTGGAAACGGCAAGGAGGTGATCGGAGCCATGTCTTCGACTCGCACCGCAGTCGTCGGTGTCGGAACGACCGAGTTCGGTCATCTGCCTGGGGCCAGCGCCGACGACCTCGGTACCGCCGCACTCCTGGCGGCGCTCGCCGACGCGGGCCTGTCGGTGACGGACATCGACGGGCTCATCGCGACGAGGGTCAGCAGCTATGAGGCGATCGCGTCGCGCATGCGGATCGAACCACGTTGGGCGATGCAGCTTCCGGCCGAGGGGCGGATGACGGGCGTCGCCATCGGCCAGGCCGTGATGGCCATCGAGGCCGGGATGGCGTCCACGGTGGCTCTGGTCTACGGCAACGACGGCCGCAGTGGCGGTCACACGTACGGGGGGCGCGGCGCCAGTGCCTCGTCGGCGGCGACGGGCTACGGCACCAACCCCAGCCTCACCTCCCCGTACGGGATCACGTCCCCGGGAGCGTTCTACGCGTTGATGTTTCAACGCTACTGCGCCCAATTTGGCGCGGCACCGGAACACCTCGCCCCGGTCGCCAGGACGTTTCGAGATCACGCGGCGCTCAATCCCCAGGCCGTGCTCACCGAGCCGATCTCGCTGGACGGCTATCTCGACTCCCGCTACATCGTCGAGCCGTTGCGCCTCTACGACTACTGCCAGGTCAACGACGGCGGCGTCGCGATGATCGTGACGCGTGCCGACCGCGCCGATGATTGCGCGCAGCCCGCGGTGTCGGTACTGGGTTTCGGTGGGCAGGGACAGCTCAGCGATTCCGACTTTCCGCCGGAGGACTTCTGGCACGGTGCGATCGCCGCAGTCGGACGGCGGGCGTACGAGATGGCCGGCTGCAGCCGTGCCGACGTCGACGTCTTGATGGCATACGACAACTTCAGCCCCAACGTGCTGTTCGCGTTGGAGGGGTTGGGCTTCTGCGGACCGGGGGAGGCCGGAGCCTGGATCGCGGACGGTCGAATCGGCCTGAAGGGCGAGCTCCCGGTGAACACCTCCGGAGGGCACCTGTCGGAGAGCTACATGCAGGGGTGGGGATTGAACGTCGAGGCCGTCCGACAACTGCGCGGCACCTGCGGTCCGCGGCAGGTGCACGGCGCAACGACCGCCCAATACCTTTGCCCCGCACCGTTCGTCACGTCCGTCGTGTACGGGGTGCGGTGATGTTCACCCACCGCAGCTCGCTGGCGCCGCACGTCGACGGCCTCGACCGGGGCGAACTGATGATCAGCATCTGCGCGGCCTGCGCCACGCCCGAGTTCCCGCCGCGAACCCAATGCGGGTCGTGCGGTGATACGGCAACCCCGAACTGGCGGCCGAGCAGTGGAGCCGGGCGGCTGTGGTCGTTCGCCTCGTTTCACAAGACCTATCTTCCCGACTTTCATTTGCGCACACCGTATGTCGTGGCCGTGATCGAGCTCGACGACGGTGTGCGGCTGTACGGCAACGTCACCGGCACACCGATGTCCGAACTGCACGTCGGCCAACCCGTCCAGTGCCAGTTCGGCACCGCCCACCTCGTGTTCACCACGTCCGACAGGGAGGCATCATGACCGGTCCGCTCCATGGTCTGCACGTCGTCGAGATCGCCGGCCTGGGCCCCGCCCCGTTCGCCGCCATGATGCTCGCCGACGCGGGTGCCGAGGTGCTACGCATCAACCGGCCCGGCCAAAGCACCGAGGACGCAGGGATTCTGGGACGGAGCCGCTCGGCTTCCATCACCCTCGACCTCAAGGATCCCGCCGACCTCCAGATCGCGCTCGACGAGATCCGCGAGGCCGACGTCCTCATCGAAGGCTTCCGGCCCGGCGTGATGGAGCGGCTGGGATTGGGGCCCGAATCCTGCCTGAACGTGAACCGTGGCCTCGTCTACGCCAGGGTCACCGGATGGGGGAGAACGGGTCCGCTGGCCGCCTCGGCCGGCCACGACATCAACTACCTCGCCATGACCGGGGTGCTGCGATCGATCGCCCGTGATGGCGAAACACCGGTTCCGCCACTGAATCTCGTCGGCGACTACGGTGGCGGCGGCATGCTGCTGCTGAACGGCATCCTGGCAGCGCTCTACGAGTGCAGTCGCAGCGGCCGCGGGCAAGTCGTCGACGCCGCGATGGTCGATGGAGCCAGCCTCTTGATGGCCGGGGTGTGGAACCGCGTCGGCCATGGCAGCTGGACCAGCCAGCCCGGCACCAACAGCATCGACACCGGGTCGCACTTCTACAACGTGTACCGGACCGCCGACGACGAGTTCATGGCCGTCGGCAGCATCGAAGCGCCCTTCTACCGGCGACTCCTGCAGGGCCTCGGTCTGGATCCCGCGATCTTCCCCGACCAACACGATCGTGACGCCTGGCCGGTGATGAAGCGGACGTTCGCCGAGATCTTCGCGACCCGCACCCGTGCAGAATGGACTGTCGTTTTCGCCGACCTCGACGCGTGCGTCACTCCCGTCCTCGGCATCGACGAGGCGCAAGAGCATCCTCAGATCCGGTCGAGGGGAACGCTGCTGACTCGGGGACGCACCCAGCCCGCCCCGGCGCCCCGGTACGGTAGGACCCCCTGCGCCCTCCCCGTCGTCGAGCGCGGTCTCGACGACGCCACGGCGCTGGCGACGGGCATCGGGTTCACCGAGGGACCGGTGTGGACGCCGGACGGGCGCCTCTTCGTCACCAGCCTAAGCCGCGGTGCGATCTACGAGGTGTTCCTCGACGGGCGCCCAGCGGTTCTGGTCGCCGAACCGGGGGCCGGGCCCAACGGCATGACCTTCGGGCACGACGGCAGGTTGTGGATCACCCAGAACGGCGGAGGCGTGGTGCCGAGCCGGTCGTCGCGTCAGACACCGCCGTCGATCCAGGTCTGGGATCCCGACGGGCGCCTCGAACCCGAGACGGTGCTCCACACCGGGGTCGGCAGTCCGTCGGACTGCACCTTTGGCCCCGACCGGGCCCTGTGGTTCACCGATCCCGACGGCCATGGCTTCGGCGACGACGCGCTTCCCGGTCGGGTCTGGCGCTATGACCCGGGCACCGCGGCTGCCGCGGTCATGCTCGACGACGTGTACTTCCCCAATGGCATCGCCTTCGGAGCCGACCCCACATGCCTCTACGTGGCCGAGACCGCTCGCGACCGGGTCCGCCGCTATCTGGTCACCGGCGACCGCCTCGTGCGCGATTCCACCGCGCCCGATTTGACCGTCTCCACCCCCGACGGCATCGCCGCCGACGAGGACGGGGGCTTGTGGGTCGCAGGCAGCAAGTCCGGCGTAGTGTCCCATTTCGACTCATCGGGCCGCCTGACCCAACGAATCGACATCGGTGCACGGACGCTGCCCACCAGCGTCTGCTTCGCAGGCCCCGGCCTGAAGACCCTGATCGTCACCGTCGCCAAGGGGGGCCGAGTGCTCGCATTCGACATCGACACCCCTGGCCTAGCGGTCCCGTCGCAAGAACTCGTTCCGGCCTCGGCGTCCACACTCACGGAGGAACCACGATGACCGTCGCACCACCCGCATCGCGCACGCTCGGTGCGCTGCTGCACGAGCTGGCCGAGCGTGTGGGTGAGCGGCCCGCCATTGCCTTCGAGGAGCGCGACTACTCGTTCGCCGAGGTCGATCGGCAGGTGTCGACGTTTGCAAAGGCCTTGCTGGCCAATGGCATTGAACGCGGTGACGCAGTCGCGATCCTGGCGGGCAACCGACCGGAGTGGTTGTACACCGCAATGGCGGCCGTGCGCATCGGCGCTGTCGCCGTGCCGATCAACACCTGGTATCAGCAGGAGGAACTCAGCTACGCACTGGCACACGTCGACGTGAAGGCCCTGGTGTTCCACGACCGTCTGCGCGACATCGACTACGCCCCGCTGGTGTCCAGCGCGATCTCATCGGCGACAGCACTGCGCCACGTCGTCGAGCTCGGTGAGCACCGGCTCGCAGGCGCTACGCCCCTGGCGCAGTTCCTCGACTCCGGTTCCGTCATCGGCGACGGCGACCTCGCCACGACCGAATCTAGGGTGCAGCCCGACGATCTCGCGTTCCTGATCTACACCAGCGGTAGCACCGCCAGGCCCAAGTGCGTTGCACTGGAACACCAGTCGATGATCGTCAACACGTTCAACATCGGCGAGCGGCAGGGCCTCGACGAGACCGACCGGTCGTTCCTCGCGACCCCGCTGTTCTACGGGCTTGGCGTGATCCAGGCGTTGGGTGCGACCTGGACGCACGGCGCGTGTGTCGTGTTGATGGAGGCCTACGAGGCAGGCCGCGCTCTGGAGATGCTCGAGCGGGAGCGCTGCACGGCCTACTACGGACTGGGCAACATGACCAGGAGCCTCGTCGGACATCCCGACCACGGGAGTCGCCGACTCGTCGTGCGCAAGGGCGTGCTCGGCCTCAGCGCCGCCGACCGCAGACTGGCGCGCACCGAGTTCGGCCTCGTGCTGGGTACCAGCATCTACGGATTGACCGAGTCCTACGGACTATGCGCCCTCACCGACTCCACCGATCCGGCCGACCTCAGCGAGAACACCATCGGCACCGCCCTTCCCGGCTGGGAGATCCGCATCGCCGACCCGGACACCGACGAGCAGGTGCCGACCGGTCAGGTGGGCCAGATCCTCATCCGCGGTCACCTCATGCGCGGGTACTACAAGGACCCCGAGCGAACCCGGGCGGCGATGACCGACGACGGCTTCTTCAAGACGGGTGACCTGGGTCGGCTCGACGAACGAGGCAACCTCTACTTTCACGCGCGCCTCTCCGAGCTCATGAAGCCGGGCGGGATCAACGTCAGCCCCGTCGAGGTCGAGATCCTGGTGGGCGAGGTCCCCGGCGTCCGCGAGGCCCATGTGGTGGGCATCCCGGATCCCGTCCGCGGCGAAGCCATCGTCGTCTTCGTCGACGCGGACGCCGGGGCCGTCACCGCGCACGACATCCAGCAGCACATCAGGACCAAGGCGGCCAAGTACAAGGCGCCGCAGCACGTCCTGTACCGCGCGGCTGCCGATCTGCCGCGGGTGGCCAGTGGCAAGGTCCCCAAGGCCGAGCTGCGGCGCGTCGCACTGACCGAGCTCGGCCTCGACGCGGACGGGATGCCTGCGCCCGGCCAGGCCGTGTCGTCCACCGGAGGTGAGGAACGATGACGACGACCGGATTGCCCATGCGGGCCGACGCAATCAGCCTCGAGCCGCCGGGCCTGCGCGGACTCCTGTGCGCCCGATGCGGCCGACGATCCTTCCCGGCCAGGGAGCTCTGCCCGCACTGCGGCTCGGAAGCCATCGAGCAGATCGCGTTGGCCGGGCACGGCCGGGTCGTCAGCTGGACCGTCGTCCACCAGGCACCTCCGCCGCTGCAGACGCCGTACACCCTCGTCACCGTTGACCTCGACGACGGTGTTCGCCTTCTGGGCGCGGTTGCGGACCGGGTCGAGATCGGCAGTGAGGTCACCGTGGAACTGTTCCCGATGAAGACGACCGCAGACGGAGAGGCTCTGTGGTGGTACAGGTTCCGAGCAGCTGAGGAGCAACGATGAGCGATACCTTCGTCGCAGGGGCCGGAATGGTGCGCTTCGGCAAGTTCGCCCCAGAGGTCACCTTCGAGCACCTCGCAGTCGGAGCAGCGCGGGCGGCCATCGCCGACGCCGCGGTGGAGAGCCGTGACATCCAAGCCGTCTACGTCGGCCACGTGTTCGGTGGTCCGGTCGCCGGGCAGCGCGTCGCCGTCCAACTCGGGCTGGGCGGGCTGCCGGTGTCCAACCACGAAAACTATTGCGCCAGTGGGGCCACAGCCATCCGGGAAGCCTGGATCGCCATCAAGGCCGGACTGTACGACACGGTCTTGGTGATCGGCGCGGAGAAGATGACGGACCGGGTCTCGGGCGGCGTGATGCCCGACCCCACCGACCTCGACGCGATCAACGGGCTGGTGATGGCGGCCAACCACGGCATGAGTGCGCGCCGCTACATGTCAGACCACGGCGCCACCCGCGAACAGATCGCTGCGGTCGCGGTCAAGAACCACGCCCACTCCGTGCACAATCCCTTCGCCCAGTATCAGAAGCCGATCAGCCTGGAGCAGGTACTCGATGCCCGCACCATCGCCGAACCCCTCGGCCTGCTCGACTGCAGCCCGATCAGTGACGGCGCCGCAGCGGTCGTGCTCACCAGCAAGGCGGGACTGGCCCGGCTCGGACGGTCATCGGCCCCACGGGTGGCGGGGTGCGCTCTGGTCAGCGGCACCTTGGCGACCGCGGAGGCGAGCATCAACGCCGAGGACGTGTCGCGTCGAGCCGGTGAACAGGCCTGGGAGATCACCGGTTACGGGCCTGACGACATCGATCTGGTCGAGATGCACGACTGCTTCACCATCGCCGAGATCGTACGCATGGAAGGGCTCGGGTTGGTGCCCGTCGGCCAGGGCGGAGCCTGGGCCGAGCAGGGGCACACCGCGATCGGCGGGAAGCTCCCGGTGAATCCCAGCGGGGGACTGCTCAGTCGCGGTCACCCCGTCGGGGCGACCGGTGTGGCGCAGGTGTGCGAACTGACATGGCAACTCACCGACCGCGCAGACGGACGTCAAGTCGACGATGCCGCAACGGCTCTGGCGTACTGCAAGGGCGGAACGGTCAGCGGTACCGATGGCGCGTCGGTCACCGTGGTGGTGATGTCACGATGACGGCGTCCACCAGCACCCGAGTCGACCTCACCGGTGAACCTGCCGCGCCGTCGACCGACCCGCCGGCCGACGTGCTGCAGCTGATCTATCCGGGCCACCAGGAACCGCAAGTCCTGGCGGGCAACCGTTACGAGTCCGCCGTCGTGCAACCCTTGATGACGGCGTTCTCAGTGGTGCAACACCATTGGGAGGCGATCACCGCAGCACGCGGACGCGGACGAGTCATCGTCGTGGCCCCCGCGTCCGCCGCGCTCGGTGATCCCGATCGGCCGCTCGACGCCGCCGTCGTCGGCGGGCTCATCAGCTTCGTGCGCTCGGTCGCCATCGAACTTCAACGGCATGGCGCCACCGCGCACATCCTCTTCTTCGACGAGACGCCGGACGACCCCGCGGTGCAGGCGATGATCGACACCCTCGTCGCCGACGTGTCGGGCACGGTCACCGGCCAGGAGATCTACCTGGCGGGCGGCGCGGCCCTCGGAAGGGCTCACCCGTGACCGCCGTCGCCGAACCACTTTCGCGCAGCGCCTTCATCACCGGTGCGGCAGGCGGCATCGGCAGGGGCATCGCCCTTCACCTGGCCGCTCAGGGTTACCGGCTGGCCGTCTCGGACATCTCCGAGGCGGCGTTGGACCAACTGGCCGAGGACGTCGGAACCGCCTGCGACGCAGACACCGTCGGGCTGCAGGCCGACCTGTCGGATCGCGCCTCGGTGGGTCGTGCGGTCAATGCCGCCGTCGATCGCTTCGGCGGCTTGGACGTCCTGGTGAACTGCGCGGGCATCCTGCAGGACGCCCGCATCGAGAAGATGGCGGCGGTCACCTTCCGTTCCGTTCTGGAGGTGAATCTGGTGGGCATGCTCAACACCACCGAGGCGGCACTTCCCGCCCTGCGCACGTCTGGCAGCGGGCGCGTCATCTCGCTGACCTCGAGGGCGTGGCTCGGCAACTTCGGTTCGACCAACTACGCGACGTCGAAGGGGGCGATCGCCGGTGTCAGCCGCAGTCTTGCGCTCTCGCTCGCCGGTGATGGCGTCACCGTGAACTGCATCGCCCCCGGGTTCATCGAGACGCCGATGTCGAACTCGATGCCCGACGAGATCATCGAACGGGTTCGGCAGTCGATTCCCGTGGGTCGGGCGGGCAGGCCGTCCGACGTGGCGCGTGCGGTCGCGTTCCTCGCCGCCGCGGAGGCCGATTACGTGACGGGCCAGACCATCACCGTATGTGGCGGCCGCAGTATCAGCGGGTCCATGCGGACCGGCAAGTAGCACCTTCCCCATCGAGACCACGGAGATCCACATGAAGCTCGCGGCTGAAGAACTCGCGCCTGAAGAAGAAGCCATCATCAAGACCGTCCACGACTTCGTCGAAAAGCAGGTGAGGTCGGTCGCCCGGGAGTTGGAGCACGCCAACACCTATCCAGAAGAGCTCATCGAGACGATGAAGGAGATGGGCATCTACGGCCTGGCCATCCCCGAGCCCTACGGGTACGGCGCGGTGTCGATGCCCTGCTACGTCCGGGTCACCGAGGAACTGGCGCGTGGCTGGATGAGCCTGGCCGGTGCGATGGGCGGCCACACCGTGGTGTCGAAGCTCCTGCTGTTGTTCGGCACCGAGGACCAGAAGGAGAAGTACCTACCCCGAATGGCGACCGGTGAGCTGCGCGCCACGATGGCGCTCACCGAGCCAGGCGGCGGATCGGACCTGCAGGCCATGCGCACCACCGCCCGTCGCGATGGCGAGGATGGGTACGCCATCAACGGCTCCAAGACGTGGATCTCGAATGCCCGTCGTTCCGATCTGATCGCGCTGCTGTGCAAGACAAACCCGAATGCGGAGCCCGCACACAGCGGGGTGTCGATCCTGTTGGTGGAGAAGGTCCCTGGGCTCACCATCTCCAAGGACCTGCCCAAGCTCGGCTACAAGGGGGTGGAGGCCTGCGAACTGAACTTCACCGACTGCCGGGTACCGACCACGGCGCTCCTCGGCACCACCGAGGGTCGAGGCTTCGCCCAGATGATGAAGGGTCTCGAGGTGGGCCGCCTTCAGGTCGCGGCCAGGGCCACCGGGGTGGCGCGCGCGGCGTTCGACGACGCCCTGTCCTACGCGCAGGACCGCGAGAGCTTCGGCAAGCCGATCTGGCAGCACCAGGCGGTGGGCAACATGCTCGCCGACATGGGCACCAAGCTGGCGGCGTCCCGAGCGCTGTTGCTCTCTGCGGCAGAGAAATTCGATTCCGGTGAGCGCTGCGACATGGAAGCGGGAATGGCCAAGCTGTTCTGCTCGGAGACCGCGATGCAGATCGCCATGGACGCGGTGCGCGTGCACGGTGGATACGGATACTCCACCGAGTACGACGTGGAGCGGTACTTCCGCGATGCGCCCCTGATGATCGTCGGCGAGGGGACCAACGAGATCCTGAAGGGCGTCATCGCCAAGCAACTCGTCAAGCGGGGCGGCGTCGCGATCTGAGCGTCCCGGCGCGGGTTGCTGAGGGGACGGCGTTCAAATCCCTTGCCAGACATGAGTATCGGGACGGGACGGCGAGCCGATGCGAAACATCGTGGGAACTGCCCGTGCGTTCGCCGAAAATTAACTGTCAGTTGCTGCGCGTGGACGAGATCGGCGTCGTATGCTCCTATCCTCCCGAGGCGATTGGGGGGCGGTTCGCTGCCGATGTTTCGCCACGGGGCAGATCCATCTGAACAGAACATGGGGGACTACCGATGAAGAAGATCAACCGCGCACTGGCCGTTGCCGCCGTGTCCGCAGCAGCCGTCGGCGCGACGCTGCTGGCGCCAGCCATCGCTTCGGCATCGCCTGCCGACGACGCCTACCTGGGCGCCCTCGACGGCCAGCTCATCACGTACCCGTCCGACTCGTATGCGATCTCCACCGGGCACGACGTCTGCAGTCTGCTCGACGATGGTGCCTCGACCACCGACGTGGCCCTTGAGTTGAGCAACAACTCGGGCCTCGAGCTGGAGGACACCGGCTTCATCGTGGGTGCCAGCATCGGGGCGTACTGCCCCTGGAACGGCTGATCAGAGCCCGCTCCACGTGGCAGACGGTGCGTGCAGGCCGAACGGTCAGCGCTTCTTGTGCATCGTCGTCTCGATCGCCGACGGCTGATCGGCCTTCGAGCGCTTGTCGGCGCGTTTCTCCTTGAGGGACTTGCCTGCCTTCTTGGACATGGACGACCTTGGGGATTTGTCAGACATCACTGGCCCTTTGCATTGGGGGCCTGGGTGGTCCCGATCTCCGAACCATACGCGCCCGCAGCCTTCGCGACCGTGCAGCGGAGACACTCCGCGCCAAGATGATTCGCCATGAACCATGCCCCGCCACTTCGCTCGGCGGTCCCGGGCATAGGCTCGAGGCTCCTCGCTGCACCACCCGGCTGACAGGTATCCCGATGTCGGAGTCCATCTCCGAAGACGAGTCCGCGCAGTTCAGCGCCGACGCCGCGGACCTGCGGGCGGGCCTCGACGACCTGGCCGGTCTGCTCGCGGGCAGCCTCGAGCTCCCCGAGTTGCTCACCCAGGTGGCCGCCTTCACGGTGCGCGCGATCCCCGGCGCCGACGGGGCCGCCGTCACGCTGCTGCGGTCCGGCGACACGGAGACGGGCGTGGCAGCCCGCGCGGCCAGTGCGTCGTTCGTCGAGGCCATCGACGAGATTCAATACGCGATCCTCGACGAGGGACCGTGCATCACCGCGGTGCGGGACGGTCGCGCCGTGCGGTCGGGCTCGCTGGGCGGGGAGAAGATGTGGCCCAGGTTCGGGCCCCGGGTCGGCCGGATGGGCGTGCACAGCGTGCTGGCGCTGCCGTTGCTGCTGCCCGACCGCGTCGTCGGGGCGATCGGCGTCTACGCCTACGCCAAGGACGCCTTCGACGGGCATGCCGAGGAGCTCGGGGAACTGTTCGCCACGCCGGCGGCCGTCGCGGTGCACAATGCGCAGGCGCTGGCCGAGGCGCTCACGCTCAACGCTCAGCTGCGGGCGGCGCTGTCCACCAGGCCCACCATCGACCAGGCGATCGGCATCATCCGGGCCCGTACCGGGCGCAGCGGCGCCGACGCGTTCGCGCAACTGCAGGCGATGAGCCAGGCCGATCACCGCAAGCTCGCCGACGTTGCCGCGCTGGTCGTCGAGGAGGCCGTGCGACGCGCGCAGGCCCGCAAGAAACCCGTCTAGCAGCTCGAACGGTATTCGTCGACCAGCTGAGGCACCCCTTGGGGTGGTAACCTCAAGGACGTTGGGAACCCAACCAGTCCGGGATTGACGCAGCTGTCCGCCGCTGCTCTCTACGAGCCGCCGCTCACGCCGGGCACTCCGGTGACATCCGCCCGTCGGGACCACCTTGACCTACCCAACCCGTTTTCCGTCCTTCGCAGGTCATGTCGCGCCGCGACGCGTTTCACCACCCAGCATCGGAATCCTCACCACCTTCCCGCCGACACCCTGCGGCCTCGCCACCTTCAGTGTCGGGCTCGCGGACGGTCTGTCCGCCAAGAACTGCGACGTCGGCGTGATCCGCGTGGCCGACGGCGCGGAAGCGACCAGCCCGGCCGTCATCGGCGAGCTCGTCGGCGGGTCGCCCGCGTCCGCGGCCGCCTGCGCCGAACTGCTCAACGAGCGCGACGTCGCGATCGTCCAGCACGGCGTCGACGTCTACGGCGACGAATTGCTCGGTGTCGTCGACGGGCTGCGGGTGCCGACCATCGTCGTCGTCCACGACGTGCCCAAAGTGCCTACCGCAGAACAACGTTCGGTCATGATGCGATTGACCGCGCGAGCGGATCGCATCGTCGTGATGTCCGAGGCCGCCAACGAGCGCCTCCGCGACCAGTACGCGCTCGACCAGCACACGGTGCACACCATCGGACGGGGCGCGACGCTGCCGACCGTCGCCCCGCTGAAGCGGGCGGGCCGACCTACCCTGCTGACCTGGGGCCTGATGGGGCCTGGCAAGGGCGTCGAGCGTGTCATCGACGCGATGGGCACGCTTAAGGAGCTCCGCGGCCAGCCGCGCTACCTCGTCGCAGGCGCGACCCACCCGAAGGTGCTGGCCACCGACGGTGAGGCGTACCGCGAGGCCTGCATCGAACGCGCCCGCAGCACCGGCGTTGCCAGCGCGGTGCACTTCGACAGCATCTACCGCAGCACGGCGTCGCTGTCTGCCCTGATCCAGACCTCGGCCGCCGTGGTGCTGCCGTATGACTCCACCGAGCAGGTCAACTCCGGCGTGCTGGTCGACGCGCTGGCGGCGGGCCGTCCCGTCGTCGCCACCGCATTCCCGCACGCCGTGGAACTCCTGGGCAGCGGGGCGGGCGTCGTGGTCGACCACGACGATCCCGAGGCGTTGGCGTTCGCGTTGCGGCGGATGCTGACCGACCCCCGGCTGACCGGCGACATGGCCGCCGAGGCGCGACGCCTGGCGCCGACCCTGGCGTGGAAGGTGGCCGCCGCCGCGTACGTGACCATGGTTGGCCGCCTCCTCACCGAGCGCTCGGCACTGGTATGACGCCGCGGCCCGTCTTCGACCACCTCCTGCGGCTCTCCGACCGACGCGGGACCGTCGAACACGCGCTGCTCGCCGAACCGCAACGCAGTGGCGGCTACTGCACCGACGACATGGCGCAGGTTCTCGTCGTCGCCACCCGCCAGCCCGACCCCGACGGCAGCGTGAAGGGTCTGGCCGGCCTGGCCGTGCGGTTCCTGAACGAGGCGCAATCGTATGCGGGAACCTGCCGAAACCGGATGGACGCCAACGGAAACTGGCTCGACCAACCGACCGCGGACGAGTGGTGGGGCCGGTGCCTGTGGGCGCTGGGCACCGCCGCCGCGCACAGTAGCGTCGGGCTGGTCCGCCGGGTTGCCGTCATCCAGTTCGAGCGGGCCGCGAAGGTGCGGTCACCTTCGCCGAGGGCGATGGCGTTCGCCGCGTTGGGTGCCGCCGAGATCGTCGGCGTCGAGCCCGATCACCTCGAGGCCCGCATGCTCCTCGCCGCCTACGCCGACGCCGTCACCGAACCCGACGACGCCACCTCGCCCCCGGCTGAGCCACAACCCAGTGACGCGACTCCGGTCGTGGCCGAGGCCATGATCGCCGTTGGCACTGCACTGGACCGACCGAAGCTGTGCCAGCAGGGCCTCGACCTGCTCACGTGGCTGGTGGCCCACGACGGGCAGCGGCAGGCATTCGAGCGTCAGCCGGGTCAGGTGGCCGAGCTGGCCGATGCCTGTGCCCGCGCCGCCACCGTGGACGCCAGCCCGGCGTGGCCGGACGGGGTGCGTGCCGCGGTCGCCTGGTTCGAGGGCGCCAACGACGCCGGTGCGGCGATGTGGGACCCCGTGACCGGCGGGGGTTTCGACGGCCAGCACGCCGATGGGATCGACCCCAACCAGGGGGCGGCCGCCACGCTTGCCGTGCTGTCGACTCTGCAGAACGCGCAACGCTTCTCGACCGTGGCGACATGACGCTCAAGCGCGACGTCGCCTGCCAGCTCGACGTCGACGTCACCGCACCGACGACGCTGGAGTTCCAGATCGCGATCGCGCCGCATCCGAACACCGAGGTGTGGGAGGCGCTGTCGTTCACCTTGGACGGCAACGTGGTGCACCCCAAGGAGATCAGCGGCGCGCACGGCAACCGGATTCACGTCTTCGATGCCCCGGTCGGCAACGTGCAGGTGGCCTATTCGGCGACGATCGTCGGGCAGACCGATCCGGCGCCGGTGACCGACTACGACCTGTCGATGTATCTGCGGCCCAGCCGGTACGCCGAGGCCGACAAGTTCTATGGTTTCGCGGCCACGGAGTTCAGCCAGTACCTCGACTCGGCCGCGCTGCTGGAGAAGGTGTCGTCGTGGGTGGGCGGCCGACTGAACTACGTCCCGGGCTCCAGTGATCCCATCGATGGCGCCGTCGACACTCTCCTCGCCGGTGCGGGCGTGTGCCGTGACTTCGCGCACTTGGTGGTGGCGATGCTGCGCGCGGTCAACGTCCCGGCGCGGCTGGTAGCGGTCTACGCGCCTGGGCTGTACCCGATGGACTTCCACGCCGTCGCGGAGGCCTACGTCGACGGGGCGTGGCGTGTGGTCGACGGCACGCTGCTGGCGCCGCGGCAGAGCCTGGTGCGCATCGCCACCGGGCGCGACGCGTCGGACACCGCGTTCCTGGCCAACCACAAGGGCGCGATCGTGCTGAACTCGATGTCGGTGACGGCGGTGGTCGACGGGCAGCTGCCCTTCGACTCGATCGATCAGCTGGTGTCGATCCGCTGAACGCTCAGCGGGCGACGTCGCCCCGCATGCCTGGTTTCGGCTCGGCTGCTTCGGCTTTCGCGGCGAGCTCGTCGACGATCCGGTCATGCTGCTGGACCAGTCTGGCGTCCTCGACGGCCTCGTCGAGAAGGCTGGTGCCCGCGTAGAGGCGGCGCTCGCTCCGCATCCGTCGGCCCCAGAAGGCGACCGAACCGGCAAGGGCGACGGCCGCGAAGACGGCGACGGCGATCATCATCATCGTGTTGGCGGAGATGCGGGCCTCCTGACGGTCTTCGTCGCGGACGCTATGTGGCGACAGGTCCAGTGAACGCGGATTTCGATCGGGTGTCAACAATGTTGACACCTGGCGCCAGTGGGCCGGTTAGCATTCTCGACGATGACGAAAACGCCGACGGTGTCGATGCCGACGGCCGCGCCGTCGCCCCCCGACGGGGGTGGGGTCAGCCGGTCGGTCATCCTGCGGTGCGCCCTGACGATCGTCGACCAGGACGGCGTCGACGGCCTGTCCATGCGTCGCCTCAGCGGACTGGTCGGTCGGGATCCCGCGGTGATCTACCGGCACGTGCCGAGCAAGTCGGCACTGCTCGACGGCATCCCGGAGATCGTGTTCGGCGAGTTGATGGTCGACGTCACCGATCCGGACTGGCAGGCCCAGCTGCGGGTGGTGGCCCACGCGTTCCGGCGGCTGGCGCTGGAACATCCAAACGTGGTGCCGCTGATCGTGACTCGTCCGGCGGCGACGCCGTTGGGCAAGCGCCCGGTCGCGATGCTGAGGCCGCTGGAGGACGTGCTGACCCTTCTGACGCTGTCGGGGTTCGACGTCGTCGCCGCTCTTCACGTCTACCGCGTCGTCTTCAGCTTCCTCCAAGGTCACGTCCTGACCGAGTTGCAGGAGACGGTCGGACGCCGCGGCGACGCCCCCGAGCCTGCCCCGCTGGACGAATGTCCGCACGTGGGGTCGCTGGCCAAGGAGTTGGACGGGTACGACGGCGCCGCCGAACTCGACCGCGGACTCGATCTCCTGCTCGCAGGCCTGACCGCCCCACGACCCCCAACCCCTCGGAGCCCACTTGAGCAACCTCAGCCTCGGCATCATCGCGCTCACGCACAAGGAGAACGAGCATCGCCTCCCGATTCACCCGGAGCATCTTGACCGGGTCGACGAGGACGTGCTCAGCCGCATCTACCTGGAGCGTGGGTACGGCGAGCACTTCGGCATCTCCGACAAGAAGCTGTCGCGGTCGGTGGCGGGGATCCGGTCGCGGGCGGAGCTGATCGCCGAGTGCGACGTCATCCTGTTGACCAAGCCCGACGCCGACGACCTGGCGGAGTTGCGTGACGGGCAGGTGCTGTGGGGCTGGCCGCACTGCGTGCAGGACGAGGCGCTGACGCAGCAGGCGATCGACCGCCGCCTCACCCTCATCGCGTTCGAGGCGATGAACCTCTGGCGCAAGGACGGCTCCTTCAAACTGCATGTCTTCCACAAGAACAACGAGATGGCCGGATACTGCTCGGTCTTTCACGCGCTGGAGATCATCGGCTCGACGGGCACCTACGGTAGGCGTCTTCGCGCGGCGGTCATCGGCTTCGGTGCCACGGCGCGTGGTGCGGTGACGGGGCTGAACGCGGTCGGCATCCACGACATCGACATCCTGACCAACCGCAACGTCGCCGAGGTGGCCTCGCCGATCCACTCCGCCGAGATCGTGCAATTCGAGTCCGACGACGACGGATCGAGCTTCGCGCTGACCGACGATGGCCGGGTGCCGCTGGCCGGTTTCCTGGCCGAGCACGACGTCGTCGTCAACTGCGTGCTACAGGATCCCAACGCGCCGCTGGTGTTCCTGGCCGAGGCGGACTTGAAGGCCTTCCGGCCGGGGAGTCTGTTCATCGACGTATCCTGCGATGCGGGAATGGGTTTCAGCTGGGCGCTCCCGACGTCGTTCGAGGAACCGACGTTCATCGTCGGTGACAACATGACCTACTACGCCGTCGACCACAGCCCGTCCTATCTGTGGAACGCCGCGACGTGGGAGATCAGCGAGGCGTTGATCCCCTATCTCCCAACGATTCTCGGCGGTCCGGAGGAGTGGGACGACGACGAGACGGTGCGCCGCGCGATCGAGATCCGCGACGGCGTCATCGCCAACCCGGACATCCTGGCGTTTCAGCATCGGGAGTCGGAATACCCGCACGTCCGTGTGGATCCGCAGTGATCATGAGCAGCGTAGTGTCATGGATATCGAGCAGCTCGGTTCCGAGCGCACATGCTCGGCTGCAAAGGACAACACGATGGCTTCGCCCACGACGCTCCGCACCCCCTACGAGAACCGTCTGAATCTCGTCAAGACGACGATCATCGCTCATTCCAAGCTCGACGACGAGGCCGCGAACCTGTTGGCCATCGAGGTTCTCCACGTGCTGAACTCGATTCCCGAGAAGGTGCGCTGAGCATCACCTGACTCCGTCGGCTCCCTGGTCCTTGCCCGGTCGAAGACGTATTCCGCAACTGTGCGGTAGCTTCTATCGACACTGTCACGCGGGGTGGGCGGTGGCCAGGGAGTAGACGGTGGACGGAACGCCATTCGGGCACTATCAGCTGCAAGAGCTGTTGGGCCGTGGCGGCATGGGCGAGGTGTACCGCGCCTACGACACCAGAACCGATCGGGTCATCGCGCTCAAGGTGCTGCCGCACCACATGGCCGAGGACGAGGTCTTCCAGCAGCGGTTCCGCCGGGAGTCGCAGGCCGCGGCCAGCCTGAGCGATCCGCACGTGGTCCCGATCCACGGCTACGGCGAGATCGACGGCAGGCTGTACCTGGACATGCGGCTCATCGAGGGCCGCACGTTGGGCGACATCCTGGCCAAGCGTGAGAAGCCGATCGACAAGGCGCTGGCCGTCAAGGTGGTGGAGCAGGTCGCGACGGCACTGGACGCCGCGCACGCGACGGGCTTGATTCACCGCGACGTCAAACCGTCGAACATCCTGATCACCGCGAGTGAGTTCGCGTACCTGATCGACTTCGGGCTGGCGCGCACCGCCGGCGACGAGGGCATGACGACCGCGGGCAGCACTCTGGGCACGTTGGCGTACATGGCGCCGGAGCGGTTCGACGGGGGGTCGAGCGATCCGCGGTCGGACATCTACGCACTGACGTGTGTGCTGTACGAGAGCCTGACCGGGTCGCGGCCCTATCCGGCGGACAGCCTCGAGCAGCAGATCGCCGGGCACATGGTGACCGCGCCGCCCAAACCGTCGGCGTTCGATCCGAAGCTCGCGGCCTTCGACCCCGTGATCGCCAGGGGCATGGCCAAGAAACCCGCGAAGCGGTATCAGACCGCGGCGGAGCTGGCGGCAGCCGCCCGTAGCGCGCTGAACGCGCCGGTGCGCTCGACCGGGTCGGGCAGGCATTCGGCAGGCCGGCTGCCTGCGGTACGACGGCCGCACCTCTCGCGCCGGGTGGTCGCGGTCACCGTGGCGGTGGTGCTGGGCGCCGGATTGGGGACGTTCGCGGTCTGGCAGTGGCGCGGCGGGACCGACGGTGACCCTCGGCAGGCCGCCGTCGCGGACAGCACGGCGCCGCCGGATCCGAACCTGCCCGCGGGCGCGGTGGCGTCGATCGCGGCGACGGTGCCTGCGAACGTCCGGGAGTCCGGGCGGCTGGTGATCGGCATCAACGTGCCCTATGCGCCCAACGAGTTCAAGGATTCGTCGGGGACGATCGTCGGCTTCGACGTGGACCTGATGAACGCGGTGGCGCGGACGCTGGGCCTGCGGCCGGACTACCGGGAGACGGCGTTCGAGAGCATCATCCCTTCGGTGCAGGGGGCCAGCTTCAACGTCGGGGCGTCGTCGTTCACCGACACCGCTGAGCGCGAGCAGCTCGTCGACTTCGTGACGTACTACGAGGCGGGCAATCTGTGGGCGCGCAGGACGGGCACGACGGCCGATCCCGGCGCAGCATGCGGACTGAGAGTCGGTGTGGCGCAAGG
Organism: Mycobacterium sp.; assembly: GCF_040509115.1. Taxonomy (GTDB): domain Bacteria; phylum Actinomycetota; class Actinomycetes; order Mycobacteriales; family Mycobacteriaceae; genus Mycobacterium. The sequence continues at coordinate 3,168 of NZ_JBEVLO010000408.1, read as the reverse complement.
CGGTTTGCAACAGAGTTCGGAGATTCCGGCGAAGAGTGATGCGTGCGTTGGGGCGGGGCTGTCACCGATCGACATGGTGGTCTACACCCGCCAGGACGATCTGACGAAGGCGCTGATCGCCGGGGAAGTGGACGCGATGTCGGCGGACTCGCCCGTGACGGGCTTCGCGGTGAAGCTCAGCGCAGGCGAGCTGGAGACCACCGGTCCCGTCATGGACTCCGCCCCGTACGGCTGGCCGGTGGCCAAGGACTCGGGGCTGGCGGAGCCGTTGAAGCAGGCGCTGGCACACCTGATGGCGACGGGCGAGTACCAGACCATCGCCGCCACCTGGGGCGTGGAGATGGGGCTGATCGACGAGCCGGCCATCAACGGGGCGGGCGGCTAGCTTCTCGTCGTCGCCCTGATCCACTCCTGGCAGCTCGGTCTACCGTGGCGCCATGGAGAAGCTGGTTCGTGACGTTGCCAGCGCACCGTTGACCTTCGCCTGGCTGGCGGTCCTGTTCGTCACGACGCGGCGGCAGCGTTCGGCGGGGTGGCGGGGGTCGCGGCGGATCCAGCGCCGCCATTCGACCAACCTGCGGCGGCTGCGGACCGAACCGCTGCGGGTGTTGGTGGCCAGTCTGTTCTGGCTCGACGATCGCAGATGGTGGCCGTACGTGCCGCTGTTCGTCGGGGTGGTGGCTCCGGCCGAGCGGCGGCTGCGGTGGTGGCGGTGGCTTCTCGTCGGGCTGGTGGCGCACGTCGTCGCGACGTACGTCGGCCAGGAGCACCTGGGCTGGCGGATTCGCAGGGGCAGGGCGCCGCGACGGTTGGTCGATGCCCGCGACGTCGGGGTGAGCTATTTCGTGCTCGGGGTGGCGGGCACGTTGACGGGTTACGTCGAGCGAAGGTGGCGGACGCGGTGCCAGGCGGCGGGTCTGACGGCGTTGGCGGTCAACGCGGCGGCGCGACCGACGTATACCGAGGTGGGCCACCTGACGGCGTTCGCGGTTGGCCTCGTCGCCTCATCGGTGGCGCCCGGTCGTGACGGCCTGCCCTACCCGCCCACCGTCGGGTCGTCCTGACCCCACGGGACCGGGGTGGCCCTCGCCACTCTTGGGTTTGGAACGTCGCTCACCAGGTATGTGGAGCAGCGACGCAAAGGAGACATACATGACTGACGACAAGGCCGGTGAAGCCCGCAAGGGCCTGATCGATTCCGTCAAGGGCAAGGCGAAGGAAGTGGCCGGTGCGCTCACCGGGAACGACTCGCTGACCGCCGAAGGCCAGCTCGAACAGACGCAGGCCAGCGAGCGCAAGGAGGCGAACGCGGCCCAGGCCGTCGCCGACGCCGAGGCCGAGCAGGCCGCCGAGGTGGCCAGGGAGGCTCAGCTCGACGGGGCCGCGAAGCGCGGCGCCGTTGAGGCACAGACCGCCGCGGTGGAGCACACCATCGACGAGCAGAAGGCCGAGCAGAAGAGGGCAGCCGAGCAGGCCGCCCAGCGTGACATCACGGCCGCGCAGCGCCAGGCCGAGGCAGGCAAGCAGCGCGACGTGGCACTGGCCGAGGCCAAGAAGGAAGCGGCCCTCGACGAGGCGTCCGACCAGCACGCCGACGCCATCGTCGACTACGCGGACACGACGGCTGACGCCGCGGCGAAGAAGGCCGAAGCCGACAAGCTGAGGCGCGAAGCCCAGAGCACCGAGGGGATCTGACCATGACCATCACCGAAATTCCGATCGCGATCCTGCGCCTGCAGTACCGCATCGCTAGGACCCCGTTGCAGCTCGTCGAGGATCGCTTCGTGTCCCGCATGGACGCTGAGGCGCCTGCGCGGCTGTTCTACGAGCGCTCCCTCGGTGTCCTCGACGCCGTCGCGGGCGCCGTCCTGAAGGACGACGACATCGCCCGTCGGGGCAACAAGCTCGCCGAGCGAAGCGCCAACCTGACCCGGGCGGCCAAGCTCGACGCCGAGGCGTCCGCAGAGGCTGAGGCGGCCACCGCCGAGCTGCGCCAGGCCAAGGACGACGCCGCCGCCGCGGAGGAGAACGCCCGCGAGCAGAAGCAGCGCGACGAGCAGAAGGCCCGCGATGCCGCCGCTCAGCGCAAGGCCGACGCCGCCGACACCGCGGCCAAGCGCGCCAGCGCGGTGAAGGAGCAGGCCGAAGAGGAGGCCAACCGGAAGGCGAACGCCGCGGAATCGCAGAAGCTGGCCGCCAAGAACAGGATCGACGCGGCCGAGAAGACCAAGCTGAAGGTCGCCGACGCGCAGCGCGACGACGCGGCGGAAAAGCGCGCCGAGGCACAGAGCAAGCGTGCCAACGCCGACGCCGTCGAGAGTCTGGCCGACGCCGAGAAGGCGAAGCGCAAGGACTCTTAACGAGTCGATCCCGCCTGCACCGCGGGAACCGTCTTGGAGTGATCGTCGACGCCATCGAGCCAGATGGCGTCGACGTTCTGCTGTCGAAGCTGCCTACGGCGTCCGGCTTCGCGGCGTTCGGCGTTGACGTGCCGGCGCGCTAGGTCGGCCGTGGCAGTCCGCGTATTGCCTGCCGCGGTCGCAGAAGCACGGGCTTCCCTGAGGAAGCGGCAGGCGATCGAGGCGGCCCTCGATGACGTTGACGACGGTGGCATGCACCTGCTCGGAGGTGGCATGCATCGTCGAGGTCGAGGAGAGCGCCTGGAGCACGTCGACGACGGTGGACACCGTGGCGTGGACCCACGCCACGTTCCGGTCGTCGTGCAGGCCGATCCAGGATTCGAGCGGCGGGGATATCGGTGCGATGGCCGACTTCAGGCTTTCGATGGTCCTGGCGTCGCTGGCGGAGCCCAGGGCGGGCTTGATTCGTTGCAGGACCACCAGCGGCATCCCGTCGAAGACGAGCCTCAAGTGCACGGTGGCGAACCGCCACGACGTCCGTACGTCGGTGCTGCGGTGCCCGCAGTATCGGCACGGGGAACTGGGCGCACCCGCGTCGTATGAGCTGATGACCTTGGCGAATGGCGACCCGCAACTTTCGCAGCGACGCGTTCGGATGGGAGCGCGGCTGTCGGGGTTCCGTGTCACCATGGCAAACTTCCGGTCGACATAGAAAAGGGTTGTCTGGAGTAGTTTAAGTAGCAGGACACGGCCTAGGCAAACGCTGGACCCCGGTGTTTGCGGGGGCCGTCTTTGCTGGCTGCAACGC
>NZ_JBEVLO010000407.1:0-14238 GCF_040509115.1 Mycobacterium sp. | reverse complement strand
CTCATTCCTGCTGGCCCCCCGCCGGCGATCAGCACGGGTACGTTCAACATAAACGGAGTCCTGTCAGTCGACGTAGGAGACGCGATCCTTGCAACGGTCGTCGTCGAGTTCGGGTAGCACTACGACGCGCTCTTGCTCGAATGCGTCGGTTCGTGCTGTTACGAAGGCCGCGTCGATGGTGTGACTGCGGTTGTAGGACACGTGTGGGCAAAACGGCGGAATGTAGCAGAAGTCGCCCTCGCCGAGAATGAGCTCGTGTTCGAGCTCGGCGCCCCAGAAGAAGTGCACGCTGCCCTTGATCCCGTAAAGCGCCGATTCGTGCTCGAGGTGGTAGTGGGCATTCGACTTCTCGCCAGGGCGCAGCGCGGTCACCAGCAAAGACAAATGCTTCGAGGGTGTGCTGACCCCGTTGACGCCGAAGAGCGCTTGAACGTCCTGCTTTGCTCGAACCTCTTTTTCCGGCCGAACACGAGTGACGTCGCCTTCCCAGGTCACTTGATGCTCCATCTTTCAGCGGTCCTTTCCCATCGGTCGGTGATCTACGTGTCGGAGATCACCCGCTGGCACCATGGTGGCGGACGTGATGAGCCGAGCTCCCAGTCGTGTTCAAACTTTGAACGTTTGAGTGCCGACGTGCTCGCGCAAACGTGGGATGTCCGTGTGTCGGGTCAACGCAGCTAGCCCTCCACGCGATCGGAGTGCCCGCCGAGGCTCAGCCCGCTCACCGATCGGCACTCGCACCTTGCGCGTCGTTCAAATTTTGAACGACGCCCACGCGACTGGTCATGCCGATGGGCACAATCGAATTACCAACGAGCAGTACCGAATGCCGGAGTTGTACCGGCACCGGTACGGCACCGACCACGTAGTGCATCAACCGGGCGAGGCAGATGCCGCCGTAGGTCGCCTGCGAACCCACGGAGCTGGTGCCCGCCATGCGACGCACCCGGACGACGACGCTTTTGAAGGAGACGACATGACCATGGTGGACGACCCGCGGCTGCAGGCCCTATTCACGCCGCTGACCGTCGGCTCGATGACCCTAGGCAACCGGTTCGCGATGGCTCCCATGACACGGTTCGCCTCGCCGGAGGGAGTTCCCGGGCCTGACGTCGCTGCCTACTATGCGCGCCGCGCCGCCGGGGGCGCGGCCTTGATCATCACTGAAGGAATCCGGGTGCCCCACCCCGCCGCTGGACCCGATAGTGTTCCGCTCATCGACGGCGACCACGTTCTTCGCAGCTGGCGGACCGTCACCGAGGCCGTACATGCTCAAGGTGGCGCCATCGCTGCCCAACTGTGGCACGAGGGTTCACAGCATGATGTCATCGAAGGTGACCGGCAGGGCCATGAACCCGTGAGCCCCTCTGGCATAGACGTTTCCGGTCGTCGGGTGGGCCGTGCCCTGCGGACCGACGAACTGCAGGACGTCGTCCAGATCTATGCCCAGGCCGCCCGCAATGCCCAAGACGCCGGGTTTGACGCCGTGGAGATTCATGGCGGCCACGGTTATCTGCTCGACCAGTTCCTTTGGGAGCACACGAATCATCGCACCGATGGGTACGGCGGGAGTCTGGCCGCTCGCACCAGATTCCCGGCCGAGGTGATCACTGCAGTGCGTGATGCCGTGGGGCCACGCTTTCCGATCGCCTTCCGCTTCTCTCAGTGGAAGATCAATCGCTACGATGCTCAGCTTGCCGCTACGCCCAGCGAGTTGGAAGCTGTACTCACTCCTCTTGCCGAGGCCGGAGTCAACCTCTTCCATCCTTCAACGCGGCGTCACTACCTGCCTGCCTTCCCCGATGATGACCCCCGTCTGAGTATGGCCGGGTGGACGAAGAAACTCACCGGTCTACCGGTGGTAACCGTCGGCTCCGTCGGCTTGGACACCGAGTTCAAATTCCGGCTGGACAAGGCCGACCCCATCCCACCCGCTCCTGTCTGCCAGCTGCTCGACGAGTTTCACCAAGGGCACTTCGACATCATTGCCGTCGGCCGCGCCCTCCTCGCGGACCACACGTGGGTCAACCGTCTCGCCAACGACACGCTGGACGCATTCAACGGTTTCGACGCCGACACCGCGCTCGCCCGGCTCTACTAGATCGCACGAGATCCACAGCCTTGGCGATCGTCGATCCGCCGCGAAATGTCTTGAACGCCTAAGCCTACGACGTCGCCGCTAGCTAGCGACGAGTCCTGACAGACCTGCCGGGGCGGCCAGCGGAGCGGACCGGGTCTCAACCCCAAGAGCAGCGTTGCGGGCCTTACGCAAGGTGGTAGCGCCGCATCCGACTGTAAAGCGTGCCGCGGGACAGTCCGAGTTGTTGTGCGGCCTCAGTCTTGTTGTTACCTGCCTCAGCTAGGGCATTGGCGATGACGCGGCGTTCAGCCGCCTCTAGCGGGGTGAGATTGAGCGGCGGTGGGGGAATGGCCGCCATTAGGTTTCGCGGAACGCCTCGATGGATGACGAGCGTTGCCCCGTCGTCTGGGCGACCAGGCGAGACCGGATACACCCGAGCGCTCAACTCGGGGCTGATCGCCAATTCAGTTGCGCCGAAACCAGATTCCTGTACCCGATCCCACAACTCGGCTCGGTCCAAGTTGAGGTCAGACGCCGAATCCGCGACGATCATGGTGTGCCTGTCCACGGTAACTACCGCGCCAGGAGCGGAGGCGCTCAGCGACAGATGCGCGTCGAGCATTCGTCGCTGCCGGGCGCTCGCGGCTTCACCCATCGCCGTTTCGACACCGCTCACCAATGCGCGCACCGCCACCACCAGTAGATGGTTCGCCTCGTCGGCACGACAGGCCAAGTTGACGTATCCAACGATGCGGCGTGTGATCGGATGCAGTATGGGGGCCGCGGCGCAGGCCCAGGTATGCCATGGCTGTTTGAAATGCTCCGCACCCACCACCAGTGAAACTTTGTTGTTGGCGTTGGCAAGGCCGATGCCGTTAGTGCCTGCTGAGGGCTCGCTGACCTTGGACCCAGGCCCGAAGTCCACGTGGTCCAGACAACGGGCTACTGCGCGTTCGGAGTCCCACCGCCAGGTAACCGTGCCGTCACCATCGGCGAGGGCCAGCGACGTTGAGTTCCCCACCGATAGATCCGCCATCTTGCGGAGCACCTGGACACCGATGCGTACCACGGGTGCGTCGTCGTCGATGTCTGTGTGGCTGAGTTCGAGGCGGTCCGGATCGATGCCGTTCTGGCGGGAACGTCTCCAGGAGTCTAAAATCTCGGAGCGCGGAGCCGCCGGCGACCCTGATTGGAATTGCTCCCACTCGCGCGTCCCTGCCACCGATCGCATGATACCTCCTCGAAGGGCCGGGGTTACCTCCTGATCAAGAGTAAATGCCCAGGATCCGACGCGACAAGTGACAGGTGGACCGCCTTCGGCCAGCGGCTCTAGGGGTCTTGCCAGCGTTCCGACGCCACCGGAGACTCTCCGCACACGGGCACGATGGGCCCGTCACCGCCGTCCAATCCCTGCCGCCGATACGCACGATTGGCCATCGCCAACTCATTCCGAGACGTGGCGATCGGTTGTTCGGCCATCCGGAGCCCGCATCGACGGTGTTAATGGCTTGACGTCGCGCTGCCTGACTTGCCCGCCAGCACCGCCCGCTGAACCGTCAGCGTTGCGCAAATCGATTGCGCGCCAATGCTAACGAACACACTGAGATCACGCATACGACGATGTAGAAATAGCTCGGCGAGATCAGTGAACCCGTGCCCTCGACGAGAGCGGCGAAAACGATCGGTGCCGTCCCCCCAAAGAGCAGCACCCCGATGTTGTAGGCCACCGACACACCAGTCGTGCGGATGGTCGTCGGGAACATCGAACTCAGCAACGCGGGCAGCGGCGCGAAGTAGAACGCCAGCACGACGCCCAGCACCGCCTGTACCAGAGTCAATGTCAGGACGTTCGGCGACCGTTCGAGCAGGATGAAAAGAGGTGCGCCGCAGATCGCTCCAGCGCCGGCCGCCCGTCGCATCACGGTCACGCATCCGTACCGATCGGCGAGTTTGCCGATGTGCGGAGCGAAGGTCAGCACCGTCAGGCCACCGATGATTCCGCCCACGTACCCGGAATACGCCGGCAACCCCATATTGCGGATGGCGAAGGTTGGCATGTACAGCAACAGATACATGCTGATCGTAGCGGTGCCAACACATCCAGCGGCGGTGAGGACCCGGCCGAGGTTGTCGCGCAGAGTGGTTCGGATGGGCGAATCGAGCACCTCAGCGGCGGCGAACTCCGGGGTGTCGTCCATCTTGGATCTGATGTAGAGCCCGACGGGACCGATCAGCAGTCCCACCCCGAATGCCACCCGCCACCCCCACGAATCGAGCTGCGCGTCAGTCAGGGAGGCGGTCACGGCGAAGCTGACTGCGGCGGCCAGCAGCAGTGATGCGCCCTGGGTGGCAGTCTGCCAACTGGCGTAGTACGCCTTGCGCTGTGCGGCGCTCTCGGTGAGGAACGTGGTCGCCGAACCGAACTCGCCGCCGGCCGAGAAACCCTGCAACAGGCGGGCGAACAATACGAGCACTGCTGCGGCCGGCCCGATCTGTTCGTGGGTGGGGGCCAGGGTCAGCAGGAAGGTACCGACGAACATGATCAGAATCGTCAAGTTCAGTGCGATCTTTCGGCCCCGTTTGTCGCCGATCCCCCCGATCACGATCGCTCCGACGGGGCGGACCAGATAGGAGATCGCGAACGTGCCAAAGGTCAATACGAGTCCTACGAATTCGCTCTCGTTCGGGAAGAAGAGCCGGCTGATCACCGCAGCGAAATAGCCGTAGATCATGATGTCGTACCACTCGAGCGCATTCCCGATGGAGGCGGCGGTGACCGCCCGTCTGGCCCGCGCACGCTGCGCCGACGTCATGGGTTCGGGCACTGACTGGGCCGTTTCCGAGGTGGACATTTTTTTCATACCTCACAGAGAGTGTTGACGAGTGCGCTCAGGACGCGTTCGCACTCACGGATCTGGTCGATCTCCACGTACTCGTCGGCGATATGCGCCTGCGCGATGTTTCCCGGACCGCACACGACCGTGTCAATGCCGAATGCATGGAAGAACCCGGCCTCGGTTCCGTACGCCATCTTGTTGCCCTCGGCGGTCACCCCGGCAGCAGCCAGAGTGGCCACCAGCGGTGAGTCGTTCGACGACTCTAGGCCCGGGGCGAGCCCGATAGTGGTGATCTCGATGCCGGTGCCGGGATCCTGAGCCTGCATGCTCGCTTGAAGGAGGTTTGCCTGTTGCCGGATTCTGCCGAGGACTTCCTGCGGATCGACCTGCGGAATGGTGCGGAGATCTACCCGAATGTGACAGTGCGACGGCACCGTGTTGCCGGAGCTTCCGCTGGTGATCTCGTTGACGCTGATGGTGCTGAACGGAATGTCATACGCGTGGTCGACCGGTCCATTGAACTCGAACTCCTCCGCCAACTCCTGGATGAACGCGACCATCTGGGCGCCGTAGAACGCCGCGCTGACGAGGTTCGGAGCTAGGGAGGAATGGCCGTCGCGTCCACGCACGGTGATGGTCACCAGGCCGAAACTCTTGTGGGCGCCGATCACCTGCATCCCGGTGGGCTCGCCGACGACACACAGCCGCGGCGTCAGTCCGAGGTCTCGGAAGTCGTCGATCATCTGCGCTCCACCAAGCAATCCCACCTCTTCGTCGTAAGACAACGCGAAGTGGATGGGCTCGCTCAGCTGGACCTGCAGCATGCGCGGGACCATCGCCAGCGCGACGCCGATGAAGCCCTTCATATCCGCGGTGCCTCGCCCGTAGATCCGTTCGTCGCGCACCGAGATGGTGAACGGGTCGCTGCCCCAGTCCTGACCGTCGACCGGGACGACATCGGTATGGCCGGACAGCACCAGTCCGCCGGCTGTTGATCCGGAGGACGCCGGAATTGTCGCGATCAGGTTCGCCTTGTCGGCTGACTTGTTGAGTCGAACGGTGGTCGCGATCCCGGCGTCCTCGAGCCGACCGGCGACCAGCTCGATCAAGGGCAGGTTGGAGTGACAGCTGATCGTGTCGATCGCGACGAGATCCTCGATCCATCGCAAGGAACTGAGTTTGGTGGCCATGGTGGTGGTGGTTCTCCTGGGTGCGAGTCGATCCAGAGCGCTATTGACGGATGAAGTACACCGTAGAAACAATCGATGTCGAACCGTCGGATCAGCAGATCCGTGCATATTCCACCTCCTGAAGAAGGCTTTCATGCAACCACCCGCTCTCTCAGAAGAAGATCTGTCGCTGCTGCATGCGCTCCAGATCCGTCCTCGGGCGTCGTGGACTGCTCTCGGAGAGGTGTTGCAACGATCGCCCGCGGCACTGGCGGCCCGCTGGGCTCGGCTGCGCGCCGCTGGACTGGCATGGGTGACAGTGCATCCCATCGTCCGCGCGCCCAGCACCCAGATGGCCTTCGTCGAGGTGGACTGTCTGCCCACGCGCCGCGGCGAGGTGGTGGAGGCGTTGTGCTCTGTGCCGGAGATCATCTCAATAGAGATCTCGGCTCGCGGGCGAGATCTGCTGCTCATGGTGGTGGCCCGTGATTGGGCCACGTTGTCGAACCTCGTCCTGACGCGTCTGCAGGTAGACGGCATCCTGCGACACCGCACCAGCCTGGTCACCGAGATCCACCTGGAGGCCAGCGATTGGCGTCTGGACGCGCTGAGCCGCACCCAGACACTGGCTGTAACTCGAAGCGAGGCAGCCGATCCCACTGTTGTGCGGCCGACCGAGGCGGCCGACGACGAACTCGTCGACCTGCTGGCCCATGATGGCCGCCTCAGTTTCGCCGACCTGGCCCGGTTGACCGGCCGCAGGCCGGCGACGGTGCGACGACAGGTCGCCCGTCTGAATGCCTCCGGTATCATGAGGTTTCGCTGCGAGGTATCGCAGGAGAGCTCACGTTGGCCGATCTGCTGTACCTGGTTCTGCCGGCTGGATTCCACTCATGTCAGCGACACCGTGCAGTTCCTCCGGGACATCCCGGAAATCCGAGGTTGCTTCTCGACCACCGGTGAGTCGAACTTCATGTTCATCGCGTGGACTCGATCCGTGCACGACCTGCTGCGGATCGAGAAGAGCGTGACCGAAGCCGAGCCGGCCCTGCGTTTACTCGACAGTGCGGTCGCATTGACCACCCGCAAGCGCATCGGTTGGCTGCTTGATCAATCTGGCTGCGCGACAGGTGAAGTGATCGTCCCGGCTTTCTGATCGTCGGCCGCGCCGGCTGCCGGTCCGCGGCTACCGTCGACGTCGAGCACGACGCGAAAACGCGCGCGGCCAGACATCATGTGTTCGTACGCTTTCGGTGCCTCCTCGAAGGGCATCGGTTCGATCATCGGCGTGATCTGATGGGCCACGCTGAAGGCCAGATTGTCCTCGTTGTCGATCGCCGATCCGGTCAGGCTGCCCACGATACTGCGGCCGCCGAAGATCAAGTCCGACGTCGCAACCTCTATCGGATCCGGGGCAGCACCGACCACCACCAATCGTCCGCGTGGTGCAAGCCCGGTCAGCAGGGGGCTCATCGACGTGCCGCTCGCCGCCGTGGCGACGATGGCCGCCGCGCCCCCTAGTGCCGTCAGAGCCGACCCCGGATCCATCACGGCACTGTCGATGAAGTGATCGGCGCCGAGATCGGCTGCCAGGGCGGCCTTGTCGGTTCCTCGCGCAATGGCAGCGACGCGAAAGCCCATCCTGTGGGCATACTGGATTCCGAGGTGGCCGAGGCCGCCGATGCCCTGCACGGCGACCAACGCGTTGAGGGGCGCGCTGCCCGCCCGCAGCGCATTGAACACGGTCAAGCCCGCGCACAACAGCGGGGCCGCAGACAGGGGATCGACATCGTCGGGGATCCGTACGAGTCCGCTGGAGCGCGCGTACACCATTTCGGCGTATCCACCGTCGGCAGTGGTGCCCGGCTGGGGTTGGTCCGTACAGTTGACGAAGTCACCTCGGCGGCAGAACTCGCACTGATTGCATTGACCACCAAGGAATCCCAGTCCGACATGCTGCCCGACCCGCCACCCCTGCACTCCGGCTCCGACGGCGTCGATGACGCCGACCACCTCGTGTCCGGGTACGACGGGGCGTGTCGGATCGTCGCGTTGTCCTTCCACGGCCAGCAGATCGCTGTGGCACACACCGCACGCCGATGTGCGAATGCGCACCTGGCCGGCGGGAGGGTCGACGACGTCGCGTTCGACGAGCGCGAAGTTCCGTGACCCGGTCACCTGAAAGGCTCGATAGGTTGCCATTGTCGATCTCCTTCGTCAGTCGAGCGTGACGTCGGTCAGCCCAATGGACACGACCAGTTGTTCGGGGATGGGATGATTGTTGGCGTCGCGGACGTAGATCATCCGGGTGCGGGGGATTACCACGCCGTCGATCTGGTCGAAGTCCGAAACATAGTGCGCCGCAGGCGAGGAACCGGCAATGTCGACCTGGTAGTCGCGCCGCTGGATGAGACCGTCCGGGTCGATGTAGAGCACCTGGTGGGGGCTGTGGGTGGCGATGGCGTCGGGGTAACTTACGTGCAGCCGTTGCCAGGTCCGGCCGTTCTCAGTCCAGGGCTCACCTTCTTCGGTGCGCACGCCGGGAAGGGTGAGGTTGAACGGTTCGGCCATGTAGGTCCACATGGCGTAACCGGTGAAGTAGGCCAGTTGCAGGTTGCTCCAGGGTGTTTCGAGGGTATGACCGGCGAAGGATGCCCGGGGGTCATCGAGTACCTCGATGACGTCGCCGTCGTGAGTCTCGATCCCTACCCGCTGCGGGGTGTAGGCAGTCTTGAGGTCGGGCGCGGTGAACGGGTGCAGCGAGGTGCGTTGATCCTTGATCCATACCGTGATGTTGCCGACGTCGACGACGCCGGGGACCTGTTTGATGTCCCAGATCGCGCCGCCGAAGCGCTTGTGCGCGGTGACCGAGGCCAGTTGGTTCCAGCGGGCGAGGCCCCCGTAGGCCTGCAGTGTCTTGTGAAGGAGGTCGGTCATGGGGTGTCGCCTACCCTGCCGCCGCTGGTGCTGCTGAGCCGTGAGTGGTGGTCGTCATCGTCTGATCTCCGTGTCGTGGGCCGGACTGTTGCCCACCGACGCTGGCACTGTGGGGTTCGCTGCTGTATCCGTCAGATGACTACCGTCGAGATTGGCCTGCTCAGCGGCCGCCGACGCCCGGTGGCCAAGGCTCCCGTGCGGGTTTCGATAGTCGAATGATCCATGACCTCGCGACGGGCTCCAGCCCACGCTGACACCTCTGCCGGGATCGCACGGCATTCCCGGCGACCATCAGCTCTAGCTGGAACGCGACCTACTCGACTTCATCCCCAGCTAGGTCGCGGCGCGATGCACCAACGCCACCCCTGCCGCAGGTACCGGCCGACCGTCCTGGTGGTGGAACCCCGCGATGACGGGTTCATGCGTTTCGGCCTCGACGAAGCGGTAATCGCAGCTATCGGTCCGGGGGAGGTGGATGCGGCCCCACTGGCCCATCGCCGCCAGCACCGAGACCAGGCCGCGCCCGGCGTCGGTGAGCACGTATTGGGTACGCCTGCGGTCGCCGGGCATCTGGTAGTCGTCCTCCTCCAAGACCCCGGCGGTCACCAGTTCGTCGAGTCGCGCACTCAGCACGTCGGACGCCACACCGAGTTGCTGGCGGAATTCGGAGAACCGCGTCCGTCCTAGCATTGCCTCCCGGACAATGAGCGCGGACCACGGTCGGCCCAGCACCGACATCGTGCGCGCGATGGGACACGGGTCCTCCGACCAAGATTCGCGGTGCACGTCGACACTCTATCTGAGTTGGTTCGGCCAACCTAGCTCTGCTATCGTGAAAGGGGTGATTCTCGGGCGGACGGCTGAATTGGCCGTCATCACGGGCGCTCTCGCGGAGATCTCCGCCAGCGGAGCAGCTTTGGTGATCGATGGTGACCCCGGAATCGGCAAGTCCACCCTGCTGGGAGCCGCCACCGAGTGGGCCAAGGCGCATGGATTCGCCCAACTCGGTTGCTCGGGCCTCCAAAGTCACACCGAAGTCGGATTCGCCGGGGTGCACGAGCTCGTGCACCCCCTGCTGGCGCACGCCAAGGCGCTGCCGGCCCGCCAACGCGCGGCCCTGATGACCGCATTCGGGCTGGAGGACGGGCCCGCGCCGGATCGGCTCCTGATCGGACTGGCCATTCTCGGCCTGTTGGAGGAGGCCGCCAGCAAGCGCCGCCTGCTGCTGGTCGTCGACGACGCTCAATGGCTCGACCAGTCTTCGTTGGAGGCGCTGACCTTCGTGGCGCGCCGGCTGACCAACGCACCCCTGATGATGCTGTGCGCGGTGCGCACCGCGCTGGACGGGTCCTCTGGGCACCTCGACGGTCTGCCCCGGCTCTCGGTGGGCCCGTTGGCCGCCAACGACGCTGCCGACCTTCTCGCCGACACGCTGACCAGATCACGCAAACCGCGCGAACTCGATGCCTACGCCCGGCACCGCGTTCTCGAACAAGCCAACGGCAACCCGCTGGCAGTCATCGAACTGACCGCCGCGCTCAGCGAGAACGGTTACGACGCACCGATCTTCGCCGGTGAGCCGCTACCCACCAGCCGGCGCGTCGAACGGGCGTTCATGACCCAACTCGGAGCCCTGCCCGACCAGAGTCGTCTGCTCCTGTTGCTGATCTCCGCTAGTGACGGCTCCGTAAGCGAAATAAACCGCGCCGCAACTCATCTCGGATTGAGCCTCGCTGAGCATCTGGGGCCGCTCGAGGAACCGGGTCTGGTCACGGTCGGCGGCGGACGAGTTCGGATCCGGCATCCGCTGATTCGCTCCACCGTCTATGGTTCGGCGGCGCTGTCCACGCGGTCGCGGGTGCACCGGGCGTTGGCCGCGGCCACGACCGATTCGATCAGGGCGGCCTGGCATCGGGCGGAGGCTGCAATCGGACCGGACGAACAGGTGGCCTCAGACCTCGAACACGCGGCGGAGCGCGCTCGCGCGCGCGGTGCCGGTGCCGAAGCTGCGGCGGCGCTGCGGCGGGCGGCGGTCCTGACTGAGGACAGGATCGAACGCATCCGACGGCTAGGGGCTGCCGCCGAGGTGGCCCGGAGTTCCGGGTTGATCGCGGAGTCGCTGAGAATCCTTGGGGAGGCCGAACCCCTCGTCGACCAACACGCCGGGGAGACGCCGCTGGCGATCACACGCTTCGTGCTGAATGCCACCGCGGCCACGCCCGGTCAGTCAGCCAGCGAGCTACTGGCACTGTCCGGTAAGTACCCAGACGGCTGCCCCAGACAGCGAGAATTGGTGTGGGCTGCGGCGATCGAGTGCCGCATGCACGGATTGGCAGAACGGCCGCGCCGCGACATCGTGGCGGCGATCCGACGACTCGACGGCGAACCTCATGACCCCTACATCGCGATCGCCGAGGCACTGGTCGACGACGTCGGACACGGGTGGCGACTCCGAACCCAGTTGCCCGAGCTGATCGTTTCCGTCGCCGACAAACCCCTGCTGCTGATGTCGCTGGCCTTCGCCGCCGAGGCGGTCCTGGACCGGCACAGCGCGCTGCGCTGTTGGGTTCAGGTGCAGAATCAAGCCCGCACAACGGGCACGCCGGCCAACGAATGCGAGGGCCTGCGCGGCGCGGCCCACATGCTGCTCACCGAGGGGCACATCGAGGCGGCAGCGATCAGTGCGCAGACCGCGATGCGCATGGCCGAGGACATGAACCTTCCCATGACCGCGGGATCGGCCGCGGCCTTCCTGGCCCGGGCACTGGTCTGGCAAGGGCAGCCCGAGCGCGCCCGTGAGGCCCTAGATCGCGCCCGACACTTCCTGGCCCCAGCACCCACCATCTTGTGGAATGACGACGTCCACTGGGCGGCCGGCCTGGCCGCACTCTGCCAGTCCCACCACGTCGAGGCGCTCGGCCATCTGCTGAAGATGAAACTGCACCGCACCAGTCGGCGCTGGGTGATCGCCGATCTCGCCGAGGCGGCGGCCGGGGCCGAGCAGCCCGACGCCGCACGGCCAATGTTGGCCGAAATCGAGGAGCAGGCCGCAAGACTCGGCATGGACAGCTTCCTCGTCCACCGCGCCCACGCACTGCTCACCGAATCCAGCACCGACGCCGACCACCACTTCAGGGCCTCCCTCGCCGGAGCAGAAGGACTCGGCGCCGAGTTGGAAGTAGCGCGCACGCATCTGCTCTACGGCACGTGGCTGCGCCGTCAGCGCCGCATCGTCGATGCCCGCACACACCTTGCGGCTGCGTTGACCGCCTTCGACACCGCCGGGGCGGTGCCCTTCGCCGAGCGCGCCGCCAATGAGCTCCGCGCCGCGGGGGTCACCTCAGCGCCACGACCTGCTGCCGACAGTGCCTCCGGTGCAGCCACGTTGACCGCGCAAGAGCTGCAGATCGCTCAGATGGCGTCGGCGGGGATGACCAACCGGGAGATCGCCGATCGCATCTACCTGTCGCACCGCACCGTGGCCGCACACCTCTACAAGGTGTTCCCCAAGCTCGGTATCACCAGACGCAACCAACTGCACGCAGCGCTCGGTGAACGCGCCGGACTAGTCATTTGACGGATACCACCCCGCTCGACGGTCGACCAGAGTCGCTGTGTGAGCAGGCGGTCGATGACGCGGCGCCTCACTGCATCCCGAAGGACAACACGTGAAGCTCTTCACACCGGTCAGAGTTGGCCGCTACACCCTCCGACACCGAGTCGTGCTGGCACCGACCACCCGGTTGCGGTCAGAGCAACCCAGTGACACGCCCAGCGACATGATGGCAACGTTCTATTCGCAACGCGCGACCCAGGGCGGTCTGTTGATCGCCGAGGCAACGGGGATATCACGCAGCGCCCGTTCCAATCTTGGTGCGCCTGGCATCTACACCGACGAGCACGTGGGTGGCTGGCGCAAGGTCACCGACGCCGTGCATGCGCAGGGCGGACTGATCTTCCTGCAGCTGTTTCACCCTGGACGACAGGCCCACTCCTCGATGATCGACGGGCTGGACCCCATCGCGCCCTCGGTGGACACCACAGCCGAACTCATCGCCGTCACTGCTGACGGTTGGGTACCGGCCAGCCCCCATCGCGCCCTCGGAATCGACGAAATACCGGGGATCGTCCACGACTACCGTGTGGCCGCCGAACGCGGCCTGGCCGCAGGGTTCGATGGGGTAGAGGTGCACGGCGCCAACGGTTACCTGATCGATGAATTCCTGCAGGACGGCAGCAACCACCGTACCGACGCCTACGGCGGGCCCGTCGAGAACCGGGCCCGCTTCATGTTCGAGGTGCTCGACGCCGTGGCCGACGTGTGGGGTCCCGACCGCGTCGGTCTGCGGATATCACCGAGCGGAACCTACGGTGACATGTCCGACAGCGATCCCCAACACACCTTCGGCTACGTCGCCGAGCACGCCAACCCCTTGGGTCTGGCCTACCTGCACGTCATCGAGCCTCGGGTCCGGGGCAACGACACGCTCGTCGACGAGGCCGACCCCGTGGCCTCTGCTGATCTCCGAAATCGCTTCGACGGCACCATCATTGCCGCCGGCGGCTTCGATGCCACCGGAGCCGAGGCCGTGGTCGATTCCGGCACTGCCGATCTGGTCGCCTTCGGGAGATTGTTCACCTCCAACCCCGACCTGCCCCGCCGGTTGCAAATGGGTTATCCCTTGACACATTACGACCGCTCGACGTTTTGGGGCGGAACCGAACACGGCTACACCGACTACCTCACCTACGAGGACACCCTGGCCGACGCTCCGGTGCGCCTATCGGGTTGACGGCGCACGCTGCTCGGTCGTACGACCACGACGATCACCCGGGTCAGATCGACATGAACCATGCCCGGACGCCCATCCAAGCCCTGCGCACCGCAGATCCGACACACCACCATGCACGACGCTCTGAATAGGAACCCGTAGGACATGACCCAGACGCTTTCCTCCCAGGCTGACACCCATTACGTGGAAACGCCCAGCGCGCGCTTCGCCTACCGGCGCTTCGGAACGGGCGCTGGCGTCCCATTGATCCTCTCGCTGCGCTTCCGCGGCACCATGGACCACTGGGACCCGGCGTTTCTGAATCCGCTGGCAGCTGGCCGCGATGTGATCATCTTCGACAACATCGGGCACGGTAAGACCAACGGTGCCGCCCCCACCAGCATGGAGGCCCTGGCCGGCGGTCTGATCGAGTTCGTCGACGC
>NZ_JBEVLO010000406.1:0-4393 GCF_040509115.1 Mycobacterium sp. | reverse complement strand
GGAGCAGACTCGCCAGAAAAACAGGCAGCCTCCTATCGACCCCTACCAGTCTTGCAGACTAACAGTGGTGCTTCCCGGAAGCGGACACTCGATGGTCGCCCGGCAACTTCGGCTCGACGTGCGAATGGAAGCTGATGGCGGCAGACCCGGCGTAAGAGCTACGCTTCGTCCGCCCACCCCTCAGCGTCGCTTGGGTCGCCCCGCATCCAAAAGAGCAACCGCGGCCAAAACACCGCCAAGCGCCAGACCGACCGTGAGGTTGGGGTGCATGGCCGCCGTGGTGGCGAGCGCGGTCTCGCCCGGATAGCGGGTCGACGTGCGGCGTGCCAGCAGGTGATCGTAAAGCTGCGTGAATGCGCGATCAATCGCGCGGGTCTCGACGAGCGTGCGATCCAAGAGCTTGACGGCTTTGGCATGTCCGAGCGCGTGTGCGGCCCTCCGCAGCGTGCCATACCGGGCGATGTAGAAATGCGCCGCGACTTGACCGTACTCGATGTTGATGAGGTCGCGGTCGGCGGCATCCCCATGCTTGGCTATTTCCGCTTCGTTGAGATCGCAGATGCCCTGCATGGCGGGATCGTTTCTGGGGTCGGGCCTGACGCCGATCGAGTCGAAAACCTCGTCCAACCGCTCTAGCTGAACGATGTTCTGTTTCGATCCGGCCTCCAGCATCTGTTTCAGCTTCGGCAGCGTCGCCGTCTTGTTGTTGCGCGTCGCCTGCGCCGCCCCCTGCCGATGCGCTCCGTGGAGAAGGTCTAACCCTCCCTCGAAAAGTCGCCGGTTCCCTGACATCATTCCTCACCTCGTGTTCGCCGTCTTGAACTCAGAGTCTGTCTGGCAACTCTGGCCGCCCTCGTCGTTCGGTTGATGCGATCGACTGCGGTATCCAACGCAGTAAGCGCCCGGGTCGGCCTCAAGATCCGTCTCGGCCTTCTGCAGGCGGCAGGTATCTACGGGCGCCGACTGGAACTGGGGCGCCGACACGCGGTTTCGGCGGTCGCTCAAGAAATACCCGAAAACCCACCTGTGTGATGGCCAGGACATGCCCGCCACACAATCCACACGGCTTGAAGCGCTTGCTCGCCAGCGATGTCTGTATTTTCAACTGCTCATTTCACATCCGTCAGGCAGCTTTCCGTCGGACCCGGTCGCTCGGGATCGTACAGTTTGCCCGAAAGCAGACCTTCCGAATTACCGAGTCGGTCGTGGGCGGAAACGTTCGGTAGCCGATCCCCTTTGGGACACATGGGGAATGCCCGGAGCGCGAGTTCAGATGGTCCGTTGTCGAGCCTGGAAACGGCAAGGCTAATTAAAGCGGTCGTTCGCGGGATGGGCCATGTGAAGCGCAACCAGAGCAGGTCAGCGCGATCAGCGCAGCCTCGAAATGCCGCGCTCTAGGTTGGCTTTGAAGCGCTGCTTCATTCCCGCGGCGATAAAAGAGCGGACCATGGACCGGATCCCGAGCGGATGCGGCAAGCTCGGCCGATATGCTTGACGATCCGGGGATGACCGCAGGCTCTGGGGTGCAAGAAGCCCTTTCAAGGCGCATCCTCCCCGACCGTTTCAAGGATCACGCGCGCCGTCTCGGCAGGCTGATCCCAATGCGGGAAGTGGCTGCAGCGTTCGAACCAGTGCAGCCGGGCCGACGGGAAGGCTACCTGGGCGCGTGCAGCCTGGCGTGGCAGCAGCAGGTGGTCCTGGCGGCCCCAGCCGATGGTGACCCGGCCAGGCGTCTCTGCCGAGCCCTGCTGCAACGGTCCGCGTGCCAGCTCGCGCAGCATCGCATCGAACACCGGTGTGGCCGCCAGGCTCCGCAGCTCCTCTTCGACAAGCTGCGGTGGTAGCACCCACGGACGGGCCGACAGTTGGGCCAGCAACACCGTACGGGTGACGGCATGGCGCGACAGGCCGGGATGGAAGGGCCGCAGCAGCCGCACCAGGCGTATCGATGCCGCGAGCGTCCAGTGTAACCAGCGCGTTTCCCACCCGCGCCAGAAACCGCCGGGATCGAGCGCCACGCAGTGCCGACCGATGCCCCGCCGCGCCAGCTCCAGCACCAGCCGGCCCCCCACCGAACTGCCGACAAGGTCCGCCGTCGTCAGGCCATGGGACTGCACGAAGCCGGCTAAGGCGTCTGCATAAGCCTCCACCGTCTGCCGGCCCGCGAGCGGGGCCGATTTGCCATGTCCCGGCAGGTCGACCAAGATCAGTTCGCGCGAGGCGCGCAATGCGCTCAAGAGCGGATCCCAGGTGCGGAGATTGGCCCCCAGCCCGTGGACAATCAGTAGCGGCCGGCCCGTGCCGAGGCGTTCGAAATGTAGGGACATGACGGCATTGTCCTTCAATTTTCGCCCTGCAATACGAACACTGGTCCGTCGCAGATTTCGTCAGGCCGAGAGTGCCAGTCAGGTCCGCGGGCCGCTCATATCGGACGCATCGAGGTCGAGTGACCCGCCGCGGCATTCGGTGAACCCGCATAGGCGATCAGAACATGAACCCAGGGCCGCGCTGGCGCTTGCCGAGCCAGCATGGTCGTGCGCGGTCCGTGCGATCACGCCGGCTCCAAACGGTCGACGGACGGAGACTTGACGGCACGGAGCCATCCAGCCCCCGTGAACGTCTCACCATCGTCATCAGGGCTTTGCGATCGGCTCCCTGATCCGGAACCTGAGGGCTTCGATCACGACTGTCTACGTCAGGATGGCGCCGCCGCGGTCGATGTGCGTGTTGCACACCACCGCATCGTCGGTTCAATCGGAGACGGAGGTGTCCTCGAACTCACAGGCGTGCGCCCGGGCGACATCAATCAGCATGTCGCCCCCCCTGGCTGGCCGATGTCGGTCATGTCGTGCCTAGGCCGGAACGTGATCAATGCTCGCGGTATCCTCGGACGCTACGCCATTCTTACTATGGCGGAAATCGCTCAGCGCCTGGTAGACCCGAAGCCGTGCGCGCATCACGGAACCAAGCGGCCGGTGAGCCGCAAGGCTGTGGGCAGGACGGAAGGTCATCACCTCGTCGAAGTAGCGCACGCGGGCCGCGCTGTAGGCATCCTGGCGGGGCAGCCGCAGCGTCGCGACCGTACGGTAGGGGCTGATGGAGACCGGCCAGTCGACCGAGGCATCCTCGATGGGTTGGCTCTCGGCGTCGGCCCAAAGCTGGGCCCTCAACTCGAACACCGCCTCGTGGTCGCGGAAGAAGGCGACCGTGGCATGGCGGAAGCCGTCCTCGTCCTGATGCGGATCGAGCCGCCACTCGGATAGGGCACGCTGGCTGTCCGTCGCCGGAACGACCCCGAGCTTGGCCACGTAATCGCCGTAGCGGACCGGCGCCTGGCTGAAGTAGCTGTCGGCGAGGGGGTGGCTGTAGGGATGGCCGAAGAAGTCGGCCAGCGCGCTCTCCGTCCCGAAGGCGTGCAGCGCGCGATTGAGGTTGCGCATCGTCGACGAGACCGCGCTCTTCACCCCTTCCGGCAACCCCGTGGACTTCCCGATGACGGTGCCGTCCCGCAGGAAGCCGGCCGCTGTGCCCGAGGGAAACGTGGTGCCCGTCGCGAGTACGAAGTCCTGGGTGTCGACGGCGTGGCCGGGCAGCTTCTCGCCGGGCACGTCGAACACCTTGATGGACATGCCGCGGTGGGTCGAGACCCGGTCGCCCAGGGTCTCGCCAGGCCCTTGCGCGAAGCGTACCGCCACGGGGTGAGTTCCGGGCGTGGCGAACAGCCCTTGGGCCAGTTCGGGCGGCAGGCCGGCGGCAATCATCAACTCGCCGGTGACGCACGCAGAGCTCTTCGCGTGGCTGGCACGCACGGCATGGTGCTCGCGTGCCTCGACGGTCTCCGATTGCTGCGTCATGCCGTTGATGATGCCGTCAATCGTCTTCTGCTCGTCCGGATCGGGCTTCTCGACGTCGGGTGCGTATCGAAGGTAGGTCATGTTCTTCCTCACAGGGATCGGGGAGCCGAGCCAGCCCGTCGTGTCGAAGCCGTGACCGAATACCGTCGTCACGCCCTTGGGCGGGTCGGCCTCGGTCGAGGACATCGCCATCAGCGGCGTGTCGAAGGTCGAGACGCTGCCCCAGTAAAGGGCCGGGTGGGCGTTGAAGATCTGCAGGCCACTCATCACCAGGACCAGGAGGCAGACCGCGTTCACCCAGTGCGTGATGCGGATGACGACGGGATGCCGGAACATCCATCAGCGACGCTCGACCTAATCAGTCTCTGGCGCTGATCGGGTGAGATAGGTTCGGGCCAAGCGGTCATCCTTGAAATCGTGGCCTGCAGGGCGGAGATCCCTTCATCGGGACCTCCGGGACTGTCAGGCGCTTGAAATCACATACCGCGGTTCATCATCCGCTTCTTCATCATGCGGCGCTTCATCATTTGCTTCCGCAT
>NZ_JBEVLO010000405.1:0-30892 GCF_040509115.1 Mycobacterium sp. | reverse complement strand
GAAGCTGGATCGATCGACTGCACTGCACTGTACAGTCGCTTCGTGGACGGCGACAAGTGGTGTTTGCATTTGCGCCCCTAGCTTCAAACGGTCGACGCGGATCGCCGTCGAGGCCACTCGGGCAGCAGGTGAGGCGTCTCGGGCACTCGACGCCAATCGGTCGGCCGTCGGCAGCTCAGTCGGGGGGGAACGGGGTTCTCCGACCTGCAGGCGGTTGTGACCGACGCCGCGTGGACCCTCTCGGCGGGTCCCGACGAGGCTCAACTGGATGCGTTGCAGGGCAACGAGGTACCCGAGGACGTCGTGGCACAGCGGTGGGCCATGGATCAGGTAGTGCAGGCTACGATGAGCGATCAGGCGATCGCGGATGTGTTCAGCACCGTCGCCTTCATGGCACTGACCCGTCCATCCTCGCCGAGCCCGCACCACTCGAACAGGCCATCACGGCGAACGAGGCGGTTGCATCCCGCAGGAGGAGCGACACCGCCACGGTCCGCGGGCAGCGCGTTCTGGGCCAGCCAGAAGCTCCGACGACCCGTGTTCCTTCGACGTCGACGCACGCGACCATGCGAATGTGCGCTGACACTCAGCCGGCTCGAGATCGCAGACACAAGTAAGAACCGGCACTGTGACATACCCAGAATCGTTGCCCTCACGGCTAATTCAAGTCGGAATATCGATTGTGGTCAATGATACGGCCTCGCTTGCGAATTGAAGACTATGCGCCCGGCCAGCGTCCGGTGTTACGAACGCGTCATGCTCACCCCGAGAAGATCTGCGGCCATTCGAGGTGTGACAAGCCCGCTCAGGCTGAGTGTCAAGCGGCGATCGCTGGCCCCAGGCACGGACTCGCCACGCAACTGAGAACACCGCCACCTGGACGGTGACGGGTTAAACACCGCTGTTGTCTCATCTTTCGTCGCGGCTCCGTCGGATGACGCTGGAACTCTGACCGAGCAGCTTGTGCAAGGATTCATGAATGATCCGGATATGTGTCTTCTCTGGTTCGAATTTCGGTCGTCACGATCAATACCGCACATCGGCAGTGGAACTGGGCGCACTACTGGCTGAGCGTCAAATTGGTCTGGTTTACGGGGGAGCCGCCGTCGGACTCATGGGAGTAGTGGCAGCTTCAGTCTTGGCCGCTGGCGGCGACGTTATCGGGGTGATCCCACGGGCCCTTGCTGAACGCGAAGTCGCGCATACCGGTTTGCCGGACTTGCGGATCGTCGATTCCATGCACGAGCGCAAGTCGTTGATGGCCGAACTGTCCGACGCCTTCATGGCCTTACCTGGAGGAATCGGCACCCTCGAAGAGCTCTTCGAGGTGTGGACCTGGACTCAGCTCGGCGCCCACACAAAACCGTGTGGGCTGCTCAACACTCTCCATATCTACGACGGATTGCTGGCCTTCCTCGACCATGTCGTCGATGAGGCTTTCCTGAAGCCTGTGCATCGACAAGTGTTTCACCCGTCGAAGTCACCTGCCGACCTACTGAATGGACTACTTGAATATCAAGTGCCCAGGGAGACGAAGTGGATTAGTCGCGATGAACGCTGACGGCTCTGGCCCACGCGTCGGATGCGGTGCAGCGATCGTCCAAGACGGTAGCCTGCTGCTCGTCCGCCGCAGGCGAAGTCCGGAGGCAGGTTGCTGGGGCCTCCCGGGAGGCAAGGTCGACCCGTTTGAGTCGGTGGCGGCCGCGGTGACGCGCGAGATCCGCGAGGAACTTGGTATCTCCATCGAACCGACCCTCCTGCTATGCGTCGTCGACCAGATCGATCGCCGGGCGGGCCAGCACTGGGTTGCTCCGGTCTATCTCATCGAACGCTATGACGGCACACCCTCCGTTCTCGAACCGCAAGCTTTATCGGCGATGGGGTGGTTCGACCTCGATAGCCTGCCGGAACCGCTGACGGAGGCGACGCGACAGGCCGTGTTGGCCCTTCGGTGTCGCACCGTGTGAGATGAACTGCCACCCAGCATCTACTCGACGTCACTCAGCGCGCGGGCGGTTACCTCGACGGGCGCGGCTCGGTCGATGAGCCCGGCGTCTCGACCGTCCGCCAGGACCGGGGCGAGGCTGCGACCAGCTGCGGTTCATACCGCGCCGGACCGAGCGCGCCGTCCAGCCGAGCACCATCTGTCGACACAGCCCACTGGTACCCCAGCCGCACCCGCAAAGACCTGCTGCCCGATCGCGACTCGTAGCTCGACGAGATCGGGGACGGTCAGCTCCAAGGAGGGCTGACATGCGGCCGCTCTCTGTCCCAGACGCGCCGTGGGCATGACCGTCACCGGGCTCTCCGGTGAGCGCGGCAAACGCCTCGCGCTCGTCGCGCAGCGACTAGGTGACACCGACGAACATTGAGCCAGGTGCCCACTGCGGTCTCGCCCACTGGCTGTTGAACGCACTCCACCTGCGACAGACGGTTGCGGGTGGCTGACCGCAGCGCCATCGACGGTCCGGTGACAGGGGAGGCGCTCCGCGATCTCCCGCCGCGACGCAGCGTGGGTGGCGGACGGGCTAGTGTACGTCGGGATTGATCGGAGATGGCGGTGCGACAGTGAACGAGCTTAACTGTCCGGGTAGCGATTTCGTCCAATGGACGGTAAACTGCACAAGGCAGTGCACATCTCCGCGGTGCTGTCTTCATGGGAACAGATGTGACCGGACCGAAGGCCGGTCGCCATCGTCCGCTGCGCAGCAGACGTCCCACGTTTGGTCTTGCCGGCTGTCGCGCGCACGGTGCAGTGAGAGGTCCGCGGCGCACACCACCTGCTCAAGGAAACACGAGGGGAGAAGGGTGAATACCGACACTGCGCCGCCCAAAGCTACCGCCGTCGACACCGAACGCCGCCTTCGTGCCGCTCGCGCGGTCCTTGCCGAACATGCGGCCGCGACTGAAGAACGGGGCCGACCCACCGCGGAGAGCCGGGCCGCCGCCGAAGCCGTGGGTGCATTCGCCGCGACTACTCCTAGGGAGTTTGGTGGTCTCGGCCTCGATCACCGCACCATGGCGCGGTTGTTCACCGAACTAGGTGCGGGCTGCACATCGACTGCCTGGGTGGCGGCGATCAGCGCCATGCAGAAGTCCTTCGTATGGGACTGGATGACACCCGCTGTGCGACAGGTGGTGTACGCCGATCAGAACGTGCAGGTGTGCGGCAACGGGAGGCCCGTAGGCCGCGGCGTCAACATCGACGGCGGCTACCTGATCGACGGCCGCTGGGGTTATGCGTCAGGGTGCCAGGACGCCGGCTGGGCGATCCTCGCGGTCGGTGAGATCGACGGCAAGCGGTCCGACGTGCCCTGTATGGCCATGATCCCGACTGCGTCGACGCAGATCGAGCGAACGTGGGACGACGCCGTCGGGCTGCGAGGCACCGGAAGTCACACCCTGGTGGCCGAGCAGGTCTTCGTCGCAGACGACTTCATGATGAACGCGCCGTTCCCGGGCAATGTGCCGCTGCCCGGCGCGCGCATGCTGCCGGCGGTGCTGCACTCGGCCAGTCCACTGGTCGGGGCAACGAAGGGAGCGCTCGATCACGTGTCACAGTCGATGTTCGCCGAGCGCCCAGTGGCCATGAGCCAGCACATACCGCGAAGTCAATCGCCAGCTGCGCGTGCTCTTTTCGTCGAGGCAAGCCAACTGGTGGACACCGCCGAAATGCGCGTGCGACGGGCCGCTGACATGCTCGACGCCACTCGAACCGGTGATTCCCTGTCGGAGAACGAAATCGCGCACCTAAGAATGCAACTGGTGACCGCGATGCAGGAATGTCGACGTGCGCTGGACACCATGCTCGATCTGTGCGGCTCGAGCGCCCTCGTCGGGCCGAACCCGATCGCCAGGGCGTGGCGCGACCTCGCCATGGGCAGCAGGCATATCGGACTCAGCCCTTCGGCGACGGCCGACCATCTCAACCGCCTGCTGTTTCCCGACGCAGCTATGTGACAGCAGCTTTCATCGCTACCCGCACAGACCGGGAGGAGGCGACTATGACATTCCAGTACTCCGTCCAGACGGACGGTCACACTTCTGACCGCGATGACTCGACCATCGTGACAGCACCAACCCGGAGGATCCGGCGCGCCCGCGCCAGGGCGGTGCTCGGTTGACAGACGGAGAAATTGAATGAGTGAAGCCCCTGAAGGCCGGCGCGCGTCGGTTTGACGAGAGAAGGAAGAAACAGATGAGCGTCACAGTCATTGAGTACATCCTCGGCAGGCTTCACGACATTGGTGTCAACGACATCTTCGGAGTCCCAGGCGACTACGCCTTCCCCCTACACGACGCCATCGTCGCGCATCCAGACATCAACTGGATCGGCTGCTGCAACGAACTCAACGCCGGCTATGCAGCCGACGGATATGCACGTATCCAAGGTGTGGGCGCACTCAGCACCACCTACGGGGTAGGGGAACTCAGCGCGATCAGCGCGATAGCCGGCTCCTACGCCGAGAACCTTCCGGTCTTCCACCTCACCGGCATACCCACCCTGGCCACCCAAGCCAACCGATCACTGGTGCATCACACCCTCGGCACCGGAGAATTCGACTTGTTCCGGTCGATGGCCGACACCGTTGTCGGAGCCAGCGCCATCATCACCCCGGCCAACGCCGTCGCCGAGACCGAACGGCTCATCGCCGAAGCCCTCTACAACCGACGCCCCGTGTACATGGCACTGCCCTCCGACGTCGTCAACCAACCAATCGTCGCGCAATCAGACCCCTTGCCTCAGCCAGTCAGCGATTCGACTGCACTGGCAGCCGCGACCGCCGCCGTGGCCGGTGCGTTGGAGGCGGCCTCGACGGCGTGCGTCCTGCCCGGAATCCTGCTAGACAGGGTGGGTCTGCGCGACACGACTCAGCAGTTCATCGAGGCGGCGAAACTTCCGTTCGCCACAATGTTCGCCGACAAATCCGTCCTCGAAGAGCAACACCCCAACTACATCGGCATGTACGACGGCAACCTCATGGACCCTGCAGTCCGGGAGTTCGTCGAAACGTGCGACGCCGTCGTCGCGATCGGCACGATGGCGACGGACCTCAACACCGGCGCCTTCACTGCGCACCTCGACCCCGACCGCATCATCGACGTCGGCCTTCACCACACACGTGTCGGGTCGACCGTCCACCAGGGCGTCGAGATGGCCGACCTTCTCCACGCACTCGCCGGGCGATCGTGGAGCACGCACCACCGTGGTGGTCCCCGCCCAGAGCAACTGGGTCCGATATCCGGGTCCGGTGCCGATCCGATTACTGCGGAATCGCTGTACCCGCGGTGGGCCGGCTTCTTGCAGCCCGACGACATCATCATCGCCGAAACCGGCACCTGCTCGATGGGTTTGGCGTTCGCGCAGCTCCCACGGGGTGCAAGGTTCCACAACCAGACCCTGTGGGGCGCCATCGGATGGGCCACCCCGGCGGCACTGGGAGCGGCCGTTGCTGCGCCGAACCGGCGGCTCGTCTTATTCACCGGGGAGGGCTCCCACCAAATGACGGCCCAAGAAATCGGCCAGTTCCACCGACTTGGCTTGAAGCCAATCATATTCGTGCTCAACAACTCCGGCTATCTCATCGAGCGGATGCTGTGCACCGACCCCACCATCGCCTACAACGATGTCGCACCGTGGAACTACACCGAACTTCCGCACGCGCTGGGATGCGACGACTGGTTCACCCCGCGGGTAAGTACGTGCGCCGAACTCGACACCGCACTCGCCACCGCCGCCGACGGAACCCGCGCCGCCTACATCGAGGTGATGACGGGAACCTATGAGGTGCCTCCGCTAGTCCAAAAACTGCACGACAACGTCAAGACGCTCTACGGCACGGGACCGTCCGTTTAATGGTGGATCCGACCTTGGCAGTTACTAGTTGCCGGTCGGGGGGACTCGGGCGTTGAAGGTGATCGCGAACGCCCTCGGACACTGCGGCTTGACAGATCGCTATCGCGGCAGGGAAGTGCCGCGAGTTTCGGGTCCGGCGGCCCAGACCACGGTGAGCGCGACTGCATACACGGTGACGCCAACGACGGTGGCCGCCGTACCGATGCTGCCAAGTGCCGTGATGAGGAAGCCCGTCAGCAATGTGACGGCGGCCCCAGCCAAGCGAGCCGCGTTGAAGATCGCCGATGTGGCGGTGGCGCGCCCAAACGTCGGAAACAGTTCCGGCATGTAGATCGGCATCCAGGCGAACTGTCCGAGAATGAAGAACCCCGCGGCGGCAGTGGCCGCGATAGACGCTGCGGGCGAGTCGGTTCCGAGGAACAGCACCGGTACGACGATGAGAGAACCGAGGTAGTAGAGGAGCATCGTTGGTTTTCGGCCGATGAGGTCGGCGAGCACACCGAGCACGATGTAGCCGGCGATCGACGCACCGTTGAAGGTCAGGCTGGCTGTCGATGCCCAATGTCCGGCATCCATGTCGGCTCCGCGGGCCAGTTGACCGACGAATGCCGGGACCCAACTCGAGACCGCGTACAGTCCAATCACGGAATTGACGCACAGCACGAACAACACCAGCCCGCGTCGACGCAGCGGTGGATCGCTGAAGACGGCAGCGAAGGGCGATCGAACGAGCTTCGCTTGCCCCTCGGTGAGTTTTTGGCCCTGCGCTGCAACGTCTTTCGCGGCCTCCCGCAGCCTTTGGGATTCCTTCCACATCGATGAGTCGTCGACCGAGCGTCGTACGTACACCACGATGGCGGCGGGCAGGGCGCCGACGACGAACAGATAGCGCCAGGCGCTCTCACCCAGCGGCTCGAGGAAGTACCACACCGACGCGGCGAGCAATGCGCCGACGCCGAATCCCGATTGCAGGATGGCCGCGGCCCGACCACGAGATCGCGGCTTCCACAGTTCGCCGATCAACGAAGTCCCCGCACCCCATTCGGCTCCCAGGCCCGCGCCTGTGATCAGACGCAAGACCAGGAGCCACCAGTAGTTCGGTGCGAGAGCGGTCAATCCGGTGAACACCGCGTACCAGAGAATCGACACCATGAGGATTCGCCGCCGCCCGAAGCGGTCCGCGAGGAAACCGGACGCGACTCCGCCGATGGCCCACCCAACCAGAGTGGCCGCGACCAGAGCGGAGACATAGGTCGGCAGGTTCTGCACCTGACTGTCCGAACCGATGTCGCTAATCGCGACATGCCCGATGAGGATGAGGGCGTAGGTTTCAAACCCGTCGAATGTCCAACCGAGCCAGGACGCCAGCAACGCGCGCCGTGCCTTCGGGTCGATTCCGCGTAGGCCGGATCGCCCTGTCGTCGACGCCGTGGTGCCGCCCCCCGCGGTATCCGGATCAGTGCGCGTCATCGGAGCCGTTCCTAGGGTGGTGTCGATGCGGACGAGGCCGGACTTCGGCTCGCCGTGATGGTCGTTCACGCTTCGTCGAGCGGGTTGAGGACGCTCACCGAGATCGGGCTCGACAGTAAGTCGTCGAGGTGTGCACGGTAGTTGATGTAGTGGTCGGTGGAGCGATGATGTTGCAACGCTTGCTGATCCTGGTAGCGCTCCACAAGAATCAGCGCCCCACCGTCGGTGACCTCGTAGAGGTCGTATCGATCGCACCCTGGCTCCGCACGCGTCGGACCGACCATGCCTTCAAGCAGCTCCCGCAGCGCAGCCGTTCTGTCGGGGTGGGCGGAGAACCTCGCGATGACGACGACGGGTTGTGACATTGCTTTGCCTGGCCTTTCGATAGTGACTGGTATCACTTGACTGAGATGTCACTAGACGTTTTAATACGTCTTATGACGAACGTCAAGTCCTCGCCCGTTCGGTGGAGGGGGAGGTGCAGGTCGACGCCTCGACACAGCCCAATGGCACAGGGAGGGAGGGGACGACACGGTCTAATACGTCTTATGGCGTCTACACACGATGAGGTGGAACTCGATCTCGATGCTGCCGACCTGCGCATTCACCGAGGAAGCGTGCCAGCCAGCATCCAACTCGCCGAGCGCTTGAAGGCGCTGATTCTCGAGCAGCGCCTGCCGCCGGGTAGCCGTCTGCCCTCGGAGCGTGAGCTCATTGACCGCTCAGGCCTGAGCAGAGTGACCGTCCGAGCAGCGGTAGGGGTGCTCGAGAAGGAGGGATGGCTGATCCGCCGTCAG
The DNA here is from genome assembly GCF_040509115.1 of Mycobacterium sp. Classification (GTDB taxonomy): domain Bacteria; phylum Actinomycetota; class Actinomycetes; order Mycobacteriales; family Mycobacteriaceae; genus Mycobacterium. The sequence goes on along the minus strand of NZ_JBEVLO010000405.1, from coordinate 22,768 downwards.
GGTTTGGGCACATTCGTGTCGGAGCCCGTGAACCAGGAGTTGGCCGCGGGGGTTCGCACGATCACCGAAGTGCTCCTCGAATCTGGCCTGACACCCCAGGTCGACGTGCTCGACCACGAGAACGTCGCGGCGCCGCCCCGAGTGCAAGCCGCTCTGGGCCGATCCGAAGTCCTTCGAATCCGACGACGCTATCGCGACAACGACCAACCGCTCGCCCTCGTCACGATCTACCTACCCCCCGATCTGGGCGACGCCGTGGCGCCGTTGCTCGCCAGCGATTCGGCCACCGAAACGACGTACACGATGTGGGAGCGGCGCCTCGGTGTGCGCATCGGAAACGCCACGCACGAGATACATGCCGGCGGAGCATCAACCGACGTGGCCGAGGCACTCGGGCTATCTGAGGGTGCCCCGGTGCTCGTCCTGGAGCGCACCACCTACAGCGTCGGCGAAGACCCACTGGAGTTCGTCGTCTTCCACCACCGGCCGGAGAGATACGGCTTCTCGATGACGTTGTCGCGCGCGAACTCCGGGCCCGATATCGGCGTGACTGAAAGGTGATCACGAACGTGAACGACCAACAACACAGCGAATCCGCGGATCCCCACTTCGGATTGATCTTGGCCCTGACCATCAACGGCTTGGCCGTGGGCGACTATCGCGAGATGGTTCGCGTCGCTCAACTCGCGGAGCGCTATCGGTTCGATTCGATCTGGACGTGTGATCACTTCCTCACCCTCAGTCCCGATGACTATGTGAAGGATGCCGGCATCGACGGCAACGGAGCTCGCAGCGGCGACGATCGGCGCCGCTCCATGCCCCTGCTTGAAGGATGGACCGCGCTGTCCGCGCTGGCCCGCGACACAACCACCTTGCGGCTGGGTACCAGCGTCTTGTGCAACTCCTACCGCTACCCGTCGGTGTTGGCGAAAATGGCTGCGACGCTGGACGTCATCTCGGACGGTCGCCTCGATCTTGGTATCGGTGCGGGATGGTTCCAGCAGGAGTTCAGTGCATACGGAATCCCGTTTCCCTCGGTCGGTGACCGAGTCTCAGCTCTGCAGGAATCGCTCGATGTCCTCAAGGCTGTATGGACACAGTCGAATCCGACGTACTCAGGCCGCTTCTACACCTTGGATGGCGCGGTCTGCGACCCGCCGCCCCTGCAAAGGCCGCATCCCCCACTGTGGGTGGGCGGCGAAGGTGACCGGGTCCAGCGGATAGCAGCGCGCTCAGCTCAAGGACTCAACATCCGATGGTGGTCTCCCGAAAAGGTGCTGTCGCGCAGAGAGTTCCTCAATCGAGCGTGTGAATCCGTCGGGCGGGAACCCAAGACGCTGCGTCTATCGCTGACCGCTCTGCTGGCACCGACCGAGTCCGCCGCACAGGAGGCGCAGATCCGCGCCGAGTTCGCGTCGATCCCCGAGACGGGACTGATCGTCGGCCCGATTGACCAATGCATCGATCGCATCAACGAATACCGGCGATCCGGAATCGACCACTTCCTGTTCACCATTCCACACGTAGCGCGCTCCGAACACCTCGCCGCCGTAGGCGAATCCATCATTCCGCAGATGAAGACGCCCATCAGCGTTCGCTGAGCTCTTCGCCGAGTTCGATCGCAAGATCCCTTCCACAGAAAGCAGCCGTACATGACGCATGCCAAAAACAGGTCACTTGAGAACGCTCAGGTGTTCCTGGAGTCCACCGAGTACCTCGACGCCAATCACCCCCTCGTGCAGTCGAAGGCGGCCGAACTGACCGAAGGCTCACAGACCGACGTCGAACGTGTCGAGCAGATCTACTACTACGTCCGAGACATGCCGTACGACATCCTCGAGTCATTCCGCTATCTCGCCGAAGGAAAATCGGCAGCAAGCGACGTCATCGCCCACGGGGTCGCCTTCTGCATGGGCAAGGCCAGTTCATTCGTGGCCTTGTCGCGAGCGGTCGGAGTCCCCGCACGGATCGCCTTCCAGACCCTCGATTCGCCCGAGAAGGAGTTTCTGTCACCGGAGGTTCGCGCCCTGTGGGGGGGACGCGTCGGCCGGCCCCTCCCGTGGCACTCGCTGGGCGAGGCGTACCTCAATGGCCGGTGGATTAAATTGGACGCAACGATTGACGCGCCGACCGCCGACCGGATGGGCAAACCCTACACACGGCAATTCGATGGTATGACCGACATCCCGACCGTCGAAGGCCCCATTCTTCGGGAGAACGGCAGCTACGCCGACTACCCGCCCGAGGTTGCGCAGTGGTACGAGCGCGCCGCCAACGCCGTCACGGCCGCATTGGATTCCGAAGAGCTCCACGCGACGGTAGCCGCCGACGACGACCTCTGGGCCGGCCCCGAACTTCGTCAGGTGGCGCGCCGATCAGTCAGTTGACTCGTCGAGAACGCCACCTCTCATCCAACCGAAGGAGTACCGAGTGTCATCCGCACCGATCGTTTCCATCAACCCCAGCACCGAAGAAGTGAATGCCACCTTCGATCCCGCGAACCCCGCTGAGATCGATCACGCGCTGGACCGTGCCGCTGCCGCCGCCCGTGCCTGGAAGGCGACTCCACTTGACGAACGCGCACAACGACTCTCGGACATCGCCGCAATACTGCGCCGCGACCGTGAGCAGCTTGCGCGCCATATCACCACCGAAATGGGAAAGCCGCTGGCCGAAGCGCTGGCCGAAGTCGACAAGAGCGCCTGGTGCTGCGACCACTACGCAGAGGAGGGCCCGAAACTCCTGTCGGATCAGTACGCCCAAACGTCGGCGCGTGAATCATTCGTGACCTTCGAGCCACTCGGCATCGTACTGGCCGTCATGCCATGGAATTTCCCGCTATGGCAGGTCTTTCGCTTCGCTCCGGCAACCCTGCTGTCCGGCAACGGCATCGTGCTCAAACACGCGTCCAACGTTCCGCAGTGCGCATTGGCCATCGCCGCCGTCATCGACGAAGTGTGTCCTCCAGGCCTCTTCACCACGCTCCTAGTCGGCCCCGATGAAGTGTCGAACCTGATCGCAGACACCAGGATTGCCGCCGTGACGCTGACCGGATCCACTGAAGTCGGTGAGAAGGTCGCCGCGACAGCCGGGCGGTACCTCAAACGACAGGTGCTGGAACTCGGTGGCTCCGACCCGTTCATCGTGCTGGCCGATGCCGACATCGCGACGGCCGCCGCTGCAGCCGTCTTCGCGCGCAACCTCAATGGCGGGCAGAGTTGCATCTCGGCCAAGCGGTTCATCGTGGAGAAGTCGGTGTATGCGGACTTCACCGAAGCGTTCGCTGCCGGTGTGGCTCAACTCCGGGTCGGCGACCCCTTAGCCGAGCGTACCCAAGTCGGCCCCTTGGCCCGGCACAGCATCCGCGAATCGGTGCTCGATCAAGTCGAACGCAGTGTGGCCGCCGGCGCCCGCGTGGTCACCGGAGGAACCGTCCCTGAAGGTCGCGGCTTCTTCTACACGCCGGCGGTACTCGACAGCGTGAGCGCCGACATGGCCGTTGGTGCCGAGGAGACCTTCGGGCCCGTTGCCGCGGTCATTCCCGCCGACACCGTAGACGACGCACTAGGCATCGCCAACGCCACGGATTTCGGCCTCGGCGCGAGTTTGTGGACCTCCGACATCGACCGTGCAGCCACGCTGATCCCGCGCATCGAAGCCGGCGCGGTGTTCGTCAACGACATCGTGGCATCTGACCCCCGAGTCCCCTTCGGCGGCATCAAGCGCAGCGGCTATGGCCGCGAACTGGGTGAGTTCGGACTCCGCGAATTCACCAATGCCAAGACCGTGTGGATCGGCCCATCACGTGACCTGGGAACACCACCGTTAAGCGAATAGAACCCCGTCACACCGATATTCCCACCACCTTCGTGCCTGACCACGTCGAGAAAGGCTCACCGTGACCAAGCCCCCTAGCGATGACCCCATGGCAGCGGACTCATCGCGCACATCAGACTCCGTCGCCGTGATCGGGGGAACGGGCGCGCTGGGTAGAGCACTGGCCCGCCGGTGGGCCATCGAAGGACTGACCGTCCACATCGGCTCGCGCAGCAAGGAATTGGCAGAGATGGCCGCGGCGTCCCTGCCCGGAGCACACGGAGCCGACTACGCGGAAGCGGTCCGCCGCTGCTCCACAGTCGTCCTCACCGTGCCGTTCTCCGCGCATCTGCATGTCGTCCGTACCCTCGCGGACCTGCTGCAACCGGGGCACGTTCTCATCGACGCCACGGTCCCGATGACCGCCTCGAGTAGGCGCGGGTTACGGCCGGTAACTCCGTTCGCCGGGTCCGCAGCGCAGCAGGCGCAAGAGCTACTCCCCGAGGGTGTCCACGTGGTGTCTGCCCTGCACACCGTGAGTGCGGCGATGCTCGACGATCCCGATCACCTAGTCGACGAAGACGTCCTCGTCTTCGGCGATCACCGACCGTCTCTACAGACGGCGATGCGCCTGATCGGGCGCATCCACGGGCTTCGTCCCATCGACGCAGGCTCGCTCGACCTCAGCAGAGTGTGCGAGCAGTTGACTCCGATGATCATCGGAGTGAACCGCCGCTATAAGACCCACGCAGGTATCAAGCTCACCGGTCTGCGCGGTTAGCCATTACGTGCCCTGCGCTGTAGGTGGCGTTGAAGCTGTCGGGGACGATGAGGACTCACGTTTCCAGGCGTCCGGGTTGACGCAGTGCGGGGGGAGGTGTCCCGATCCGATCGCGATGGCGTTGGCGGCGCACAGGTCGGCCATTCGATTTCTGACCTGTACCGTCGCGCTGCCGAGGTGGGGCAGCAGCACGACGTTCGGCAGTTCGGTCAGGCCGGGTGCCAGTTGCGGCTCGTTCTCGTACACGTCGAGTCCTGCCGCGGCGATCGTATCGTCGCGTAGCGCCCTCACCAGGGCGGCTTCGTCGATCACCGGCCCGCGCGCCGTATTGATCAGTATCGCCGTCGATTTCATCGCCGCGAGCGTAGGACCGTCGATGAGGTGGCGGGTGGAGTCGGCGAGCGGCACGTGCACGGACAGGAAATCGCTGGTCTCGACGAGCTCGGACCAGCCGACCTGTCGCGCCGGAAAGGGCAGGGCCGAGATCTCGTCCTCGGAGAGGGTGCGTCCGGCCGGTGGGTGAGAGCAGAACGCGACGTCCATGCCGAACGCGGCAGCGCGCCTGGCGGTGGCCCTGGCGATGCGACCGAAGCCAGCCAGTCCCAGGGTTGCGCCCGAGACGTCATGTCCAAGAAGCAGTTCGGGCTTCCATCCGGTCCATCTCCCGGATCGGACGAAGTGGTCCGCCTCGATGGCTCTGCGGGCGGCGGCGAGAATGAGCAGCATCGCCAGGTCGGCAGTGGCGTCAGTGAGGACGCCGGGCGTGTTGCCGACCACGACGTTGTGTGCGGTGGCCGCGGCCACGTCGACGTTGTCGTACCCGACCGCGTAATTGGAGATTCCGGCTATCTTGGCTTCGGCCAGCAGGGTGGCGTCGAAACGGTCGCCGAGCTGGGCCACGACGACGTCGAATTCGCCGGAGCCACAACTAGCCCGGAGCTCCGCCGGTGACGGTGGGTTGGCGGGCACGTGGACCCGTCCAGCTGCGCGCAGCATCGCCATCCCGACTTCGGGAATCGGGTAGGTGACGAGGAATGCGGGATCATGCGCCACGGCATTGTCCTACTTTCTCGGGGTCTCCGATGACCCACGGGAACGCCGTCGCTGACGAGCGTGCACCTTGGGCGGTCTTGGACCGGTTGAGCTCACCGATCTCGGCGAGGATGCGTTCGGAGAGCTCCACGACCGCAGTCAGTGTTTTGGGGGTGATCCAGTCGGGGCGCAGCGCGAAGAGCAGATCTTCGGTCGCGGTGTTGCCGCTGGCGCCGGGTGCGAAGGGGCAGCCACCGAGACCGCCGAGGGAGCCGTCGACCATGGTGGCGCCCGCGTCGATCGCGGCGAGGGTGTTCGCGACCCCAAGGCCCCAGGTGTCATGACCGTGAAAGACCAAGCGCTGCTGCGGTTGTGCCACCCGTAGCGCACGGATGAGGTCGGCGACCTGGGTGGGAATCGCCTGGCCGATGGTGTCGCAGACCACGATGTGCTCGGCACCGTCGGTGCGGGGGTCTGCGGCGATCGCCAGAACCCGCTGAGGGTCCGTCATCCCCTCGAAGGGACAGGTGAAGGCGGTGGCGAAGCACAGTTGGATGGAGCCCCCCACTTCGTGGGCGATCCGAATGGCGTCGGGCATCGCCGCCACGCTGGTCTCGGTGTCGCGACCGATGTTCGCCTTGTTGTGCGAGTTGGAAGCCGACAGGCAGTACTGGAAGCGTCGCGCTCCGGCTGCGGCGGCCTTCTCGACGTGTCGCGGCGTGGCCACCCACACCCAGCACTTGTCCAGCTCGTCAGGTGTGAGTGCGGCGATGACGTCGAGGGTGTCGGCCAGTGGCGGGACCAGATCGGGTCGAGCCATCGATCCAATCTCCATGGTCGGCATCCCCAGTGCCAGGAGTTGTCGGATGACGTCGACCTTGAGCTCGGTGGACATCATCTTGGAGGTCAGCTGGAGACCGTCGCGCAGCGTGACGTCGCGCAACTCGGCTTGAGGTGTGTAGGGGCGGGGCTCGGTGGTCATCATGCGAGCGCTCCGATCTGGTCGTCGGTGAGGTGGAGCAGGTCCGAGAGCACCTCGTGGGTGTGTGCTCCGAGGTCCGGTCCCACGCTGCGGATCGGAAGCGACTTGCCGCCGATGACGGGAACGATGCCGGTGAAGCCGACGTTCTTCGGCTCGGTGTCGCCGGTGTCGACGTCGAAGTGCTGAATCATGTTGCGCGCCTCGTATTGTTCGTCGTCGCAGATGTCGGCCGCGGTGTAGATGGGCCCGGAGGGAACGCCGGCTTCGTCGAGGATCTTCAATGCTTCGTCGCGACCGAGTCGGCTTGACCATTGTCCGATCGCGTCGTCGAGTTCCTCGCGGCGCGCCCAGCGACCGGCATTGGTTTGCAGACCCGGATCGACGGCCAGGTCGGGCCGTCCGATGGTGGACATGTAACGCTGGTAGATGGCGTCGCCGTTGCCTGCCACGATGATGCTGTTGCCGTCGTTGCACGGGTAGGCATTACTTGGGGCGATGCCTTCCATCCGCCCGCCGACGCGTTCGCGCTTGACTCCGTAGGCGAGGTAGTCCGGGACCAACGATTCCATCACCGCCAGGATCGATTCGTTGAGTGCGACGTCGATGATGCGCTGTTCAAGCGGCACGGTCATGCGTTCCCGTTGGAACAGCGCCATAACCGTGCCGAAGGCGGCATAGATGCCGGCGATCGAGTCGCCGATCGACACCCCGGTGCGTACCGGCGCCCGGTCGGGATCACCGACCAGTTCTCGCAGGCCGCCGAACGCCTCTGCGACGGCGGCGAATCCGGGTCGCTGCGACATCGGGCCGGTCTGGCCGAACGCCGAGATGCGGGTGATCACCAGATTCGGGTTGGCCTCGTCGAGAACCGCTGGACTGAGACCCCACTTCTCCAGAGTCCCGGGACGGAAGTTCTCCAGCAGGACGTCACAGTGGCGCACGAGGTCGAGCACGACATCGCGGCCCCGTTCGGTCTTGAGGTCGAGCACGATGGACTTCTTGTTGCGGTTGATCGTGCGGTACAGCATGGACGTGTCCCCGGAGTACAACCGCCAATTGCGCAGTTCGTCGCCCGTGACGGGGCGCTCGACCTTGATGACTTCCGCGCCGAAGTCGGCGAGCATGCGCCCCGCGGTCGGGGCGGCAATGTAGTTACCCAGTTCGAGCACGCGGACGCCGTCGAGAGGACGAATATCGTTGTCAGTCATGGTGATTCCCTTGATTGTGTCGCGCGTCAGAACAATAGGCTGGCGGGCAGGATGAGCAGGATCGCGACCACGGAGGCGACCGATACCCCGACGGTGACGGTCTTGAGCGCCCCGCGGGTGGACTGACCCAACAGCGACTGCAGCAACCAGAAGGTGTTGCTGGTGACGTGCACCGCGAACAGCGAGCCCGCACCGGCGGCAAGCGCCACGAGCACCGGATCGAGGCCGATGATGGGAACGACGGGTGCCAGGATGCCTGCCGAGGTGATGGCGGAGATGGTGACCGATCCGACTGCGATGTGTAGGGCCGCGGCGATCACCCAGACCACCAGCAGTGGAGCGGCGGTGTTGGCAGTGAAGTACTGGCCGAGGATGTCCCCGAGGCCGGCGGCTTTGATGGTGGCGGCCAGTGAACCGCCTACGCCGGTCAGGATGAGGATCTGGCCGCTCTCTTTGAATCCGGTGGCGAAGGCCTTGTGGATCGCATCTGCGCCGATGGCGTAACGCCCGACGAAGGAGGTCCCGATGAGGCCGATCAACAATGCGATCACCGGCGAGGACAGGAAGGTAACGATCGGGTTGTGGATGTCGGCGGCATCGAGGATCGCCCCGGTAGCGATGAACAACAGCGCCGTGAGCATTGGCGCGAACAGCAACAGAAGCGAGGTGTGTGCCCGAGTCGGGGCCGGAGCCTTCACCGCAACGCTGCCGCTCCCGGCCGCTGAGGCGGTGGCGCCCTCGGTGCTCTCGGCGGGCTGCCGAACCGGGGCATCGTCGTCGGGTTCGTCGCCGAGGAAGGGCGATTCGTCGCGGTCGGCGTCCCACCAGCCGTGGTTGAACAGGAACGACATGATGAACACCGAGATCATCACGGTGGGGACGATGAGGCAGAAGCCGAACAGCAGCATCTTGCCCAGCGGCACTTCGAGCAGACCGGCCAGCGCGAGCGAGGCCACACCGGGCACCATCATGACGATGCCGCACTCCAGGGAGATGGCCATCGCCGTCGCGATCCGTGGTAGCCCGTTCTTGCCGATCCGCTTGGCCAGGTTGCGGGCCAGCGGGGCGCTCATCACCAGCAGCACGTCGAGGAAGATCGATTGCAGCGCGGTGGCGATGGTCAGTGACAGTGCGTAGGGCATGCGTTTCGGGCCGAACAGGCGAAGGAGCAGTTCGACGAGCCGTTGGAACGCCCCGGTCTGCTGCAGGATTGCCCCCATCAGCACCCCGAAGGCGATGAGCAGGCCGACGTCGGCCATGATCTCGCCAAAGCCACCGGTGATGGCCTTGATGGTCTCCTCGATACCCAAGCCGACGGCCAAGCCGAGGTAGGCCGACCCGACCACGAGTGAAACCACTGGGTTCAGTTTGAATCTGACGATCATCACCACCACGGCGAGGATCGCGACCGCGGTGTTGACGACTACTGCGGTATCCGACATGGGTGCACTCCTTCTCTTCTCCTATGAATGACTCCGGCTTGTCCGTGGGTCACATCACAAGAGAGAGGCGGTGTGAGCTACGGCTCGCTCATATTATGAGCACAGTCCCACGATATAAGCAATAGGTCTCGTGCTTAATGGGCGAGGTCGAGGCGCGACCGGCACGGCGTAGCGCAGGCAAACACGCGGAACTCGTCGCCACGCAGCGCGCCGGGGAGGCAACCGTGTCGCCCAGGACCGGCCAGGTATGAGATCCGGGAGAACCGGTGCTAGCGACGCTGGCGGCGATGGTGGGTCGGGGGATGGCCCGTCCAGCGGATGTAGGCGCGCCGGAGTTCCCTGGCGTCACTGAAGCCGACCTCATGGGCGATGGCGTCGACCGTCATTGCCGATTCGAGCAGGAGAAACGTTGCACGGCGTTCCCGCACCCGGTCCCGTACCGTGCTGAAACGTTCTCCGGCGTCGGCTAGTTGGCGACGCAGCGTGCGCTCGGAGACATGTAGGTGCTGCGCGGCGTCGGCCATTGTCAGTGGGCGACGCAGACTCTGGCTCAACAGTGCTTCGATCGCGACGGTGACGTCGGGGCGTCGGCCTCCCAGGTCGAGGAGGCGCCGACACGCCTCGACGGCAACGGAGCGCGTGAGCTCGTTGTGGGTCGGGGAGGTTTCCGCCAGCACCGATGAGCTGAAGACCATGCGATTGGCCGCCGCGCCGGTATGCACGGGGCAGCGGAAGAAGTGCCGGTACTCCCGTGCGTAGCTTGGCGCGGGGTAGGCCAGCTCGACGTACTTGGGGGATACGTCGGTGCCGAATGCCGAGCGGATCAGCACCAGGGTGCTGCAGAAGGCTTCCTCGCACAGGAACGCGACGAGCTCAGGCTCGGGTGCGCGCTCGTGCAGTTCCATCACCAGGTTGGCCCCGACGACCTGGGCTTCGATGTCCAGCAGACTGCCTGCGGCCTGATGCAACTCGATGCCGACGGTGATGGCGTCCGCGAGGGTCGCACACGACTGAATGGCCGTTCCGAGGATCCCGAAGGTGAGCAACACGTCTCGACCGCCGACCTGCATGCCCAGCGGGCGCCCGGGCATGGCGCGTACGGCACGCCGCAGGATCGCGGCAGCCTGACGAAATGACACATTGACCGTGTCGGACGAGACGAGCTGTGCCGGAGTCACCCCCGTCCCGTCGCACCATGGGCCGACCGGAAGGCCCTGTCGCTGACCGATTTCGACGACGCCAGCCAGGACGGTGGGCGGAATCACGGCTTCATCGAGCCGCGGGGCGATCGAAGAATCCACCGCTACCCCACCTCCTGGCCGGTTTGCCCCCCATGCTGGCCGGGCCGGCCCTCGCCGGCCGCCACCGCCGATCGGTTGAATTCTAGGCATCCACATCGTCAGGAGGAATCCATTGACCAGTAGCACCCACGCCCCCGTGGGACGTGTCTGCATCATCGGCGCCGGACCGGCCGGATTATCGGCGGCGCGCGCACTCAAGCGACTGGGCATTCCCTACGACCAATACGAGCGGCATTCCGACGTCGGCGGGATCTGGGACCTCGACAACCCGGGCACCCCGATGTACGAGTCGGCGCACTTCATCTCGTCGCGAAAGACATCCGGTTTCTTCGACTTTCCGATGCCCGAGTCGTTTCCGGACTACCCCGGCAACCGCCAAATCCTCGCCTACACCCGCGACTTCGCTGACGCATTCGGCCTGCGCGAGGCCATTCGATTCGACTGCCCGGTCGAGCACGTCGAACGGGCCGGTGACGCCTGGGAGGTGACGCTATCCGACGGCACCAGACGGCAATACGAGGCAGTCATCTTCGCAACGGGCGTCACCTGGTCACCGCGCACCCCCGCACATCCTGGCACGTTCGCCGGTGAGATCCGGCACTCGTCGACCTACCGCGATTCCGCGGAGTTCCGCGGCAAGCGGGTGCTGATCGTCGGTTTGGGTAATTCCGGCGCCGACATCGCCTGCGACGCCGCCGCCAGCGCCGACGAGGCCTATGTCAGCGTGCGCCGCGGCTATCACGTGATCCCGAAGCACCTCTTCGGAGTTCCGACTGATGAGATCTCCGACCGCGGCCCTGAACTCCCGATCCGGGTCATACGACCGCTGCTGAGTCTGCTGCTGCGACTCCTTCAGGGAGACCTCAGGAGGTACGGGCTGCCCCAGCCAGATCACAAGTTGCTCGAATCTCACCCCCTGCTGAACAGTCAACTCCTGCACCATCTTCAGCACGGCGACGTCGCCATCCGCCCCGACGTCGACAGCTTGGACGGCAACCAGGTCCGTTTCGTCGACGGCACTGCCGAGGAGATCGACCTGATTCTCTACGCCACCGGCTATGACTGGTCCATTCCCTACATGGACGAGAAGTACTTCCAGTGGCGGGATGGACGGCCGGATCTCTACCTGTCGACGTTCAATCGCGATCACCACAATCTGATCGGGCTGGGATACATCGAGTTCAATTCCAGCGCCTACACGATCTTCGACCACATCAGCAATCTGGTCGCACAGTACCTGCACGACCAGAAGGACAATCCTGCGCGGGCCGCGGCATTCGAGCGCCTCATCGCCCACGACCGCCCACAGCTCAGCGGTGGCATCCACTTTCTCGACTCGCCACGGCACCGGTCCTACGTCGACGCCCGCACCTACCGGAATTACTTGGCCGACGTTCGTAGACGCATAGGCTGGCAAGACCTCACCCCCGGCATGTTCGACGGCCAGCGCCGTGGGGCCATCAGAAAGGCCGCGCGGACGTGAAGACCGCGGTGGTGACGGGAGCTGCCGGTGCGATCGGCTCCGCGATCTGTGGTCGACTCGTCACCCGCGGTTATCAGGTGCTGGCGGTCGACATGGACGTTCAAGGGCTGCAACGCCTTCCGGATTCGGCGATCCCCGTCCGCGCTGACCTCACCGACCCCGACTTTCATGCGGCGGTGCTGGCCGCCGTCAATGCCGCAGGGGGGCATTGCGATCTGCTCATCAACAACGCCGGGATCGTCCTGGCCGGCCCGATCGAAGGTACTGACCCCGACGACATCCACCGGGAACAACTCATCAACCTGCACGCGCCCATGTTGCTCACCCGAACCCTGCTCCCCGCACTGCAACACCGGCGCGGCCACGTCATCTCGGTCGTCTCGCTCGCGGCGATCATGCCGCTGCCCGAGAGCCTTGGCTACAGCGCCTCGAAGGCCGGGCTAAGGGCGTTCATGCTCGGCTTGGCGCTGCGGCAGCGCGAGACCGGCGTGAAGATCAGCCTGGTCCATCCTGGCGCGGTCGACACCCCGATGCTGCGCCGCGAAGCGGCCAACGGCGGGTCGGCACTCAACTTCCTCACCACGCCGTTGAGTCCGGGCACCGTCGCTGATGCGGTCGTGGCGAACCTCGACCGGCCGCGGCTGGAGCGGTTCCTGCCGCGCCACGACGGCTGGTTGATCAAGATCCTCGGACTGAACCCCGCTGCGATGCAGCACATCCGGCCGCTCCTGGAACGTGCGGCGAAGCCGGGCTTGGAACGGTATCGCCGCCAGCACGAAATCTGATTCCGAACTCGCCCATTCGAAAAGGGCACGCACGTGTCGTTCAACTCAACCAAGCCGGGGCATCGCGCGGATTGGCCAGACGGGGCGGCGACGGGCGCCCGCTCTACCCGGCAGGTGTTATCTCACCGCCGGAACCCTTGACCGAAGCCTTCGCGCGATTCTCGGCGCGCACCGCCCTGCCGCTGCGCACGAACCCAGTCGCAGAGATGGACACCGAAAGCACCGCGCCCTCGCCCGCCACGAACGGGTGGAATCCCACTCCGGCGCCACCGCGGCCCTTGACCGGGATATCCGCCACTTCGGTTACCTTCCAGCTCTTTTCAGATCGGGACAGGATGGCTTCGCCGTTCGCACAGGTGACGGGCAGCGCGGCGATGACCTCGTCGCCGTCACCCGCCAGCTTCACGCCCGCCACGCCGTTGCCCGCCGCGCCCTGAGGGTTGACCGCGGAGGGATCGATGCGCAGAACCTTTCCGCGCCGCGTCACCAGCGCCAGATGCGAACCGGGCGCGAGCACACCGGAGCGCAGCAGTCCGGTGATGTCCGGGGCCACCGGGATGTCGCGAGTCTTGTAGGGAAGTCCGCCTCCGGTGGTGAACTTGATCCGCCCGTCGGTCCACACCGCCCATCCCAGACCGGCGGTGAGCAGCTCGCCGTGGCTGTCGGAGAACACTCCCCGGTCATCGAGGCGCCACGCGGCGTTGACCTTGCGTTCGCGCGCACCCTCCTCGTCGGCACCGGACGTCACCGGCGTCGCCGTCACGTCCAGCACGGTGCGACGGTCGAACTCGGCACCGTCGAACAGTTTCGCCGTCTCCTTCAGCTCGGCGTTGATCACCTTGCGCCGCGCATCGGGGTTCGACACCAGTTCGGTCAAGACTTCGAATTCGGCGTCCAGCTTCTCGGCTTCAGCCTGCAGCGCGATGACGTCCAGCCGAGTCAGTCGTCGAAGCTGCAGTCCAAGAACGTAATCGGCCTGCTCGGCATCGATCGAAAACCGGTCCTGCAACCCCTGCCGCGCCTCGTCGACGGTGTCGGACCCGCGGATTACCGCCACTGCTGCGTCGATGTCGAGGTGAATCGTCATCAGGCCGCTCACCAGGTGACGACGTGCGGTCACCTTTTCCAGCCGATACTCGCTTCGGCGCACCACCACCGAATCGCGTAGGGAAAGGAACGCCAGAATCAGGTCACGCACCGACCACCAGCGCGGGACGCGGTTCTCGTCGAGGGCGACGAGGCTGGCGGCGAAGGTCGACTCCAGCGGGGTCAGGGCGAGCAACTGATCACGGATCTGGTCGGCGCTGTGGCCGCGTTTGGCCGTGACGACGATGCGCAGCCCGTTGCGGCGATCGGTGAGATCGGACATATCGGCAACGCCGGACATCTCCCCGGACTCGACCAGGGCTCGGATCCTCTCCTGCACAGTCGAACTGGCGACACCGGGCGGCAGTTCGGTGACAATGACGTTCTTTCCGTCGACGGACACCGTGCCGCGCACCGTGAACGCTCCCCGGCCCGTCGTCAAGTACTCGCGCAGCCCGGCGGTGCCGACGACGGCGGATCCGCATCCCCAGTCCGGGCCGGGAATCAGTTCGGCCAGCTTGTCGTCGGACAGGTTCGGCCTCGCGAGCAGCGCTCGGCACGCGGCCATGATCTCGCGTGGATTGTGGGCAGGCACCTTGGTGGCCCAGCCCTCGGCGATTCCGACGGCGCCGTTGCACAGCAGCACGGGCCAGCGCGCAGGCAGCACCGTCGGCTCGGTCCACTCGCCGTCGAACGTCTGCACCATCGGCACGGCGTGGTCGTCGAGTTCGGCGGTCAGTGCGGCGCCTGGTGCCGAGAGCCGCATCTCGGTGTAGCGGTCGGCGGCGGGAATGTCGCCTTGGATGCGGGGGAATGCCCCTTGTCCATCAATGACTTTCACGCGCTGGAATTCGGCGGCCATCAGCGCTGCGGCCCCGTACATCGAGGCGCCGCCGTGTGGGTGCAGGTTTCCGGTGACGGCCGAGCAGACCTTGGAGGACTTTTGCGGCTTGTTCCCTGGCAGCAGTCTGGAGTCGTGCATCTGGTAGAGCAGCCGTCGCTGACCCGGCTTGAGTCCGTCGAACGCCGACGGGATGGCTCGATCGCTGACGCTGTACAGCGCGAAGGTGAGCTGGTAGTGGTTCCAGTAGTCATCGGCGCTCTGGTCGAGCACCAGGTCGGGGTTCTGCTGAGGAACGTCCAGAGTGGCGGTCACGATACTTCTTCCTACGTCAGGTCGAGCGCTGCGGTGTCGACGCGGGCGGCGACGTCGGCCATCCACGTGCGCCGACCCTCCGGCGGTCCGCCGAACAGAGTGTGGTGCAGCTTTGCTTCACCGTCGTCGAGATGCACGCGAATCACCGTGCGCCGCTGCGGATCCAGCACGGTGTTCCAGAAGTCGTCGGCGTCCATCTCGCCCAGTCCCTTGTTGCGCTGCACCTCTACCTTGCGCTTTGAGGTGGCCTTCAACTGCGCCACCGCGGCGTCGCGTTCGGACTCGTCCTGACAGTAGATCCGCTCGGTGCCGTCCTTGACGACGAACAGCGGCGGCAGCGTGACGTAGACCATCCCGGCTTCGACGAGTGGCCGGTAGAAGTCCAGGAACATCGAGATGAGGCTCGAGTTGATGTTGCCGCCGTCGGGGTCGGCGTCGGAGGCGAACAGGATCCGGTCGTAGCGGCACAGTTCCGGGTCACAGAGGTCGCGCACCCCGCAGCCCAGGATGCGTTCGATCGAGTCGAACTCGTCCTTGACCCGTGCCTTGCTAAGGGTGAACCCGTAGACGTTGGGCGGCTTGCCCTTCAGCGGGAAGGCCGCCTGGAACGTGGCGTCGCGAGCCGCCTTGATGGTGCCCAGCGCGGAATCGCCCTCGCACAGGAACAACTCGGCACCCGATCCGCGCCCGGTCTCCCGGCTCGGCAGCAGCTTCGGGGGCAGCGACAGATTCGTTCCCAGGCCCTTGGCCTTCGACGCCGCGCGTGACCGCGCCTTCGCGCCCTCGGCGCTGCGCCGAGCCCGGGCAGCCTCGAGGGCCAGCTTGGTCCACAACGACACGGTGTCGCCGTTGCCGGGGTTGGCGGCCCAGATGGTGACGCCGCGTGCTACGTCAGGGGCCATCGCCAGGTTCAGTGACCGCGATGACACCGCGGTCTTGGCTTGGGAGTCCCATGACACGTCGGGCGCGCGGGTGTCGACGGCCAGCGCGGTGACCGCCGCGAAATCCTGGGCCTCCGGGCCGTCCTCGCCCTTGGCCAGGCCCAGGTCGCGAATGCGGGAGGCGCGGTCGGCCAGCGCCTCGGACAGCCCCTTCACCGCGGCCGTCAGGTGGGATCCGCCGCCGGGGGTGCGCACGGTGTTGCAGAACGCGGCGACGGTGGCCGGTTCGGCAGGACCGGCGGTCAGCGACCAGCGGAACGGGGTCGGGCCGCGGCCGGTGGTGTATTCGCCGCGGCCCTCGACGACCGCGCGGACACCGGGTGGGGGAGTGCCTGCGGCGGCGCACATGAGGTCCAGCAGTGTGTCGGTACCCCATGGCCCGCTGAACGGCTCGAGCAACGCCTGCGGAATCTCCTCGCCGGGCCAGCCTTCGTCGACGACGACCAGATGCACCCCCGGTGACATCCGCGCGGCGGCGTGGGCGCGCAACAGCACCTCGCCGACGTCCACGCTCGAGTCCGGTACGACGACCGGGTCGAACAGGATGCGCACCGTCGTGCCGTGCGCGTCGGGTTTGCGGTTGGCGGTGCCGCGCAGTTTCTGCGTGTCGGCGCGGGTGAACGGTGCATTTGCGTCGAAGTCCTTGCCCTCGAACACGCCGGGGTAGCCGCCGCCGAAGCTTTGCAGGAAGGTCTTTCCGGCCCGGTGCACGGTCACGTCGGTCCGTGCGGAGATGAACACCGCTGCGGCGGCGCCGATTCCGTTGAGTCCGGCACCCGTGCTGGCGGCGTCGACGTGTGCGGAGAACTTGCCGCCTGCCCGCGCGGTTCCGAGCGTCTTGACGATGCCGTTCTTCCCGTTGACGGGGTCCGAGTCGACGGGCAGCCCCCGGCCGTCGTCGGCGACGCTGACGGATCCGTCGACGTGCAGGGTGATCGTCACGGCGGAACCGCCGTGGCTGGGATCGGCGACCTCTTCGATCGCGTTGTCCACCAGCTCCCGCAGCGCGGTGTTGAGTACGTCCAGACCCAGGTTCACCGCAGGCCGCAGGCGCGTGTGCTGGACATCGTCGAGCTCGGTGATGTCGGCGGCGGTGTAACTCACTGCTGGTTCTCTCCATCGGGGCGGGGACGTGCCGAGGTGTGGGCAGCACGGGGGCGGGCGGATCCATTGTCCCCTGAGCCACCGACAGCGGGCGTCGTCGTGTGACCTCGTGTCGGCGCGATCTTGCTCTCAGTGCACCCCGTGATGGCTGGTGACCGAACCGTGCGGGAAGAACATCCGCGGGCCCGGCTCCAGCTCCTGCCCTCTTACGACGTCACGGATGCATGTTCCACTGGCCGCAATCCTGGGCCAGGACGTCGCTCACGTCGACTTCGAGCCCGCCGACCACCGGGCCTGGATTCGATGCCGTGCTCACCACCCTCTGGTAGAGAACGGCGGCGGGATGGATCTGGCCGCCCGACCATGACCGCGTCTGCCATGCCCAGACGTGACCGGGCGAACGGGAGCGTCCGATCACTCCGTCGGCAGTGGCCCACTGGCACGCTTTGATGCCGCCGTAGATGCCGGTACGCTGCACGCCGATCATCGAGTTGATGCCGCGGAACCATTGCAGCGCAACATTGTTCCAGGTCTCGCGGTCGATGTCGTCGTCGACGCTGAAGAAGATCGGCGCACTCTGGCCGCCACCTGCGGCGGTATGGAGTTGCCACGCGGTGCGAGCATCGGCGACGCCCCCGGCGTACCCGCGCAGGAAGTCCGACGGTGCGGTCCCTCCCGGCTTGCCGTACTGGAAGTTGCTGACGATCACCAGCCCGGCGGCGGTCAGCGACTGTGCGTAGGGCAGGGTGATGGGCTTGGCGCCGAAGGACGAGCCGGGCCGCGACGTCGACACGTAGTTGATGACCCCGGAGTGGCCCGCGGCCCGGATATCCCTGGCAGGAACCTGACGCATGGCGAAGTCGATGAGTGTGGGGGCGGCGGCCGAAGCCGCGGGCGCGCCAGCACCTGCTGCTGCGGCTCCCAGCCCGGCCAGCGCCGACGCGGCGACAACGTAGCGCAGCGCGTCGCGCCGGGAAACCGGGTGCGACGGCCGTAGGTCGGGGGCTCCCGGCGAGTCCTGCACCGGGCGACGTTAACAACGTGGCTCCTGTTGTTCGTGTTGCGTCGGCCGGCTGTGTCCGGTTCGCGATCAAGGCGACGCGAAGCCGAGATACTCGATGCCACGGCGACGGCCCCGCGATGGTCGAAGCAGTGCGGCGGCGGTGAAGGGGGTACGGCGTCCTGGGAGGCGGCCGCTCAGCGGACGAGGCGGAAGAACCCGCGCACCTGTTCGACGAGCGACTCCGGCTGCTCCAACGCGGCGAAGTGGCCACCGCGCGGCATTTCCTCGAACCAGCGAAGGTCGGTGAACCGCAGTTCGGCCTCTCGCCGCGACGGGCGGGTGATGTCGCGCGGGTACACCGACAGCCCCGACGGCGCGGTGACCTTGTCTCGGAAGCTGCTGAAGCTCTCCCAGTACAGGCGCGCCGACGACGCGGCTGACGCGGTGAACCAGTAGGCCGAGATCTCGTCGAGGATCGCCTGCCGCGACACCGCGTCCTCGGGGTTGCCGTCGTTGTCGGTCCAGGCCCAGAATTTCTCGGCGATCCAGGCGGCCTGTCCTGCCGGGGAGTCGGTCAGGCCGTAGCCGAGTGTCTGCGGCCGCGTCGCCTGCTGCCCCGAGTAGCCCCGGCCAGTACGCTGAAACTCCTTCGCGGCCTTGAGGTTCGCCAACTCCGCTGGCGTCGGGTCGTCGAACTTGCCCAACGGCACGGAGCCCATGTTCAGATGTACGCCGGCGACCCGCTCGGGCGCCACCTCGCCCACGGCGCCGGACACCGCCGAACCCCAGTCACCGCCCTGCGCGCCGTACCGCTCGTAACCCAGCGACACCATCAACGTGTCCCAGGCGCGGGCGATGCGCTCGACGCCCCACCCGGTGGTCGATGGTTTGTCACTCCAGCCGTACCCGGGCAACGACGGCGCGACCACGTGAAACGCGTCCGACGGATCCCCTCCATGCGCGCGCGGGTCGGTCAGCGGGCCGAGGACCTCCAGGAACTCGAGCACCGAACCCGGCCACCCGTGCGTGAGAACCAGCGGGAACGCGTTGGGCTCCGGGGAACGGACGTGCAGGAAGTGGATGCCGAGCCCGTCGACGATGTCGCGGTACTGCGGGAAGGCGTTGAGCCGCGCGGCGAATCCGAAGTCGTAGACCTCGGCCCAACTGCGGCACAGGTCCTGCGCATAGGCCAGCGGCAGCCCCTGTGACCAGTCGTCCACCGGCTCGGGCTCGGGCCACCGCGTCCGTCGCAACCGCTCCCGCAGATCTGCGATCTCGGCTTCGCTGACGGTGACCTCGAACGGCTCGGCAGCCATCGCGGAGCTCCCTTCCTTGCTCGGAACTGCACTGGTCCACGTCGAACGCACCGGCGAACTCGGCGATGACGTGGACCGCTACCTCAGTCGCCATCTCCCCGGGCGTTCAGCGCACGTGGTTTTGGACGATAACACCACCCTTGCCAACGGCTAGTCAGAACAAGAAGCGCGCGAGGCCACCGTCGACACTGATCGTCGTTCCCGTGACGTAGGAGGCCCGCGGTGACGCGAGGAACACCGCAACATCCGCGAATTCCTCTGCAGTGCCCAGCCTTCCGATAGCCACGTCGTCGAGCATCGTCTGCGGGGGACCGTCGGGATGCACCTGACGGACGCGCGCGGTGTCGATCAATCCCGGAGCCAGGCAGTTGACGGTGATGCCGTCGCGGCCGACCTCGCGCGACAGGCTCTTCAGATAGCCGGCGACGCCGGGCCGCAGCGCGTTGGAGATCGCCAGATTCGGTATTGGTTCCTTAGATCCGGCCGAGGTGATGGCCAGCACGCGACCCGCATCGCTGGCGCGCAGATGCGGAAGGCTCGCCCCGACCAGACGGACGAGCGGTGCCAAGAGTGACGCGAACCCTGCGGTCAGATCGTCGGCGGTGACGTCTGAGGCCGCCACTGGCGGCGGGCCGCCGGAGTTCCAGACGAGGACGTCGAGCCGACCGAAGCGGTCGATGGCCGTGTCGACGAGCCCCTGCGCCGCCGCGGGATCGGTCAGGTCGAGGGGATGACTGACGGCACCGACGGCCGCGGCCTGCTCGTCCAGTACGTCACGGCGGCGCGCCGCCATGACGACATCGACGCCCTCGGCGGCCAGTCCCCGCGCGATCGCGAGGCCCATCCCGGACGACGCTCCGCATACGATGGCCGCGCGTCCTGCAAGTTTCAGGTCCATGTCTCCATCAATACTCCCGAGGCCGACGCCGTGCCGGGCGTGCTTCCCGACGACCCGAGTTGGTTCTGCAGATGATGCTCGGCTGGGCCATGGCGTGGATCGCGTTGGCCTGGGCGACAGCGCGGGCGATGAGCTGTGCGCCGACCAACTGACTGAACAATGCGATCGCTTGCTCTCGCGCCCTGTGTGGATCGAGCTTGGTGTTGGTCGAAAGCGACGTACGACGCGGCCGCCTCGAAAGCCCTACGAATACGGAAGCAGCACGATTTTACCGAGCTTTCCGCGTCCGCGGAACGAGTCGTAAGCACGGGCCGCGTCATCGAGAGGATAGGTATCTGCGATAGGCACAGTGATCTTGCCTTTCGCCAAGAACGGGAGGACCTCGCGCTCGACCGCGCGGGCGGCGTTGGCCCTTTCTTCCAGCGGACGGGAGCGCAGCGTGCTCGCGCTGACGGTACCGCGCTTTTGGCCCAATAAGCCGAGAGCGGTTGTGGCGTCGAGCTTTTCTGGCCTCCCGCCGATGACGACGATCCGCCCGCGCACGTTCAGCGAGCGCAGGTCGGATTCGAAGTTCGGCGCTCCGATGAGCTCCAGGATGACGTCGTAAGGACCGTTCTCTTCGGCCTCGGTGGGATCGATGGCCTGGGCTGCGCCTAGTTTCACGATCGCGTCACGATTGTCGAAGTTGCGCACCGATGCGATGACCTCGGCACCCGCGGTGGCCGCAATCTGGACACCCGCGACGCCGACGCCGCCAGCAGCCCCTGTGATGAGCACGCGATCGCCAGGGCGGGCCCGCCCCTGCGTGACCAGCGCATCGTGGGCAGTGACGAACGCTTCGGGAAACCCACCGGCCTGTTCCCATGTCTGCGCTGCAGGTATCGGCATCAGTTGACGCTCGTGCACGGCCAGGAATTGCGCCTGCGCGCCCCCGCCCACCACGCCCATGACGCGGTCTCCGATGGCGAAGCGTTCTGCGAAGGGCCCTTTGGCGACCACTTCGCCCGCCAGCTCCAGGCCTGGGATGTCGGGAGGTGAGCCAACGGGCGCGGGATAGACGCCCATTCGTTGGCCCAAGTCCGCAAAGTTCACACCTGCGGCATGGATTCGGACGAGCACCTCGCCGACTCCTGGTTGCGGATCCGGGTGTTCCTGAATCTCCACGACGCCTCCAGGCTGCACGGTTACTGCTCTCATCGCACGTGTCTCCTCCGTTGATCGAGCCCGAAATGTCAGAAACGGGGTGGCCCTCCTTTTAGGTAAATCGACTCCAACGCGACGCGTTCCTCTTCGAGGAGGAAGCGCGAGCAAGAGGCATTTCCAATCTCACCCACACGCTCTCGATCCACGCTCTCGATCCCGCAAGAATCGCCATCGGTGTCATTCCCACATTGATCACCGTTTGGTGTCGCGATACCAGGTGATCGTGTGCTTCATCGCGTCTGGGTGGCTGGTCACCGGAAAAGGACCGAACGTGCGATCGAAGGCGGAATGGGTCTGCGAGCGCGACCCGAGATCGTGCGCGTCGACGAGCGATTGACGCCCCGTGCACCTCGCGACCCGGCATGATGAGTTGGCGGGCAATCTCGGCGCCGAGCCCGCTGCCGGCCCCGAGCACTACAGTCGTTCGGTCACGTTCGTTCACTCTTCCGTGACGGGTCATTGACAACTCGTCGAAATCTGCTGCGGTGAAACAGGAGTGGCTCACGACGATCGTCGACACCCAGTGACGTGATTCGCAGGAGAGCGATGAGGTGGTCTCCGGCGGGAAGTTCGTCGAAGAGTTCACATTCGAGGTGGGCGGCGGCCTCATTCATGAAGACCGCACCGGTTCCGCTCGCCGGTGTCCACTGCAGATCGGCGAACCGGTCGGGTTTCCTCGCCGCGAGCGCCTTGCACGTGGGCCCTTGGGAGTGCGACAGCAGGCTGATGCCGAGTCGCGACATGCGTCGCAGTATCGGCCAGGTAGTGGACGTGTGGGCCATCGCCACGGACACCAGTGGGGGCTGCAGGGAGATCGGGGTGAACGAACTGGCGGTCATCCCGCGCGGTGTTCCCGACGGGTCGAGCCCGCACAGCGCGACGACGCTTTGGGGGATCGCGGCGAAGAGCGTGCGCAAGGCGGCGGGGTCCGAGGGCGCGGCATCGCGCTTCATGGACGGGGCGCTGACGTGTGAGGCTCCGGGGCGCGGAGGTGGCCGGCCGTCTCGAGCTGGTTCATCAGTCCGCCGGCGGCGAGGATCTCGATGATGAACGCTGGGAACGGCTCGAACGTGTACGTCGTGGCTTGCGTGACGTTGTGCAACGTCGCGGCGCGAATGTCGATATCCAACAGATCACCCTCGGTGATGATCGAGCGGGCATCCGGGAGGGTGATCGCGGGCAACCCGTAGTTGAGGACGTTGCGCTGGAACAGCGAGTTGAACTGTTCGGC
>NZ_JBEVLO010000404.1:0-3163 GCF_040509115.1 Mycobacterium sp. | reverse complement strand
CTGGTCTTGGCCTTCATCGCTCCGGCCAGCTTGGCCAGGAGCACCTCGCGCGACTCGAGGTCCGCGATGCGGTTGACCTCGTCCACGGACAGCGCCTTGCCGTCCATGTAGCCGCCCTTGATGATCAGGGCCTTGTTGTCCTTGGCGAACGTCTTGATCGCCTTGGCGGCGTCGACGGGCTCGCCCTTGATGAACGCGATGGCGGTCGGACCGGTGAACAGATCGTCGAGACCTGTCACACCTGCCTCGGACGCAGCGCGCTTCACCAGGGTGTTCTTGGCGACCGAGTAGGTGGCGGATTCTCCAAGGGACTTGCGCAGACCGGCAAGGTTGGCCACGGTGAGCCCGCGATACTCGGTGACGACGGTGGCCGTCGACTCCTTGAACTGCTCGGCGATGTCGGCAACGGCGGTGGCCTTGTCAGCTTTGGCCATGCATGCCTCCTATCTAGGTATGGGTCCGCCGGTCTGGTGAAGGGCCTGGAAACGACGAACGCCCCGGCGCAGAGCGGCCGGGGCGTGAAGATTCGCTGGGTCAAGCCAGCGGTGGTGCCTCGTCCTCCTGCGTGGGCCGCCCGGGACCTGATGAGCCGCTTGCGCGGAGAACAACAGGCGTTGCCGGGACCTTCAACCGATTTCTCGGTGACCGACGGTCTTCGGTGGAACCCAGAAAGGATAGCGCGCTGACCGCCGATCAGCCAAAACGCGCGCCACCCCTCCGATGTGCTAGGTCGTGACCAACCAGGCGGTCGCGTCGGCGGGCAACTCAGTGGTCACACCTGGCACCGACGCCAGCACGACCTTGGCGTCGGCGGGCAGGTCGACAGGTGCGGTACCGGTATTGAACCAGCACTGGGCCTTGCCGCGTCGGAACGCAGCGACGTCGGAGTTGGAGTCGATCCACTCCACGTCGCCGGAGTCCACCCACACCGACGTCCGGCTGGCCAGCGCCTCGCGATAGAGGTTCAGCGTCGAATCGGGGTCGGCGTCCTCGGCCTGCGCAGTGCGCGACGCCCAGTGCGACGGCTGCGGCAACCACGTAGTCACGTCGTCATTGGGCGAGAACCCATAGGGCGGAGCATCGTTCGCCCACGGTAGGGGTACCCGACATCCGTCGCGGCCGACGTCGGTGAACCCGGACTGCACCCAGGTGGGATCCTGACGGACGTCGTCGGGCAGATCCTCGATCTCCTCGAGGCCCAGTTCCTCACCTTGATAGACGTAGGCCGTTCCCGGCAGCGCGAGCTGCAGCAGCGCCGCCGCCCTGGCGCGACGCAGGCCGAGTTCGTAGTCGGGCGTCTCCGTCCCCCAGCGCCTGCGCTCCCACTCGCTTTCGATGAGGTGATCCGGTTGCGAGCGCGCGTATCGGGTGACGGTCCTGACGACGTCGTGGTTGGACAGCACCCACGTCGGCGGGGCGCCGACGGTCGCCGCGGCCGCGATCGCGTCGTCGATGACCTTGCGCAGGACGTCGGCACGCCACGGGGCACGCAGGAAGTCGAACTGAAAGGCGGTGTGCAACTCGTCGGGACGCAGGTATCGAGCGAGCTGCTCGTTGTTGCGCACCCAGGCCTCCGCAATGAAGATCCGTTCCGGCGCATGGCGATTCGCCACCTCGCGCCAGCCGCGATAGATGTCGTGGACACCATCCTGGTCCCACGCGGGATGCGCGGCATTGTGCTGGACCAGCGCGTCCCCACTGCCGCCGTCGGGGAGCCCGTCGGCCTTGACGAGCCCGTGGGCGACGTCGATGCGGAACCCATCGACACCCTTGTCGAACCAGAACGCCAACACGTCCTCGAATTCGGCAACGACTTCCGGGTTGTCCCAGTTGAGGTCGGGCTGGCCCGGGGCGAAGAGGTGGAGGTACCACTGACCGTCGGACACTCTGGTCCACGCCACTCCCCCGAAGACGCTGCGCCAGTCATTGGGTGGCAGTTCGCCGTTGGTGCCGCGTCCGGCGCGGAAGTGATAGCGCTCCCGTGCGCCCGGCTCGTCGGCGAGGGCGGCGGTGAACCACGCGTGGTGATCGGAGGTGTGGTTCGGAACGATGTCGAGGAGCACGCGGATCCCGGCATCGTGCGCCTCGGCGATCAACGCGTCGGCCTCCGCCAGCGTGCCGTAGGCGGGTTCGATGTCGCGGTAGTCCGCCACGTCGTAGCCGGCGTCGGCCATCGGCGACGGGTACCAGGGGTTGATCCAGATGGCGTCGACACCGAGGCGGGCCAGGTACGGCAGCCGATCGCGGAGCCCGGCGATGTCCCCGATGCCGTCACCGCTCCCGTCGGCGAAGCTGCGGATGTACACCTGGTAGACGACGGCAGTCTGCCACCAGGAATCGGCGCGGGTCACGGCACTCCTCGGATTGAAACAGTAAACGTTTGCGCCCCAAAGACTGCATGTCACGCCGATCTTTGTCAATGACATTCGGATCTACGCAAATATTTGCGCGGGTGTTACCGTGCTGTCCGGTGATACCGAAGCTCAGCGTCAACATGGCCGACGTCGCGCGCCGTTCGGGCGTGTCGATCGCATCGGTGTCACGCGCGTTGCGCGGACAACCCGGAGTGTCGGCCGCGACGCGGGATCGCGTGCTGGCGTCGGCGCGCGAGCTGTCCTACGTCGTGTCTCCCGAGGCGTCGAGGCTCTCCGGCGGCGCCACCGGGCGCATCGGAGTCGTCGTCCCGCAGGTGGACTCGTGGTTCTACTCGGCGGTCATCGCAGGCATCGCGGGTGAGTTCGACGCCGCGGGCATGGACGTGGTGCTGTGCGCGCTGCCCGACGTCGCGACCAGACACCGGTTCTTCGACACCTTGCCGCTGCGCCGGAAGGTGGATGCGATCGTCGTCGCGTCGATCCCGCTCACCGCCCACGAGCGGGGCAGGCTCGACCAGCTCGGCGTGCCCGCGGTGTTCATCGGCGGCGACGACGACGGCAGGAGCCCATGGGTCGGCATCGACGACACGCTCGCCGCCGAACAAGCCGTCGGTCATCTGGTCCGGATCGGACACCGCGACATCGCGATGATCCAGGCGCTGGCACCAGGCGGGGAGGCATGGGCGACCGACGAGGCTCGGATCCGCGGATTCCACCGTCAGATCGCTGACGCCCAGCTGCCGGAGCCGACGGTGGTGACCGTGCAGTGGGGGGTCGACGGCGGTGCG
>NZ_JBEVLO010000403.1:0-43086 GCF_040509115.1 Mycobacterium sp. | reverse complement strand
CCGTGCTCGCCGGCTACCTGACCGGGTCGCTAAGGGGGCCGAGGGGATTGGCGCCGGCGCCATCCCGCCGCGCCTGGCACCGGATGGCGCTTGGCGCCCACTGAATCATACATTTCACATCTGCCGTTCCTGCGCTAGACAGAAATATGTGTTTCAACTAGCGTGGCCGGTAATCCCCTGCACTCGCCCTACGATTGGAAGTCGCAGTGACCGCGGAACCACCCCCGTCCGACGAGCACTCACCCGCGCGGCCGTCCGACGGTGCCGCCCCGCTCAGACAACCAACCTCCGTCGAGCAGTACGGCGTCGAACCGGTACCGGCATCCGAACGCACGGTGCGCTGGTACGACTTGTTCCAGATCATCGTCAACGTGCTACTCAACCCGGGCCTCATCCTGATCGCCGGTTTGGCCGTCGCCTCGGGGTTGTCGTTCTGGGCGGCGGTGACCGCCCAGGTCCTCGGCATCGCCATCGCGTTCGCCGCCTACACGGTGATGGCCACCGTGGGGGTCGACTACGGGTTGCCCGGCATCGTGTCGACGCGCGCATTTCTCGGAATCAGCGCATCGCGCTGGATCGTGTCCACCCTGCGCGCGGTCAGTTCGGCGTTCTGGTTTGCCTTCCAAACGCTCGCTGGCGCCATGGGAATCGTTGCGGTCGTGGGTGTTTGGCTCGGTGTAGACCTATCGCTGATCGCCGTCAGCGCGGTGTTCGCCATCCTCCAGGCGTCCGTCGCACTTCTGGGTTACGGCTCACTGAAGTGGTTGTCGAAAGTCGCGTTTCCCGTCAAGGTGGTGATCCTGGGGTATCTGTTCTACCTCCTCGCCACGCATGACGCACCCGGCTTCGCGCCGAGTGAAGTGTTCTCGTTCTCCAACTCCGAGGGTTGGCGATGGGCCGTCTTCGCGGTCTGGGTGAACTCCGTTGCCGCCGCGTGGTTCAGCCAGGTCACCGACGCGGCCGACTACTGCCGCTACTCGAGCTCGCGACGCGACATGTGGGTCGGCACGATCGCGGCGGCGCTGGTCGGCACCACCGGGTCGGCGGTCTTTGGGGCCTACGCGGCGGCGGCGACGCTGGGACAGACCTCCAACGCCTTCGAGGTCATCCCCACGCTCGGCGTCGGCGGTGTGACGCTGTTCCTCGTCCTGGTCGTGCTGATCCTCGACAACTGGACCATCAACGTCCTCAATCTCTATACCGGCGGATTGTCCTTGGCCAACCTGACCACCCGACTCGGGCGGTTCTGGTCCACGCTCGCCGTCGCCGTCGTAGGTGTCCTACTGGCCATCCTGCCTGCCGTGGTCGACGATTTCAGCGACTTCATGACGGCCATGGGCAACGTGTTTGCGCCCATCGTCGGCGTCATCATCGCCGACTACGTCGTCGTCAAGCGGGGTCGTATCGACGTGGACGCGCTCTTCGACCTGCACGGTCCGTATCGCTACACCCACGGCGTCAACGTCACGGCACTGGCGTGGTCGGCCATCGGCGCGGTGATCTACTTCTTCCTGCCGACCGACGTCCTTCCGATCCCGCTCGTCGCAATCGTTTCCGGCGCCGGTTACGTCGCCACGGTCCGGTTCCTTCGCGTGGCGGATCCCGTGCCGCCGGCCGCCACCGTGAACGCAGCCAAGTCCTACTGACCCACCCGGGCAGCACCCGATCCAGGAGGCATGATGTCGCAAGAATCCGCAATCCAGGAGGTCGTCCAGTCCATCGACCGTCACCGCGACAGGGTCATCGACACCGTGCGGCAACTGGTCCAGATTCCCACCGTCAACCCCAAGTTCGAGACCGGCGGCGACATCAACCGAGAGCCCGAGGCGCAACGCCTGGTGGCGGATCTTCTGGTGTCGGCTGGCATGACCGCCACGGACCACGAGGCAATGCCGGGACGGCCCAACGTGATTGGCACGCTCGACGGAGCAGGCGAACGTAGCCTGGTGTTCAACGGCCACATCGACGTCGTGCCCACCGGAGACCGCGCCGATTGGGAGTCCGACCCGTTCGGCGCCGAGATCAGGGACGGCCGGATGTACGGCCGCGGAACCTACGACATGAAGGCCGGTCTCGGCGCCGCCATCGCGGCCGTCCAGGCCATCTACGACTGCGGCATCTCGTTGGCCGGGGATCTGCAGGTGCACAGTGTGGTCGACGAGGAGGCAGGCGGCTTCGGCACCCGTGCGCTGCTTCAGCGCGGGCCGACCGCAACGGCCGTCATCGTCGCGGAGCCCACCCAGAACGAGATCATGGTCTGCCAGCCAGGTTTGGAGTGGGTACGGGTGACCATCCGCGGCCGAAGCGCCCACGCCGGATGGCGATACAACGACATCTATCCACAGCCCCACACACCGGATCGGATGCGCCCGGGCGTGAACGCCGCCGAACTGGTCACGCGGTTCATCACCGCGGTCGGTCATCTCGAGAAGGCGTGGTCGCAACGCAAGTTCCACCCGCTGCTGCCCGCGGGGATCACCACCATCAGTCCCAGTGTCGTGCACGTCGGGTCTGGTCTGGGTTCCGACGGCCTGCCCGTCACCGTCACCAACCCGGCGATCACCCCCGACGTCGCCGTCGTGGACTTCGACCTGAAGTACCTACCCAACGAGGATTCCGAGGACATTCGACGGGCATTCGTGGACTTCGTCCATCACTGGAGCATGCAGGATCCCTGGCTCGCGGAGCACCCACCGGTCGTGCAGTGGGAACTGGCCGGGCTCGTCTTTCCGCCGTTCGACACCTCCCCGGACCATCCGTTGGTGGTCAGCGTCGCCAAACATGCTGCGGCACTGCACATGCACACCCCCGTCACTGGCTTCCCCGCGGTGTGCGACGGTGCCTTCTACCGTGACCACGGTGCCACGCCGATCATCTTCGGGCCCATCGGCGCGGACGCCCACGGACCCAACGAATGGGTGGACGTCGACTCGTTGATCAACGTCGCCAAGGTCATGGCTGCCACGGCGATCGACTACTGCGGGTTGGCTGGCACCGGCTCATCCGCCACCGGAGAGCGCCGCGCAGCGCCTGCCGCGTCGGCAGGCTAGCGCGTCGCTGGCCTCAGTCGCCGCCGAGCTTCTTGTAGACGGCGCCGACGACCGGGGTGACGATGGACCGCGGCCCGTAGCCGCTGGCCACGGACATCGCCTTCGACGTCACGCCGGGCACGACGCGCATCTTGTTGCGCTCCAACCCGTCCAGCGACAGCTTCGCGGTGT
Source organism: Mycobacterium sp. (assembly GCF_040509115.1). GTDB lineage: Bacteria > Actinomycetota > Actinomycetes > Mycobacteriales > Mycobacteriaceae > Mycobacterium. The sequence goes on along the minus strand of NZ_JBEVLO010000403.1, from coordinate 39,865 downwards.
GCTCGGTGGAGATCCACAGGAAGTCCGGGATCAGCTTCTCGACGAGGGACTGGTCGTCCGGGTCCGGCAATTCGGTGCGGACCGGTCCAGGGGCGAGCACGGTGACGTGCACGCCGTGGGCCTTGACCTCGCCGCGCAGAGACTCGCTGAAGGTGTTGGCGAAGGCCTTCGACGCGGCGTACGTGGCGTTGTTGGGGATGGGTGAGTTGCCTGCTACGGAGCCGGAGATCAGGATGCCGCCCGCGCGCCGTTCGATCATCCCGGGGAGTACGGCCAGGACGAGGTCGTGGACGCCGAGCACGTTCAGCTGAACCTGTGCCTTCTCGCCGTCGACGTCGAGGTCCGCCACCGGGCCGAACGTCGCGGTTCCGGCGTTGGCGCAGAGTATCGAGACGTTGCGGGCGGCGAGTTCGGCGCACAACGTGGCGCGTTGGGCCGGGTCGACGAGGTCGACGGCGCGGACCTCGACCGTCACGCCGTAGCGCGTCGTCAGACGGTCGGCGAGCGCGGTGAGCACGTCCTCGCGCCGCGCGGTGATGATGAGATGGTGCCCTCGGGCGGCGAGTTCGGTGGCCAGTGCCTCACCGATGTTCTGCGAGGCGCCTGTGACGACGGCTCGGGCATCGGGGCTGGGAGCGGGTACGGACATGGCGCCAATCGTAGGGACCAATAGAGTGCGGTCATGAGCAACCCCGCGTCGGGTCCTCGAACGGCGGGACGCTCCCGGGTGGTCGCATGGGCGTTGTGGGACTGCGGTGCCACGGGTGTCAACGCGATCGTCGTGACGTTCGTCTTCTCCGTGTACCTGACCGAACAGGTGGGTGCGGGGTTGCCGGGTCCCACGACGCCTGCCAGTTGGCTCGGGCGGGTGTTGACGATGGCAGGCCTGTCCGTCGCGCTCCTCGCGCCAGCGACGGGCGTCCTCGTCGACGCGCCGCACCGGCGGCGGACCGTCCTCGCCGTGCTGACCGGTGCCGTGGTGGCGTTGACGTCGGCGATGAGTCTGATCCGTGCGGACTACGAGTATCTGTGGCTCGGCCTGGCGATGCTGGCGTGCACTGCCGCGTTCAGCGATCTCGCCACGGTGCCGTACAACGCGATGCTGAGGCAGCTGTCGACCCCAGAGACCTCTGGTCGAGTATCCGGATTCGGCTCGGCGGCAGGGTACTTCGGCAGTGTGCTGCTGCTCCTGGTGGTGTACCTCGGCCTGATTCGAGGTGACGGCGGGATGTTGGCACTGCCCACCGACGACGGGCAGAACGTCCGCGCCGCAATGCTTTTGACCGCGGCTTGGTTCGCTCTGTTCGCACTGCCCCTGCTGGTGACGGCGCGACACCTCGACACCGATGAGCGTCCACCCGCGGTGGGGTTCCTCGGTGCGTATCGCGCCTTGTGGATCGAGGTGAAGGGCGAGTGGCGTCGTGACCGTCAGGTGGTGTATTACCTGTTGGCCAGCGCGGTCTTTCGTGACGGGTTGACCGGGGTGTTCTCCTTTGGCGCGGTCCTGGGCGTCAGCGTGTACGGGGTGTCGCCTGCCGACGTGCTGCTGTTCGGCGTGGCTGCGTGCGTGATCGCTGCGATCGGTGCGGTGCTCGGCGGCCTGCTCGACGACCGCGTCGGGTCCAAGCCCGTCATCGTGGGCTCGCTGACGGCGATGGTGGTCGTGGGGCTCGTGCTGTTGACGCTGTCTGGGGTGGTGGCGTTCTTCGTCTGCGGCCTACTGCTGTGCCTGTTCGTCGGGCCTACCCAGTCGTCCGCGCGGACGATGATGCTGCGGATGTCCACGGAGGGCAAGGAGGGCATCGCGTTCGGGCTGTACACCACCACCGGGCGGGCCGTGTCGTTCCTCGCGCCGTTCCTGTTCTTCACCTTCATCGACGTCTTCGGGTCGGACCGGGCGGGGTTGGGCGGCCTGATCACGGTGTTGGCGCTGGGCTTGGTCGCCGTCCTCGCGGTGCGGGTGCCAACGCGCTCCCGCTAACGGCCCCCCAGTGCGTTGCACAGCGTCAGACCGGTGCCCGTCCTCTGCTGGGTCTGGACGCCGTCGATGTTGATGGCGCAGCTGATCTCGCGGCCGACGTTGACGATGCTGACGCTGGCCTGCAGGTTGGCCTGACCGGTGAGCTCGACCTGCTTGCTCCACGGCAGCAGGACGTTGAACTCGGTTTGGAGAATGCCGCCGGTGTCGAGATACAGGATGCTGATGGCGCGTCCTTCGCCTGCGACCGTGTACACCACGGTGTGGGTTGCGCCGGGGGAGGTGCTGTCCGGTGGTAGAGCCGTCCTCGACGGTGTGGTCGACGGCGTCGTTCGTGGTCGCGTGCTTCTGGTGGTGGTCGGTGGCCTGCTCGTCGCGGTGGTCTGAGCCTCGCTGGGCAGCGGCGTTTGGGGCTCGGCCGTCATCGGCTCCTGTGAGCTGTTGTCGATCAGCAAACTCAGGATCAGGCCAACCACGAGGATCAGGGCGAGGGCCGCGAGCACCCAGAGCCAGGCTCGCGATCCCCGCCCGCCGCGCCGTGGTGGCTCGGGGGGCGGGCCGGGTGGTTGTGGCGGGATCCCGTAGGTGCCGTACGGGTCGGGGCCGTAGGGCGAGTAGGCAGGCAGCTGCTGGGTGGGGTTGAGTCCGGCCGGGGGCGGGTTGACGGGCTCTCGTCGCGGCCGTCGGCCGTCCGTCTCACCGGGTTCGACGGGGTAGCTGTACGTACCGGGGTGCTCTTGCCCCCACCCATCGCGGCCTGATGGATCCGTCATGCCCACCTCATGTCTGCAGGGTACCTGCGGGCACGACCGGTTCAGATGGTCCGATCGCGGCGGGGAGCTACCGGGGCCGTCAGGGGTTTACCAGAATTGTCGTTCGGGTAAAGCAAGGTCTCGTCATCGTGGCGGACACCGACATGGAGGTCAGCATGCGTGGTAGCGGTTTACTCGGCGTGATCGTGCTCATCTGGTTGTTGATCGGGGCGTATGCCGCCTATGACCGGGGGTACTTCGCGGGTGGGGACGCGAACTGTGCGACGGCGGGCACGATAGCGCTGAACGTGGTTGCCGGCCCGCTGAATTGGGTAGGCGACATCAATCCGAAGGTGGCGGATTGCGACGTGGACATCCCGCCGCCCAACCAGTGATCACGAAGGAACGCATTGCCATGATCGCGCTTGGGGTTGTTCTCCTCATTGTTGGTCTCGTCTTTGGGATGCCGGTTCTGGCCTACGTCGGCGTCGTCGCGCTCGTCATCGGTGCCGTGTTCTGGATGCTGGGAGCGGCCGGACACGCCGTTGGTGGGCGGCGGGTCTGGTACTAGCTGCCACGCGCCTGCGTGAGCGCAGCGACGGTCATCGCGCGTAGAAGTGCGCGCGATGACTGTGGCGCTGCTCCCGGGCGGACGCTGTACGGGGTGGAGTTGAGCAGTCCGAACGTGGCGTGGGCCATCAACCGGGCATCGGGTTCGTCCATCTCGCCATCGAGTTGGCGCAGCGTGTTCACCCATACCTCGACGTATTGTCGCTGCGCGCGACGGACCTGACGCTTGGCCGTAGCGGGCAGGTGGGCGAGGTCGCGGTCCTGAATGCGGATCAGATCGGACTCGTCCAGCACGAAGTCCAGGTGAAAGTCCACCAATCCATCCAGCGCCTCGGAGGCGGTCCCGGCACGGTCGACGACCTCCGCGGCGCCGGTGAGCAGCCGCGTGCTTATCCCGACGAGGAGTTCGGCGAGCAGGGTCTCCTTGTTGGCGAAGTGGCGGTAGACGGCGGGACCCGTGACGCCCGCCGCGGCGCCGATGTCCTCGATCCGCACCGCTAGAAACCCGTGCTCGGCGAAGAGTCGCTCGGCGGCGGCGATCAGCTGCGTACGGCGGTCGGACTTGGCTTGGCTGCGGCTGGTTGACGACGAGGCCGGTGACGGCACTGACAACTCCTCGGACTGGCGTTTGGACATTTGGGTTAATCGTCACTAACATTACCATCAGTTAGTCGTCATTAACTCAACTGGAATGGCTTGCATGGCAACGCGGACATCTCATCGCGATCAGCACCTGACGCTGGTCACCGAGCTGAAGTCGAAGCTCGCCGCAGCGGCGCTCGGCGGATCCCCACGGTCACGGGAACGGCACGTCGGCAGGGGCAAGCTGCTGCCCCGCGACCGGGTCAACGGACTGCTCGACCCTGGCAGCCCCTTCCTCGAGCTGTCACCACTTGCCGCCGACGGCATGTACGACGACGAATGTCCCGGCGCTGGAATGATCGCCGGCATCGGCCGAATCTCCGGCCGGGAGTGCATGGTCGTCGCCAATGACGCGACGGTGAAGGGCGGGACCTACTACCCGATCACGGTCAAGAAGCACCTCAGGGCTCAGGAGATCGCGGCCGACAACGCGCTGCCATGCATCTACCTCGTCGATTCGGGCGGTGCGTTCCTGCCCCGGCAAGACGAGGTCTTCCCCGACCGGGAGCACTTCGGCCGGATCTTCTTCAACCAGGCGAATTTGAGCGCGAGGGGCATTCCGCAGATCGCCGCGGTGCTCGGATCCTGCACCGCGGGCGGGGCGTACGTCCCCGCGATGAGCGACGAGGCCGTGATCGTGCGCAACCAGGGGACCATCTTTCTCGGCGGTCCGCCCCTGGTGAAGGCCGCGACGGGCGAGGTGGTGACCGCGGAGGATCTAGGTGGCGGCGATCTGCACGCCAAGGTCTCCGGGGTCACCGACCATCTCGCGCACGACGATCGCGACGCGCTGAGGATCGTCCGCCGGATCGTCGACACCCTCGGGCCCCGGTCGGCAACGCCGTGGGACGTCGTCCCGACGGTGGATCCCGTCGCCGATCAGACCGAGCTCTACGACGTCGTACCCATCGACCCGCGCGTGCCGTACGACGTGCACGAGGTGATCAACAGGATCGTCGACGGGCCTTCCCCCGGCGCTTCGCATGCCCAAGGTGTTGGCGACTTCGCCGAGTTCAAGGCGGAGTACGGCTCGACGCTGGTGACGGGCTTCGCGCGGATTCACGGCCATCCGGTCGGAATCGTCGCCAACAACGGGGTGCTGTTCGGTGAATCAGCCATGAAGGGAGCGCATTTCATCGAGCTGTGCGACAAGCGCTCCACGCCGTTGTTGTTCCTCCAGAACATCTCGGGGTTCATGGTGGGCCGCGACTACGAAGCCGGGGGGATCGCCAAGCACGGGGCCAAGATGGTGACCGCCGTCGCGTGCGCGCGGGTGCCCAAACTCACGGTCGTGATCGGCGGATCCTATGGGGCGGGCAATTACTCGATGTGTGGGCGGGCGTATTCACCGCGCTTCCTGTGGATGTGGCCCAATGCTCGGATCTCGGTGATGGGCGGCGAGCAGGCCGCTTCGGTGCTCGCCACCGTGCGCGGCGACATGACGGCCGAGGAGGCGGACGCGTTCAAGGCCCCCATCCGCGCGCAGTACGAACATCAGGGCAACCCGTACTACTCCACCGCACGGCTGTGGGATGACGGTGTCATCGACCCTGCCGATACCAGAACCGTTGTCGGGCTTGCGCTCTCGGTAGCCGCGCAGGCCCCGCTGGAGCCGGTGTCCTACGGCGTCTTCAGGATGTGATGCAGATGACCACCAGTCCCGACCCTTCGGCCGACCGCAGCACCACCTTCGACACCGTCCTCGTCGCGAACCGCGGTGAGATTGCGGTGCGGGTGATCCGCACGCTGCGAGCCATGGGCATCCGGTCCGTCGCCGTCTACAGCGACGCCGATGCCGGCGCCCGCCACGTCGCCGAGGCCGACACCGCGGTACGCATCGGCCCGGCCGCCGCCAGGCAGAGCTACCTCGACGTCGACGCCGTCGTGGGCGCGGCGGTGCGCAGTGGCGCGCAAGCCGTGCATCCTGGCTACGGATTCCTCTCCGAGAACGCCGAATTCGCGGCGGCGCTGCAACGCGCGGGCATCGTGTTCATCGGTCCGCCCGCGCACGCCATCGCCACCATGGGCGACAAGATCACCGCCAAGGACACGGTCGAACGTTCCGGGGTGCCGGTGGTTCCCGGCATCGCCCGACAGGGCCTGACCGACGCCGACCTCGTTTCGGCCGCCACCGACGTCGGCTACCCCGTGCTCGTCAAGCCGTCCGCGGGTGGTGGCGGCAAGGGCATGCGCATGGTCGACGACCCCAAGGAGTTACCGGCCGCGGTGGCGAGTGCGCGACGCGAGTCGGCCGCCGCCTTCGGGGACGACACCCTATTCCTGGAGCGGTTCGTGCTGATGCCCAGGCACATCGAGGTGCAGGTACTCGCCGACGCCCACGGCAACGTCATCCATCTCGGTGAGCGCGAGTGCAGCCTGCAGCGTCGGCACCAGAAGGTCATCGAGGAGGCGCCCTCACCCCTGCTGGACGAGGCCACCAGGGCCCGCATCGGTGCCGCGGCGTGCGACACCGCCCGCAGCGTGGACTACGTCGGTGCGGGCACCGTCGAGTTCATCGTCTCCGCGGCGAGCCCCGACGAGTTCTTCTTCATGGAGATGAACACCCGGCTGCAGGTCGAGCATCCCGTGACCGAAGAGGTGACGGGCCTGGACCTGGTCGAATGGCAGGTTCGCATCGCCGCGGGCCAGGAGCTGACGGTCCGCCAGGAAGACGTCGTCATGACCGGACACGCCATCGAAGCCCGGGTGTATGCCGAGGACCCGGCCCACGGGTTCCTGCCGACCGGTGGTGCCGTGCTCGGCGTCGAGGAGCCGAATGGCCCCGGCGTGCGGGTGGATTCGGGCCTGTTCGGGGGCACCGTGGTCGGCAGTGATTACGATCCGATGCTCGCCAAGGTCATCGCACACGACGTGGACCGTGGCGCGGCCTTGCGCCGCCTCGACCGTGCGCTGAGCCGCACCGCCGTGCTGGGTGTCGTCACCAACGTCGACTTCCTGCGATTTCTCCTCGCCGACCCCGACGTCGCGGCGGGCCGCCTGGACACCGGCTTGTTGGACCGGCGCGTTGGTGAGTTCACCACGCCGACGGCAGGCGAGGAGCTCTTCATCGCCGCCGCGGCATACCGTTGGCTGACCCGGTGGCAGCAGGCGACGAGCGACCCGTGGTCGGTGCCGTCCGGCTGGCGTCTCGGCGCGGACGCCGCCACCGTTCTGCGGTTGCGCTGCGGGGACGCGACCGACCACGTCCATGTCACGGGAACGCCCGAGCGGGCCGTCGCACGCCTTGAGGGTCACGAAACACGTTCTCTCGCAGCGATACTCGACGGAGATGCTCTCATCGTCACGCTGGACGGGTTGCAAGCCCGATTCCGGGTCGCCGATTCCGGACACCAGATCTGGCTCGCAGGCGAGACCGGCGTCACCGTCTTCGACGAGGTGCGCGAACCACCGGTACGTCCGGACGACGAGCTCGGCGGCGATGCCGAGTTGACCAGCCCGATGCCGGGTGCGGTGGTGGCAGTCGGTGTTGCGGACGGTGGAACCGTGACGGCGGGCACCGTCGTGGTGACCGTCGAGGCAATGAAGATGGAACACGCCCTGTCGGCACCCGCGGACGGCACCGTCGAACTACTCGTCGCCGTCGGCGATCAAGTCAAGGTGGGCCAGCCATTGGCCCGCGTCACCGCTCATTCCGAGGAGTCCAAGTCATGAACGATTATCTGTCCACCGGCACTCTGCCGGATCACTACGAGCAGCTCGCCAAGACCGTCCGCGACTTCGCCCGCAGCGTCGTGGCCCCGGTGGCCGCGAAACACGATGCGGAACACTCCTTTCCGTATGAGGTCGTGTCGGGGATGGCCGACATGGGACTGTTCGGACTGCCCTTCCCCGAGGAGTACGGCGGCATGGGTGGTGACTACTTCGCGCTGTGTCTCGCCCTGGAGGAACTCGGCAAGGTCGACCAGAGTGTGGCCGCCACGTTGGAGGCCGGGGTGTCACTCGGCACGATGCCGGTCTACCACTTCGGGACCGACGCGCAGAAGCAGGAGTGGTTGCCGCTGTTGACGAGCGGCCGGGCGCTGGGCGCGTTCGGTCTCACCGAGGCGGGTGGGGGCACCGACGCCGGTGCGACCAAGACCACCGCACGGCTCGACGACGGACACTGGGTGATCAACGGCTCCAAGCAGTTCATCACCAACTCCGGCACCGACATCACCAAGCTCGTCACCATCACCGCGGTAACCGGTGAGCAGAACGGCGCCAAGCAGATATCGTCGATCCTCGTGCCGGTTCCGACCGAGGGCTTCGCCGCTGGACCGGCGTACGACAAGGTGGGTTGGAACGCCTCGGACACCCACCCGCTGAGCTTCGACGACGTGCGCGTGCCAGAGGCGAACCTGTTGGGGGAGCTGGGGAGTGGCTACGCCAACTTCTTGCGGATCCTCGACGAGGGCCGCGTCGCGATGGCGGCCCTGGCGGTGGGCGTTGCTCAGGGCTGCGTCGACGAGTGCGTCAAGTACGCCAAGGAGCGCGACGCGTTCGGTGCGAAGATCGGTACCTACCAGGCGATCTCCTTCAAGATCGCGCGGATGGAGGCCCGCGCACACACCGCCCGCACCGCGTACTACGACGCGGCAGCACTGATGCTGGCCGGCAAGTCCTTCAAGAAGGAGGCGGCGATCGCCAAGTTGGTGGCCAGCGAGGCCGCGATGGACAACGCGCGAGACGCCACCCAGGTCTTCGGCGGATACGGGTTCATGAACGAATACCCCGTTGCCAGGCACTACCGGGACAGCAAGATCCTCGAGATCGGGGAAGGAACGTCGGAGGTGCAGTTGATGGTCGTCGCTCGCCAGGTTGGCCTGTGACGGAGGCTCGGGTGATCGTCCAGCGCGGGATGTGGTTCGAGGAGTTCGAGCAGGGCGTGATCTACCAGCACCGGCCAGGACGGACCATCACCGAGGCCGACAACGTACTGTTCACCACCTTGACGATGAACACCCAGGCGCTGCACCTCGATGCGGCGTTCTCCGATGCGTTGCCGCCGTTCCACCAGCGGTTGGTCAACTCGATGCTCACCCTGTCCACGTTGGTCGGACTGTCGGTCGCGCAGCTCACCCAGGGCACCATCGTGGGCAATCTCGGTTTCAGTGACGTCGCGTTCCCGAAGCCGCTTTTCCACGGAGACACGCTGTACGCCGAGTCCGAGGTGACCGACACCCGCGAGTCGAAGAGCCGACCGGGGGAGGGCATCGTGACGTTCGCCCACACCGGCCGCAATCAGCACGGCGACGTGGTCGCCACCGCATCGCGAAAGACGATGGTGCGCAAGGCCCCGACCGAGGCACCGTGATGTTGGGGAGCAACGGCCCCGGGTGGTTGTTCTGCCCCGCCGACCGGCCCGAGCGCTTCGAGAAGGCTGCTGCCGCAGCCGACGTCGTCATCCTTGACCTCGAGGACGGCGTGGCGGCCCACGATCGCGAATCCGCCCGCCGAGCGCTGATCGACACCCCTCTGGATCCGACGCGCACCGTCGTGCGGGTCAACCCCGTCTCGACCCCCGACCACGAGCTCGACCTCGAGGCGCTCGCGGCGACGGCATACACCACCGTGATGCTGGCCAAGACCGAGACCGCCGCACAGGTCGGGTCGTTGGCGCCGCTGGAGGTGGTGGTGCTCGTCGAGACACCGCTCGGTGCGCTGGCCGTCATGGAGACCGCACGGGCCGACAATGCGGTCGCCGTGATGTGGGGCGCCGAGGATCTCGTCGCCGCGACCGGCGGTACCGCCAACCGGTGGCCCGACGGTTCCTACCGCGACGTCGTGAAGCACGTCCGCTCGCAGACGCTGTTGGTCGCCAAGGCATTCGGCCGGATCGCGCTGGACTCGGTGTACCTCGACATCGCCGACCTGGACGGTTTGCGCGCCGAGACCGACGACGCCGTTGCGGTCGGATTCGACGCGAAGGTCGCCATCCATCCCACGCAGGTGGAGGTCATCCGGGCGGCCTATACGCCCACCGACGACCAGGTCGAATGGGCCCGCGCCGTGCTGGAGGCGGCCCGCGGCGAGCGTGGGGTCTTCCAGTTCGATGGCCAGATGGTGGACATGCCCGTGCTTCGGAGAGCCGAGCGCATCGTGGCACTGGCGCCACCCGCGTAGCGACTACCTGCGCTTGGCTGCGGCCAATCGTGCTGCGAATTCCGGTGATTCGATCGACACCGCCTGCGGGCCGATCTCGACGTCTACGGCCATCGCGTGCTGCTCGGTGTCGACGACTCCCGGGTTGGCCGTCGCGCGCATGGAGGCCTTGGTGGCGATCACCACGTCGCGAGGCGCCGACGCCGGACCTGCTGCCAGCTCGCGGGCGGCGGCCACCGGATCCTCTGCGACGTCGAGGGCCAGGCCGTAGCGCACCGCGGCCTCGGCATCGAAGCGCATGCCGAACAACAGCGATGCGCGCGCCACCTGTGGGCCGACACCGCGCTGCAGCATCCAGGTGGCTCCTCCGCCGGGGTGGATCCCGAGCTTTTGGAACCGTGGGTCGAACAGCGCCGACGGCCCGGCGATGCGGACGTCCGCAGCGAGCGCCAGATTGAGGCCCGCCCCTACCGCCGGGCCGTTGACGGCCGCGATCGTGGGCAGTGAGCAGTTCGCCACGGCCAGGAAGCCGTCGTAGATCACCCGGAGGCCGTCCTCGGTGGCGGCGCCGAGGGCGGTCAGGTTCGCGCCCGCGCAGAACGCCTTTCCAGCGCCGGTCACGATGACGGCGTGGACGTTCGCGTCGGCTTCGGCGGCCTGCACCGCTGCGCGCAGGGCCGCGGAGATGTCCGCGGTGACCGCGTTGCGGCGGTCGGGATCGTTGATCGTGATGAGCGCGACGCGGTCCTCGACCTGCGTCAGTACCAGATCGGACACCAGTCGAGGGTAGTCGCAGGCGCGCGTCCGGCCGCGATGCCCCTTCACAATGCGTAGGCTGATGGATGAGCCGCTTCGTCGTCGACGGTTGAGTCGCACCCGAACCCCGTGCGAGTGACATCAGCGTGGATCCGATTCGTCTGCCGTTGCGCACCGCGCGACGGCGTTCCCACGAGAAGGATCAGCGTGATCGCCAGCACTCACCCCGCGTCGACGGCACCTCGGTGACCAGTACGGCGTCACGCCGAACGGCCAGCCCTGTCCGGCTGACCCTGTGCGGTCAGCTCGGTCGCCGGGTGGATGGCGCGTGGTGGCCACACACGAATCGACTGGCCAGAGAACTGCCCGAGCTCGTCGCCGTGCTGCACGAGCGGTTGGGTGAGGTGGTCGACATCTCGGTCAACTGGTCGATGTCGGAGAACCTGCCGGATCTGAACTCACGGCACTGGCAGAACAAGCATCAGCACCTGATGGCCGTCACCGGCCGAGACGCCAGCGCCAACCTTCTGATCGTTCCGAGTTTGACGCCGGGAACCCTCGCGGGTCTGCTGCTGCGGTTGGCCGCCGGGCTACCGCTGAGCGCCGCACATCAGGCCACCCCGCTGTTTCGCACCGCCGCCGAGATCGTCGATGCGGCACGGGCAGACGCCGGCGAGCGGCCGACGCCCCGCCCCGCTCTGGCGGTCCGTCCCCGCGGTCGCAGAGCCTCGAAGTCCTAGGCCGTTCGGTCAGCCGACGAGGGAGAGCGCATGCGCGCGGCGCAGCTTCCCCGACGGCGTCTTCGGGATGACGCCCGGCTGGAGCACCACGACGTTGCGGGGGCGGACGTCGACGTCGGCGAAGACCTCGTGGGCCACTTGGCGTTCGATGCGGCGCACCTCGTCGGCGTCGCCGAAGTCGTTGGATTCGACTGCGACGGCGAATGTTTCGCGTGACATGCCAGCATCCAGTCGCACCGCGACCGAGCACCCGGGCCGGACCCCGGCCACTCGGGTGGCGGCACGTTCGATGTCGGTCGGATAGATGTTCTTCCCGGCCATGATGATGACGTCCTTGACCCTGCCGCACACCACGATGTCGCCGGCCTCGGTGAGGTAGCCCATGTCGCCGGTGTCGTACCAGCCCTGTTTGTCTTGCGCGCCGATGAAACCGGCCATGGTGAGGTAGCCCGTCGTGACGGGCTTGCCGCGCACCTGGATGACGCCGACCGCGCGGGTGGGCAGGACGTTGTCGTCCTCGTCGACGATGCGGGCCTGCAACCCGTCGATGGGCTGACCAAGGGCCACCAGCCTTCGGGTGTTGCCCTTCGTGGCGGGAACGGCGCGGTGCAGGACGGCCAGGAGGTCGGCGTCGACCTCGTCGACCACCATGCCCGAGCCGCATTCCGTGAACGACACGGCCACCGTCGTCTCGGCCATGCCGTAGGCGGGCACGATCGCCTCCGGTCGCAGCCCGAACGGAGCGCCTGCGTCGCAGAGGTCTTCGACGTCGGCGGGGTCGACCTGCTCGGCGCCGGACAGTGCCCATCGCAGCGACGACAGATCGAATTGCCCTGCGGTGGCCTGCCTGCGCAACCGTTTGGCGAACAGGTTGTAGGCGAAGTTGGGCGCCGCGGTCATGGTGCCCTTGTACTTGTCGATCAGCTTGGCCCACAACAGGATGTCGCCGAGGAAGTCCATCGGGGTGACCTTCACCAGTTCGGCCCCGAAGTACATCGGCACCGTCAGGAAGCCCGTCATGCCCATGTCGTGGAAGCAAGGAAGCCAGCTGACGATCACATCGGTGTCGGTGTCGAAGCGCGCGCCGATGAACATCGCCTCGGCATTGGCCACGATGTTGGCGTGCGAGATGCACACGGCCTTGGGGAATCCGGTGGATCCCGACGTCAACTGCATCAGCGCGAGGTCGTCGTCGTCGGTGTCCACGGGCTCGATGGGCTGACTCGCCAGCAGTTGTTCTGCGGTCAGGACCTGGATGCCGTGTTCGGCCAGCACGGGTGCCGCGGCCAGGAACGGATCGGAGACGACGACGGCCTTCGCGTCGATCATCTCGATGACGTCGGTGGTCTCCTTGGCCCAGCGCAGCAGGTCGGTGCGTGGGGTCGGCTGATGCAGCATGGTGAGGCTGGCGCCCCGCATCCAGATGCCCTGGGCGGTCGGCGCGATCTCGACCGGAGCGCCCGCCAGAACGGCGACGACGTCACCGTGGCCGATGCCGGCCTCGGCGAGGCCACCCGCAACGCGGCTCGCGCGGTCGTAGACCTCTTTCCAGGTATGTCGAACTGGCGTCCCTGGATCTCCGGTCGTCATTCCGTTGCGACTGCTATTCGCGTTGGCGAACATGGTGTCGGTGAATTTGCTCACGAAAATCCTTATGCTCAGGCGTTAGCGGCGATGCGAAGTCATCACCGCGTCTTGTCATCCCTCTGTCGAGCACCTTCAAGAGGTAGCGCGGGGACTGGGCGCCGTTGCCGCATAAGCAGCATGGTCAACGACGGTCATCGGCGTTCGAGCCGACGTGCGTCGTATTGAGACCGTGACCCTTCTGGTTCGTTTCCGTAGCTCCGTGCCTCCGGTTGGGAGCACGGCACCGACGTGATCGGATGCTCAAGACCATACAGACTTAGGCGCTTGTCGTGGCATTGGCGCACAAAGTGAATTTCGATCGTTGTGCAGTCGTCACGTTGGTCGGATTGCCCTACGTTCTCGGCCATCGATGCCAGTTCGCTCGCAATGCCGTTCGGGGGCGGCGCCGGGAGCCAAACCGCCGGGCTTCTCGGTGCGAGCACCAGGTGCGGGGGGCATCCGGCCCGCCGGAGTGCGCCGAATGTCGTCGACGGCGTCGACGTATCGCGGTTGCTCGGATGGGGCGCCGAGTCCGGATGGGGCGGCCTCGCGATTCACCGCACAGCCGGGTACGGGTTGGTATTTCGACGAGCGCATTCTCACCGGGCCGACCCGATGTCCAGGCGGTGAGGTTCGAGCGATCATCTCGCCCGGAGTGATGACGGGATCGACTCTGGCCCGCGGCATCGTCATTCTCCCTACTGATCGCTCCCCAGATCGCCGGGCCGACGACGGGCGCTGCCCGCTGTCGTTGGCGGGATACGGTGAGAAGGCACGATTTCGGCCAATGGCCCATGGATTTCGCCCCACTCGGCGACGCACAAGGAGGTTGTCGTGCCAACCGTCAAGAGTCCGCTGACGTCTCGCGGGCGTGGCAAGCACGTGATCGGCATCGTCGTGGTGCCCGACAGCGCCCCGTTGGAAGTCCTCGTCACCCAAGCAGTCTTCGGCCCGCCGATGCCGCCGGTCGCAGAGATCATGGGCATCCCCGAGGACTCGCCCTACGACGTGGTGCTCTGCGCAGAGGACCGTCGCTACGTCCTTCCCCGTGGCGTCGACATGGGGGAGTTGGCGCCGCTGGACGTTCTCGCTGAGGTCGACACGGTGATCGTGCCGGGCATCCTGGAACCACTGGCCCAGCGCAGCGACGACCTGCTCGACGCCGTGCGGGCGGCGGGCGGTGCGGGAGCCCGGATGGTGTCGTTCTGCGGTGGGGCGTTCATCCTCGCGCAAGCCGGGATCCTCGACGGGCGGACGGCGACGACGCACTGGCTGTTGGCGCCCGAGTTTCGGAAGTCCTTCCCCGACGTGCGGTTGGACGTCAACCGGCTCTACGTCGACGACCCGCCGGTGCACACCTCCGGCGGGGTCTTGGCGGCCACCGACCTCGCGCTGCACATGGTGGCACTGGACAGGGGACAGGCCGTCGCCAACGATCTCGGCAGGATCCTCGTCAGCGCCCCGCATCGCTCCGGTGGACAGGCGCAGTTCATCAAGGACTCGATGCGTGCCGATGACTCCGCCCCGATGGGATCGCTGTTGCAGTGGCTGCGCGAGAACGTCCACGAACCGTTGACGTTGGCGGAGCTGGCGCGGCACGAGCACATGAGCGAGCGCACGTTGGTACGCAAGTTTCGCGCCTCGACGGGGATGAGCGTGTTCGACTGGATCGCCAGGGAGCGGGTCAATCGGGCCAAGGTCTTGCTCGAGACGAGTGACTTCGCCATTTCCGAGGTCGCCGCGATGGCGGGGTTCGGGTCGGCGGAGACGTTGCGCCGCAACTTCGAGAAGGCGGTCGGGACCACGGCGGGCGCCTACCGCCGCACGTACAAGGCCGCCACATAGCGGCACAGCCCATAGCCGAATAGCCCACCTAGCCACACCGCCCGCCTTCTCTTGCACGAATCCGGCCGACCTTCGCTACCGTTCGTTCCGCGGCGCTTGCGAGGCGCAGAATCGTGCAATGGACATCTCTGCCTGCACCGCCCTAGTCACCGGAGCCAACCGCGGACTCGGTCGGCACTTCACCAACGAACTGCTCAAGCGCGGCGCCAAGGTTTACGCAGGAGCCCGCAATCCCGACTCGATCGACGTCGACGGCGGCGCCATTCCCGTGGCGGTCGACATCACCGACCAGGCCTCCGTGACCGCCGCGGCGCAGGCCGCGGGTGACGTGACGCTTCTGGTCAACAACGCGGGCATCGCGGCCAACGTCGATCTGCTCACCGATGATCTGGACGGCGCGCACCGCGAGATGGCCACCAATTACTTCGGCACGCTGTCGATGGTGCGGGCGTTCGCTCCGGTGATCGAGGGCAACGGTGGTGGCGGCATCCTCAACGTGCTGTCGGTGCTGTCGTGGATCAGCTTCCCCGCCAGCGGTGGGTATTGCGCGTCCAAGTCGGCGGCCTGGTCGATGACGAACGCAGCGCGCGCCCAACTGGCCGGCCGCGGAATCGTCGTGACCGCCTTGCACGTGGGTCTGATGGACACCGACATGGCCGAGGGTCTCGAAGGGCCGAGGTCTGATCCCGGCGTCGTTGCCGCACTCGCGGTGGATGCGATCGCAGCGGGGGCCTATGAGATCCTCGGCGACGACGCGAGTCGCGGCGTTCAGGCCGGTCTCGCCAAGGGCGTGGCTGCGCTGTATCCGGATCTTCCGTAGCGGCGGTCGCCATAGATTTGTCTTTTCTATGAGCATCTGGCATCGGCTCGGGTTCGCGATAGGTTGATATCGAGGACATCCGGACATCGATGAAAACCGTTGTTGCACAGTGGAGAAGCAATCATGCGCAAATCAACTTTCGTGCTCGCCAGTACGGCGCTCGCATCGATCGTCACGGCGTCGGCGGGAGCGGTGGCGTTCGCGCCGTTGCCGGCGAGCATCTCACTGGCGCCGGACGTGTCCTACCCACACGCCAGCTATCCGCTAGCCGAGCATCAGCCGCACCCGCCGTCCTCCCGCGACTTCGCCGACCTTTCGACGTAGGATCGCCCTCGGCGAGCCGGGTTTCGGGGAGGATGACTCCGTGGCCACTAGCGAGGAGCGCGCCGGAGTCGAGCTGACGAACCTGGACCAGGCGCTGACGCCGGAAGCCGACGCCACCAAGCGTGACCTGATCGACTACCTCGACGCGGTCGCTGATCGGATGTTGCCGGGCCTGGTCGGCCGGCCGCTGACGGTGCTCCGGGTGCTGCGCGGCAGGGCGCCGTTCATGCAGAAGAACGTGCCCAAGTACACGCCCGACTTCGTGCGAACCGCCACCATCTGGGCTGAGGCCTCCAAGCGCGAGGTGCGCTACGCCCTGTGCGACGACCGGCGGACGCTGCTGTGGCTGGCCAATCAGCGCGCCGTCGAATATCACCCGACGCTTGGGCTGGCCGCAGAGCGCGGCTCAGCGAGCGAGCACGTTCACGACGTCTATCGGCCTACCCATCTCATCCTCGACCTCGACCCGCCGGGTGACGACGACTTCGCTGCGGTGGTGGCCGTCGCGCATCTGGTGCGGCGCGCCCTCGCGGATTCCGGTCTGGCGGGTGCCGTGAAGACCAGCGGCGCGAAGGGAATTCACGTCTTCGTGCCGATCGACTCGAGCGAAACGGCCGCACCCGTTGAGGACGTCGCCGCGGCGACCCGCGCGCTGGCGGCCCGTGCCGAAGCGCTCGACCCCGAGGTGGCGACCACCGCATTCATCGTCGACGACCGGGGCGGCAAGGTGTTCGTCGACTCCACGCGGGCGGGTGGCGCGACCGTCGCCGCCGCGTACAGCCCGCGACTGCGGCCGGGAACGCCGGTGTCGTTTCCAGTGGATTGGTCCGACCTCGACCGAGTGTCGCCCGGCGACTTCACCGTGCGCACGGCGATCGGCGCGCTGGCCGGGCGCGACCCGTGGGCGGAGTCGATGCCAGCGCCGCAGCGGCTGCCCGACGACCTGATCGAGCAGGGCCGCGGCATCCCGGTGGCCAGGGTCGCCGCCATGCACGAAGGCAAGCGGCGGGCCCGCGCCAGGCGGGCGAAGACGGACGAGTCCGACAGCGGCTGAGAGGGATCCACGCCGGGTGCCCGCTGCTGTCAGCGGATCCGCCTTGAGCAGATCTGGTGGCGGCACACCGACCCGGCCTGCAATCGTCGGGACATGTCATCGACTGAAGCACCCGACCTCGTCGCCGATCACCTACTGAACCGGTTGCAGAACCAGCGCATCATTCAACTCGGTCAGGAGGTGGACGATCCGATCGCGAACAAACTCTGCGCTCAATTGCTCCTGCTCGCCGAGGAAGATCCCCGGCGCGACATCTTGTTTCTGATCAACTCGCCCGGCGGTTCGGTGTCCGCGGGACTGGCCATCTACGACACCATGGTCGCGATCAAGCCCGACGTGGTCACGGTCGCCATGGGGCTGGCCGCCAGCATGGGCCAGGTGTTGCTGGCAGGCGGCTCACCCGGCAAGCGATTCGCCTTGCCGCACAGCATGATTCTGATGCATCAGGGGTCGGCGGGCGTGCAGGGCACGGCCATCGACGTCGAGATCCAGGCCAAGAATCTGGAGCACACCA
The DNA here is from genome assembly GCF_040509115.1 of Mycobacterium sp. Taxonomy (GTDB): domain Bacteria; phylum Actinomycetota; class Actinomycetes; order Mycobacteriales; family Mycobacteriaceae; genus Mycobacterium. The sequence goes on along the minus strand of NZ_JBEVLO010000403.1, from coordinate 22,142 downwards.
AGACCGTCATGAACAACCTGAATAGCCAGTTCACCGGGCAGTCCGTCGAGCGGATCGAAGCGGACTCCGACCGCGACAGGTGGTTCACCGCCGAAGAGGCCAGGGAGTATGGCTTCGTCGACCGGGTGGTGTCGTCGCTCGAGGCGGTCCGGCCTGCGGGACGCAACTCCGGGCTGGGGTACTGATCATGGGGCACTACTCGATCCCCAACGTCGTGGAACGCACCGCGGGTGGTGAACGCATCGTCGACGTCTACTCCCGGCTACTGTCGGACCGGGTGATCTATCTGGGCACGGAGATCGACGACGACGTCGCCAACGTGATCGTCGCCCAACTGCTCCACCTGGAGTCCGAGTCGCCGGACCAACAAATCAGCCTCTACTTGAACTCGCCTGGCGGTTCCATGTCGGCCACCATGGCGATCTACGACACCATGCAGTTCGTCCACTCGCCGATCGCCACCACGTGTGTGGGGCAGGCGGCGTCCGGCGCGGCAGTCCTGCTTGCGGGTGGCGCCGAGGGGGAGCGGTCGATGTTGCCGCATTCGCGGGCGCTCCTGCACCAGCCGTCGATCGGGGGCCGCGGCACGATCTCGGACCTGACACTGCACACCAAGGAGGTGCTGCGTGTGCGGAGCCAGATGAACGAGGTGCTGAGCGCCCACACCGGGCAGACCGAACAGACGCTGCTGCAGGACACCGAGCGCGACAAGGTGTTCACTGCGGAGCAGGCGGTCGCCTACGGGTTGGCCGACCGCATCGTCCCCGCCCGCAAGGTGCGGTCGACGGCGGCCTGAACCGCACCGCCCGTCACGCCGCCAGAAGCACGGGTCCCGACGGGGCCTGCGGGGCGGGTCGCTCGGCAAGGGCCGCCAGGCGGATCCGCGGCAGCGTCAGTCGGCGATCCGCAGCCCGCAGCAGGTCGACGAGTCGCAGCCCAAGGGCGCCGCACATCGACGCGAGCATCTCCGACGAGGGTTCCTTCAACCCCCGTTCGACTTCGGACAGGTACTGCGGCGAGATGCCCGCCCGCTCGGCCACCTGCCCGAGCGTCCGCTCCTGCGCGGTGCGCTCGGTCCGGATCAGCGAGCCCACCAGCTCCCGCCACAGCGGTTCGTCGGCCGTGTGCCTTGGATCGGGATCTGCGCTCATGTCCTTACGCTAGGACCGACGGCGCCCGGTGTCAGCGGGACGCGGCGCTGTTCGCCGTCAGCTGACAGCATCGCCCTGCGTAGGCCGACGGCGGGTGGCGCCCCAAAGTCCGACGCCGATGCCGACGGCTGCCCCGCCGAGGCCGATCAGGCGCTGTGACGGCCTGAGGTCGTGGTGCACGCTGAGCCCGCCGAGGAGATCGGCGGCGTCGGCACCGCCGGAGGCAAGGAACCAGCCTCGGGTGTCGCGGCCACGCAACGCCGCAGCGGCGAGCAGTCCGCCGACGAGGGCGTCTCGGTAGCCCATCGAGTACAGCAGCAGCCGGTGCGTGCCGGTGGCCTCCTCGGCTGAACCCCAGAGCCTGTCGGCCTTGATGGGGTCGACCAGGAAGGAGATGCCGGAGATGAGACGGAGCCCTCCGACGGCGAGGGCCGCACGGTCGATCGACATCCTTCGCAGCGTAGGGGTTTCCGGTGGCGGCCAGGGCCGATTTGGATCAATCGGTGCCCCCGCGATGGGGCTCCATCACCAGCAAGCCCTTGCTGGCCAAACCTGGGGAATGCCTCACGCAGCGAATTGCGTCCCACCCCAAGGCCATTGACGAGATCAGCTTCGACATGATCCCACGCGACATCCAGGCAATCTTCGGGTGCGCCTGGATCTGGGAGAGGAACCGCTCGCCTCCGGCGAACGGCAAGGGCACGGCGTGGAGCGCTCAAGGTGCGTCGGCATTCGGAAGGTGTTGAATTTACCTAGATCCGATGATATTGATTGCCGGTGTGGCACCTCTCATGGCCGAGCTGAACGAGATCGACGACTTCGAGGGCATTGGCAAGGCCATTGATCAGGCCAGCGATCTCACTGCGCGCTATCTGATCGACCGCTCGAGCCTCAGTGTGACCGCGGGCCACGTCCTCAACCGACTGCACCGGGAAGGCCCGTCCCGGATAACCGTGCTGGCGGCCAAGGAAGGCGTGACCCAGCCGACCATGACTCAGCAAGTCCAGCGAATGGAACGCCAGCAGTTGGTGACCCGGCTCGCTGACCCGGGGGATGGACGAGTCGCGCTGGTAGCGATCACGGAGACCGGGGTCGACTACTTGAACGCCCAGAAGGACATTCGGCGCAAACGCCTGTCAGCACTGCTGTCGACGCTAACCGATGAACAGGCGCGGGCGTTGAAGCTGGCCACCGACGTTGCGTTACCCATCCTCGAACAGCTCACCAGCATGGCGGACGCCGACGCTTCGTCGGTGTGCAGACCGTGCGTGATCGACCCTTCTGCATGAATCCATGCCGCACGTCGGGGATTCGCTGAGCTCGCGGCCGCGCGGCATCGGCAGTTGACCGACGGCGTCAGCCGCGGATCCGCTCGTTGGTGGGATCGTAGGGCGGCCGCAGCGACACCGAGATCGGGTACCGCTCGCCTGCGACGTCGACTTCGTAGCGACCCGACTTGACCCAGTCGGCGTCGATCGCCGCCCTGGCCGGATCACGCACGTACGCCAGGCCGACGCAGGACCCGGCGGTCTCACCCCACGCCGCGGAGGTGACCTGGCCTGCGACCAACCCGTCGCGCAGAATCAGTTCCCCGCCCCACAGCATCGCGTCGGCGGACTCGACGCGAAGGCTCACCAGCTTCTTGCGCGTCCCCTCCGACTTGGCCTTTTCCACCGCTTCCCGACCCAGGAAGGCGATGTCGGTCTTGAGCTTGCAGGCAAAGAGCAACCCTGCCTCGACCGGGTTCTCGCTCGGTGTCAGCTCACGTCCGAACGCCCGGTAGCCCTTCTCCAGCCGCAGGGAGTCGATGGCGTAGTAGCCACCCCGGCCGACGCCGAAATCGGCTCCGACGGCCATCAACTGGTCGTACACCCCGACCGCGAACTCGCTGGGCACGTACAGCTCCCAGCCCAGTTCGCCGACGTAGGTGATGCGGGTGGCGCGCACCGTGGCGTAACCCAGCGAGATCACCTGGCTAGTGCCGAACGGAAACGCCTCGTTGGACAGATCGGCGTCGCTGAGCGCACTCAGGAGGTCGCGCGAGCGTGGCCCCATCACCCCGAAGACGGCGTAGGCGGAGGTGACGTCCACCAGCGTGGCGCGCGCGTCCGCGGGAAGGTTCCTGCGGATGTGGTCCTTGTCGCGTTCGGTGGTGGCGGCGCTGCTGACGATGAGGAATTCCTCTGCGCCGGTGCGGGTCACGGTCACGTCGGACTCGTACCCGCCCCGCTCGTTGAGCATGGGGGTGTATACCGATCGGCCCACCTCCACGCCGACGTCACCGGCGCACAGCCACTGCAATGCGGTGTCGGCGTCGGGACCCACGACGAGGTACTTGGAGAACGACGTCTGGTCGAACACGGTGACTCCCGTGCGGGTGTTGGCCTGCTCCGCGGCCGACCATGGCAGCCAGTTCGGCTTGCCCCAGGTGTATTCGATGGTGGGCTCGGTGCCGCTGGGGGCGAAGAAGTTGGCCCGTTCCCACCCCATCTTGCTTCCGAAGTTCGCGCCCGCCGCGTCGAGGAGATGATGAACGGGGGAGCGACGGAACGGGCGCGCCGTCGTCAGTTCCCGGTTGGGCCAAGGAATCTCGTAGTGCACACCGAGAACCTCGGCGACCCGGTCGTGCAGCCAGCGGTTGTTGCCGTTGAAGGGGGCGAAGCGACGGATGTCCACACCGGTGAGATCGCCAGTCGGTGCGCCGTCGACGATCCACTCGGCCAGCGCCCGCCCGGCGCCACCCGCAGTTGCGATGCCGACCGAATTGAACCCGGCCCCGACGAAGAAGTTGGCGACCTCCGGTGCCTCGCCGAGAATGAATTGGTTGTCGGGGGTGAAGCTCTCGGGGCCGTTGTAGAACTTCTTGATCCCGGTGTGTTCAAGGGTTGGGATGCGCAGCAACGCGTTGTCCATCAGGATCTCGAAGTGCTCCCAATCCTCTTCGAGCAGTTGGAACTCGAACGGGTAGGGGATCTGGTCCGGTGACACCCACGGCTTCGCCTCAGGCTCGAAGCCGCCGATCACCAGGCCACCGACCTCCTCCTTGAAGTAGGTGTATCCGTCGGGATCGCGGAGGATCGGCAGATCGGGATGAACGCCCGCGATCTGCTCACTCACGACGTAGAAGTGCTCGGCGGAGTGCAGCGGGACGTTGACGCCCGCCATGGCGCCGATGTGCTTGGCCCACTGGCCCGCACAGTTGACGACGATCTCGGCCTCGACGTCGCCGGCATCGGTCCGCACGCCGGTGACGCGTCCGCCGTCGGTGAGAACGTCGAGCACCCTGACCTTCTCGATCACGACGCAGCCGCGCAGGCGCGCACCCTTGGCGAGGGCGAAGGTGAGGTCGGTTGGGTTGGCCTTGCCATCGGCGGGCAGCCAAATCGCTCCGACGAGGTCATCGACCCTCATCACGGGGTAGTGCTCCAGTGCCTGTTCGGGGGTGAGCAGTTCGCATTCCATGTCGAATGCGGCGGCGCTGACCGCCGTGCGGCGCAGTTGGACCATCCGGTCCTCGGTGCGAGCCACGGTCACTCCGCCGCAACGCTTGTAGCCGGCCGAGAGGCCGGTCTCGTCTTCGAGTTCGGCGTAGAGCTGGGTGGAGTACTGCACCAGCCGGGTGAGGCTCTCGGACGCCCTCAGCTGACCGACCAACCCCGCTGCATGCCACGTCGTTCCCGAGGAGAGCTGACCCTGTTCGAGCAGTACGACGTCGGTGATGCCGAGCTTGGTGAGGTGGTAGGCGACGCTGGTGCCGATGACGCCTCCGCCGACGATGACGACACGGGCGCGGTCGGGAAGGGGCTTGGTGGCCATGGGTTCAGCGGATCCTCGTGGTGTGGGATGAATCGTGGTGTGGATGAGTCAGTCGGTGGCGGTGGCGTCGGTGAGGAGGCGGTCGAAGTCGGGGTCGTTGAACTCGGCGACGGCACTGTCGTAGCGCTCCATCGCCCAGCCCCAAAAGTCGAAGTCCAGGGCACACGACGCGCTTTGGATGCAGCCCCACAATGTCCAGCCGTACTTGGAGACGATGCCCTGCAGTCTGGCGCGGGCGATCTTGTGTCGCAGCGCGCGACCGTAGTAGGCGGTGACGAGTTCCTCGAGCTGGTCGAGGGAAAGTCCGCACTCGCTCCACACGTTGCCGAGCTCGAAGCACGGGTCGTTGTTGCCGGAGTACTCGTAGTCGATGAGCCAGATCTTGTCACCGTCCTCGATGAAGTTGCCCGCCAGCAGGTCGTTGTTGCACGGCACCGTCGTCTGGTCGCAGGTGCTCAGCACGGCGGCGATCCGAGCGAACCTGTCGGCATAGGTCAGGTAGTCGCTGGGAATCTTGAAACCGTTGTGCTGCACGGTGTTCAAATAACTGGGTTGACGCTCGAACATGTTGAAGTCGCCCTGGAAGCGCGGACCCTGGTGCAGGGTGCGGATGCTCCTGGCCGCCTTGGCGACGACGCCGGGGCGTTGAAAGTCGGCGTTGGCCAGAGTCTTCCCTTCGAGGTAGCCGAGCAGCAGGATGCCCATGTCGGGTCGAAAGTCGATGACGGGCGCTCCCACGCCAGCTTGTTCGGCGGCCCTGGTGTTGAAGTGTTCCTGTTCCCGATCGATGCCCAACAGGTTCGACGTGGTGTCGCAGCACCGCGCGACGTAGACGCCGTCGGGGGTGGTCACCTTGACGTTGCGGTTGGTCAGCCCTCCGGACAGTTCCTCCAACTGGCGCGGCAGGCCCGCGAGCACGGGAATCTGCTCGAATCGGTCGTCGAGCTGAGCATCGTTGAGGGAGAACGACATTGACGCAACTTCCTGGCGTGCCGGGAGGCGAGTTTGGTGCGGTCAGGTTCACTGTAAGCCGAGTGGTGCTAAACGTCTAGACTTGACGCAGCGGTCCGCTCATCAGCCGTTATCCGGTCAAGAGCGCGGCCTCTCACCACGCGGATCGTAGAGCGGTTCGGTGAGCAGCGTCGCCGGATGGCGCTGGTTCATCACCTCCACTTCGAATCCCTCCGTCTCGGTGAGGCGGGCCGGGAGATAGGCCGAGAACGTGGTGGTCCCGACGGTGTGGCCGTAACCCGCGCTGCGGACGCTGGCGCGGGTGGCGCCGTGGACCACCATCTCGCCGCCGTGCATCACGACGTCGGCGTCGGTGGTGAACCACCGCAGCAGCCGTGCGGGACCGGTGGCCTTGATGGCCAGCAGCGCGGGACCGGCCAGCAGGTCGGGCTTGGACGCGCTGACGCAGAACCCCAACCCCGCCTCGTAGGGATTGGTGTCCGAGCTCGTGTCGGTGGCCCAGGCCAGATATTGCTTCTCCAGTCGCAGGGTCTCAACGGCTCGGTAGCCAACGTCCCGGATGCCTTGGGAATCACCGGCTTCCAGTATCTTGTCGTAGAGGTCGCGGACGTACTCCGTCGGTACGTGCAGTTCCCAACCCAGCTCGCCCACGTAGGTGGTGCGCAACGCCAGCACGGGAGCCCAGCCGACGTGAATCCGCTGGGCGGTCATGTAGGGAAATGCCTCGGTGGAGAAGTCGGCGGAGCTCAGCGCCGTGATGACGTCGCGCGACCTGGGCCCGCAGACGTTGAGGACGCCGTACCCCGAGCTCACCTCGGTGATCACGACGGACCCGTCCGTGGGGGCTTGCTGTAGCAGGAACGTGACGTCGTGACGGCCGAAGCCAGCGCCGGTGACGAGGTAGAAGCGGTCCGGCGCCAGGCGGGTGACGGTGACGTCGGCTTCGATTCCGCCCCGTTCGTTGAGTAGCTGGGTGTAGGTCACCTTGCCGACGGCGGTGTCCATGTTCGCTCCGGCGACGCGCTGGAGCAGCCCGAGCGCGTTGCCGCCGCTGATCTCGAATTTGTTGAACGAGCTCTGGTCGATGACGCCGACGCCCGTGCGCACGGCCCGGTGTTCGGCGGCGACGAAGTTCCAGGCGTTGCTGCGGCCGAACGTCGGCAGTTCCTCGGTCCCGACCGTGGCGGGGTCGAACCAGTTGGCCCGCTCGTAGCCGAACTTGCTGCCGAACACCGCGCCCCGTTCGCGCAACCGGTCGTAGACGGCGCTGCGCCGCTGACCGCGCGGGGGAGGGCTCGCCCGGTTGGGGAACGCGATCTCGTAGTAGTGGCCGTAGGCGTGCACCGACTCCATGTCCAGTACGGTCGGCACGTTGTGCGGGGTACCGAACCGGCGAACGTCGAAGTGCCACAAATCCATTCCAGGGTCGCCGTCGATGATCCAGTTGGCCATCGCATCACCGGCCCCTCCCGCCGCGGCGATGCCTGCCGAGAACCCGCAGCAGTGAAAGAGGTTGTCGATGTCCTCGGTGAGTCCCATCATCGGCTCGGCGTCGGGGGAGAAGGGGATGGGGCCGTTGACCCAGGTGTGGATGCCCATCTCGCCGAACGTAGGCAGCCGGTTGGCGGCGCCTGCGGCAATGGTCTCGAATCGATCATGGTTGGCGGGGAACAACTCCGGGCCCAGGTCTCGTGGGATGTCGCGCCAGCACGCCCGGGTGCCCTCCTCCCAGCCGCCCACCACCAGGGCTCCGGCCTCGGGCTTGAGGTAGAACCGGGCGTCGGGGTCGCGAAAGGTGGGTAGATCGGCGGGCAGGTCATCGCGCTTCTCGGTGACGACGTACTGATGCTCCACCGCGTTGACTGCGACGTGGACTCCGGCCAGACGCGCCGTCTCGGCGCCCCACATGCCCGTCGCATTGACCGCGACGTCGCACTCGATCCGGCCCTGCTCGGTGAGCAGGGCGGCGACCCGCCTGCCTCGGCGTTCGATCGACTCGACCCGGCACTGCTGCACGATGCGCACACCGAGAGCCCGTGCGCCCGAGGCGAACGAGTGGGTCAACTGATTGGGGTCGACGTAGCCGTCCGATGGGGTCCAGGTGGCGCCGTGTACCCCGTCGACGTTCAGAAGGGGGAACAGGTCCCTTGCTTCGCGTGGCGTGACCAAATGAAGGTCGAAGCCGAAGCTCTTGCCCTGGGTGTAGACGCGCTGAAGCTCCTCCCACCGTTGCGGACTGGAGGCCACGCGCAACCCGCCGACGCCGTGCCAGCCGGTGGCGTATCCGGTGACGTCCTCGAGGCTTTCGTACGTTTGCACGCTCTTGCGCATGAGCTGAGTGAGGTTGGCGCTGCTGCGGAGCTGGCCCACCAGACCTGCCGCGTGCCACGTGCTGCCCTCGGTGAGCGCCTTGCGCTCGATCAGCGTGACGTCGGTCCTGCCCCGGCGAGCCAGGTGGTAGGCGATGCTGATGCCGACGACGCCGCCACCGATGATCACGATCTCGCTGCGCGTGGGAAGGGTCATGCCGACGCAACTTTCCGACGGGAGTTCAGGGAAGGCGACCACCGCGGGCGCTTTGGTAAAAGACTAGACGATTGACGGCAAGCTGGGTCGATGATCGACTCGACGCCGCATCGCCGTCAGCCGTGCTGACGCCGCATCGCCGTCAGCCGTGCTGATGGTGCGCTGACTCGATGGCGTCGCGACCACGGCTCACCGCTCAGAAGACGATGGTTTCGTTGCCGTGCCGCAGAATGCGGTCCTGGCAGTGCCACAGCACGGCCCGAGACAGCACCGCGCGTTCGACGTCGGCACCCAACCTGACGAGATCCTCGGTGGTTTGCCGGTGATCGACGCGGACGACGTCCTGCTCGATGATCGGCCCCTCGTCGAGCTCCTCGGTGACGTAGTGCGCCGTGGCCCCGACGAGCTTGACCCCGCGCTCCCTCGCTCGTTTGTACGGCGCGGCGCCAATGAACGCGGGAAGGAACGAATGGTGGATGTTGATCATCGGGCAGCCGACCGCGCGCAGGAACTCGGGGCTGATGATCTGCATGTAACGCGCCAGCACGACGAGATCCACGTTGCCGCGTAGCAAGTCCAACTGCCGTTCCTCGGCCTGGGATCGGGTGTCACGCGAGGCGGGGATGTGGATGAACGGCACACCGAACGGGCGCACCTGGTCGGCGAGTTCCGGGTGGTTGGAGATGACCATCACCACCGACATCGCGAGGTCTCCACGGCGGTTGCGCCACAGCAGGTCCAGTAGGCAGTGGTCGGTCTTCGACACCATGATCGCGACGCGCTTGGGCTTGACGGCCTCGCTGAAGCGGTAGTCGATGCCGAAGTCCTTCGCCACCGTGTCCGCGAAGGCCTGGTCCATGTCGTGGATCGCTGCGGCGAGGCCAGGCTTGCGAAAGATGGTGCGCTGCAACAGGGTACCGCCATCGGGATTGGTGGTGTGCTGATCGAGCGATTCGATGTTGGCACCGGCCTTGGTCAGGAAGGTGCTCACCGCCGACACCACGCCGAGGCGATCCGGGCAGCGCAGCAGAAGGCGGCCGACGTCGGCGCGTGTCGGTGGGGGTCCTTGGCTTGGCGTCTGCGGCGCCAGCGGTGCGACCCCGAGTTGCGTTGAGTCCGCCGTCATGACGTGCCTTCCGGTCGGGTCCGGTTCACTGTATGCCAGCAGGCGTCGGCAGGCCGGACCAGGTTCACGACGTCGCGGGGAGGGGCTCGACGGCAGTTTGGGCGCCGCTGTCGACGCGTGACTTGATGCGGATGCGAGTTCGGTCCGAGCGGTGGTAGTCGCGGGTGAACTCCACGGCGACGCCGTCCTTGGTGAGGGAGGTCCGCGTGATGAGCAGCAACGGTGCACCTGCCTTGACGTCGAGGATCTCAGCCTGATGCTCGCTGGCCTGCGTTGCCTCGATCTGCTCCTCGGCGGAGTAGGGCGCGGAATCCTGCTCCCGCATCACCGAGTACAGCGACCCGGTCAGGTTCGCCGACAGCATCGCCGGAAAGACGTGGGCGGGAAAGTACGCCTCCTCCAACACGATCGGTTCACCGTTGGCGGATCGCGCACGCAGGATTTCGTGGACCTGATCGCCGCGCTTGAGGCCAAGGGCCTGGCGGACCTCCGCCGTCGGACGCCGAGTCGAGGCCTTGAGTACGTGCGCGCCCGCCTCGACGTGGATGCGGCGCATCTGCTCGGTGAACCCCGGCAGGGTCTCGTGGTCGAACTCGAAGCGAGGCGTCGCGACGAAGTTGCCGCCGAATCGACCCCGGCGGCGATCGATGAGCCCCTTGGCCTCGATGGAGCCGAGCGCTTGGCGCAGCGTCATTCGGCTGACCCCGAGCGCGGCGGCGATGTCGACTTCGGAGGGGAGCTTGTCGCCGGGCTGCAGCCGCCGAGACACGATCAGCCGTTCCAGCCAGTAGCCAATCCTCATGTGAGCGGGCAGGTCGCCAGAACCGGTGAGGTCGGGACGAACCTCCAGCTCGGGATCGGCCATGCTCAGCGCGCGCACGCTTGGGAGTTTACTGCGCTGCGTGACGGCGCTGGGGCCATCGAGAACTCTCGGCGCGGCTCGGGTCGTTGGCGCTGCGGCCTGCGGTTTCTGCTTCCGCGGGCAATCCAGGTAGTCGGCTACTCGCGCGCCGGGGTGGCGTTGCCGCGGATGCTGTCGACAAGCGGACATCGCGTCGCCAAACCGGTGTACGGCGCTCCGTGCGACACCAGGAAGTAGACGATCATCATGATGACCTTCCGTCACTCGACAGCGAGCTTGGTTGTGTTGAGCGCGTTGACTTTTGGGACCCAGCTGGCCGTGGCACCCGCCAACGCCGACGATGCACCCGGCAATGAGGTGATGCTCGCCAACACCCAAACGGGCAAGTGCCTGACCATTGCGGGCGGTGTGAGCACCGCCAACAACGTCGTGGCCCTGCAGTTCTCCTGCGACCGTCATCCGTCCCGCCGTTGGACGCTCGAACCCGCGTCGAACGGCAACTTCATGATCCGAAACCTGCAAACGGGCAAGTGCTTGACGATCGCCGGTGGCCGGAGCACGGAAAACAACGTCGAAGCGTTGCAATTCACCTGCGACGGCGACGCGTCCCGCAGATGGGCGATGACGTCGTTGCCCGATGGCACGTTCAAGATCCGCAACGTCCAGACCGGCAAGTGTTTGACGATTGCCGGAGGGACCAGCACCGACAACAACGTCCATGCCGTGCAATTCAGCTGCGACGGCCACCCGTCGCGCACCTGGCGAGTCATCCGCCAGGGCGGCGGTCTCCTCGATGACAACTGAGTGCCGGGGGACGTTCGTGGTCAGGGCTCGGCGGGGTGTTCTTCGCGCCGCCCGCACCCGCGGTGCAATCATGGCCGGATGGATGCAACCACGCTCAGGGCACTGCAGGCGCCGCTCAAGGAGCGCTATCGCGAAGATCCGGCCAGCTCACGCACCCCGGTCGGGGCCGAAGCCTCGTTCGACACCGACGGGATTACGGCATTGGTGCAGACGTGGTCGGGTCCGACCAGAGCCGGTCTCCATCCGGCCACCGGTGGGGACGGAAACGATGCTTGCTCCGGCGACATGTTGCTCCAGGCCCTGCTGGCCTGCGCTGGAGTGACGATGCGCAGCGTGGCGACCGCGATGGGCATCGACGTCACCTCCGCCGAGCTGCGTGCGACGGGATCGTTCGACGCCAGGGGAACCCTGGGCATCTCCCGCGACGTACCGATCGGCGTGCAGGAGATCGGCATCGTCGCGGAGCTGCAGACCGATGCCGACGATGCGACGTTGGCCAAGCTGGCGGAGCTGACGGAGCGCTATTGCGTCGTCGGCCAGAGCTTGGCGCAGCTACCCTCGATCACCATCCGCAGACGTGAGGTGCCCTGAGCGGCAACGCATTCAGCTCGGTCCCGACGCCATGTCTGATCGGGGCGGGCCCCGACGACGGACGTCAGTTCGGTGAGCCATTCGGCGACCCACGCATAAGCCGACTGGACCAGCGTCTGCAGACCCGGCACCGCGTGGGCGAGCTGGTCGTGTTGCAGGGTGAATTCTGCTGCCTGGCGGGCCAATTGACGTGCCTCGGGGCTCGTCGGCGTGCCGGGGGGACCGATGCCTCGGCCGACGTTTCGCTCAGTCGACCGGAGCATGGGTGGGTGCCGCTGTGTTTGGGCGATCCGCAATGCGGTGGCGGTGGCCTCGGCGTCAATCGAGCGAGCCAGCGCCCCGGCGCCGCACCCAACGATCTCCCGACCGGCAAGGGCTAGCGTGCGACCATGGAGCAGGTGTTAGCTGAGCGTCCGCGACCAGTGCCCAGCGGAGGTGGCCATTCGCCGGAGAGTTTCCTGTCGGCCGGCTCCACGCCTGGGCCCAGGGTCCCGGGCTGGATGGCGGGTCACCGTCAGATCTCGCCCTCGGGTGGGCCTGCCTGCGCAAGGGCGGGCGGCGCCCGCCGCACACGAGAGATGGCCAGCGCCCCCGGCAGGGATCGAACCTGCGACCAACCGCTTAGAAGGCGGTTGCTCTATCCACTGAGCTACGGAGGCAGTGCCCGAAGAGTGTATCTCCCGCCGGATCTGGCTACCGCAGCACAACACCGGTAATGCGACCCGCGGTACCGAGCGGCCGACTAGCGTGGACTTCGCACTCGGCGGCCACGGGAGGGGATCGACACACGATGAGCGACGTGCCGGAGAGCTACGCGGCCGGACTACCCGAGGAACTGAGTGCGGTTGACCAGCTTCTGCACCGTGGCGAGGCCAATCCGCGCACCCGCTCCGGGATCATGGGGGTGGAGCTGCTCGACGCGACGCCGGACTGGGAGCGGTTCCGCACGCGCTTCGAGAACGCCTCCCGCAAGGTGTTGCGGCTTCGGCAGAAGGTGGTCATGCCGACCCTTCCGACGGCGGCGCCCCGCTGGGTCATCGACCCCGACTTCAACCTCGACTTCCACGTGCGTCGGGTACGCGTGCCCGCACCCGGCACACTGCGCGAGGTGATGGACCTCGCGGAGGTCGCGCTGCAATCGCCGATGGACATCTCCCGGCCGCTGTGGACGGCCACCCTCGTCGAGGGTCTGGCCGACGGCACGGCTGCGACGATGCTGCATCTGAGCCACGCGGTCACCGACGGCGTCGGCGCCATCGAGATGTTCGCCAACATCTACGACGTGGAACGCGATCCGCCGCCAGTGAAGGTCGCTCCGCTACCCATCCCCGAGGATCTCTCGCCGAACGACCTGATGCGCCAGGGCTTCAACAAACTGCCCGGCTCCATCGCAAGCGGCATCGTCGGTGCCATCGGGGGAGCGGCGTCCGCGCTGAGCAAGGCCGTGCGTGATCCGGTGTCCACCGTCGGCGGGGTGGTGACCTACGCCAGGTCCAGTGCTCGGGTGATGGGCGCCGTTGCCGACCCGTCACCGCTGCTGCGCAGGCGGAGCCTGTCGTCGCGCTCCGAGGCCATCGACATCAAGTTCAGTGATCTTCACAAGGCATCCAAGGCGGCGGGCGGGTCGATCAACGACGCGTACCTCGCAGGCCTTTGCGGCGCACTCCGGCTCTATCACGAATCCAAGGGCATCCCGATCGCCACGCTGCCGATGGCGGTCCCCGTCAACCTCCGTTCGGACGACGATCCCGCGGGTGGCAACCGATTTGCGGGCATCAACCTCGCAGCGCCCGTCGGCGTCGTCGATCCGACGAAGCGGATCCTGAAGGTGCGCAAGCAGATGATGACCAAGCGCGAAGAGCGCGCCATCGACATGGTCGGCGCCATGGCTCCGCTGATCAGTCTGCTGCCGGACTCGATTCTCGAATCCGTCGCCGGTTCCGTCGTCAACTCCGACGTCCAGGCAAGCAACGTACCGATCTACCCGGGCGACACGTTCATCGCCGGTGCGAAGATCCTGCGGCACTATGGGATTGGGCCTTTGCCCGGTGTCGCCATGATGGTCGTGCTGGTCTCGCGGGCCGGCTACTGCACCATCACCACGCGCTACGACCGCGCGGCGATCGCCGATGAATCGCTGTGGGCGAGATGCCTGAGGGCTGGCTTCGACGAGGTGCTCGCACTCGGCGGCGACGGACGCTGCACGCCTGCGTCGTTCACGCCCGACGACGTTGCCCCGCCGTCCACGTCGATACCCCACACGGTGACCAACTCGGCCAATGGGAGTGCCGCGCAATGAGCTCGCAGAACGGACAGTCCTCGCGCACCCTGCGCCTACCCGGGTCGGTCGCGGAGATAAACGCGAGTCCGGAGGGTCCCGACGTCGGAGCCTTCTTCGATCTCGACGGCACCCTGGTGGCTGGGTTCACCGGCGTCCTCATGACTCAGGATCGGCTGCGCCGCGGCCAGATGAGCGTCGGCGAGTTCATCGGCATGGTGCAGGCCGGCCTCAACCACCAGCTCGGACGTTCGGAGTTCGAGGATCTCATCGGCAAGGGCGCCCGGATGCTTCACGGCAACTCGATGAGCGACCTCGACGAGCTGGGGGAGCGGCTGTTCGTGCAGCACGTGCAGAAGCGCATCTACCCCGAGATGCGCGCTCTGGTGCGCGCCCACATGGCCCGTGGGCACACCGTCGTCCTGAGTTCCTCCGCGCTCACCGTGCAGGTCGAGCCCGTCGCCAAGTTCCTCGGCATCCAGAACGTGCTGAGCAACAAGTTCGAGACCGACGACGACGGCCTGATCACGGGCGAGGTGAAGACCCCCATCATCTGGGGTCCCGGCAAGGCACGCGCCGTCCAGGCATTCTCGGCGGACAACGGTGTCGACCTGGGCAAGAGCTACTTCTACGCCGACGGTGACGAGGACGTCGCCCTGATGTACCTCGTCGGCAATCCCCGACCCACCAACCCCGGCGGCAAGATGGAAGCCGTTGCGGTCAAACGAGGTTGGCCGGTGCTGAGGTTCTCCAGCCGCAGCGGCAGCAGCCCGGTGGCGCAGATCCGCACGGCCGCGGGCATCGCCTCGCTGGTGCCCGCCGCCGCGGGAGCGATCGGGCTCGGGTTGCTGACCCGCAACCGCCGCACGGGCGTCAACTTCTTCACCTCGACGTGGAGCAGGCTCCTGATGACGTCCATCGGCATCGACCTCAACGTCACCGGCGAGGAGAATCTCAAGGCCCAACGGCCCGCCGTCTTCCTGTTCAACCACCGCAACCAGGCCGACCCGTTCATCGCGGGCAGACTGATCAGCGACAACTTCACCTCCGTCGGCAAGAAGGAACTGGAGAAGGACCCGCTGATGGGCACCATCGGCAGGATGATGGACGCCGCCTTCATCGACCGCGACGATCCGAAGGCCGCCGTCGAGAGCCTGCACAAGATCGAAGAGCTTGCCCGCAAGGGCCTTTCGGTCCTGATCGCTCCCGAAGGCACCCGCCTGGACACCGTCGAGGTGGGGCCGTTCAAGAAGGGTCCGTTCCGCATCGCCATGGCGGCCGGAATTCCCATCGTGCCGATCGTCATCCGCAACGCGGAGGTCATCGCCGAGCGCAACTCGAGCACGTTCAACCCTGGCAGCGTCGACGTCGCGGTCTTCCCCCCGATTCCCGTCGACGACTGGACCACCGAGAACCTCAACGACCGCATTGCCGAAGTGCGCCAGCTCTACCTGGACACGCTGAAGAACTGGCCGCAGGGAGGCCTCCCCGACGCGCCGATGTACGCCCGAAACGCTCAGCCCGCCAAGAGGACCCTTGCCAGGAAGGCGCCGGTGAAGAAGGCCGCTCCGGCCAAGAACGCTCCAGCCAAGAACGCTGCGGCCAAGAAGGCTCCGGCCAAGAACGCCGCGCTGAAGAAGGCCGTGGCCAAGGCGCCAGCCGAGAAGGCGGCCACCCCAGCCAAGACGCCGCGCGGCGGCGCGAAGGGCCGGCCGTGAAGGTCAATGCCGACGCGCTGCACAGCTTCACCCCCACCGACGACGCGTTGGTGCTCGCGTCGGTGGATTCGCCCGCCGAGGTCAAGATGCTCGACGACTGGCTGGCGGCCCAGCGACACGCACACCCCGACGCCCGCATCGAGGTGCTGCAACTGCCGGGCGACGATGATCCGCCGCCCGCCACGCTGGCCCGCCTCGTCGCACTCCTCGAGGACGACGAGAGCCGCTCCGTCGTGCCGGTGCGCGTGTTCTGGATTCCGGGTGGACTGCCCACTCGCTCCAAGGTGGTCGCCTTCCTCAGCGGGCGGGACACCTACCGGCCGCCGAAGTTGCTGCAACGCGGCATCCTTCGCAAGGATTCCTCGCGCGCGCGGGTCGTCGCGGGTGAACCCGCGACGGTATCCGAGCTGCGGAAGAACTGGAGCGACACCACCGTCGCCGAGAACCCTCGCGACTTCGCTCGCTTCGTGATGCGGCGCGCAGAGTTGGCGATCGAACGTGTCGAGCTACGGCTCCTCGGTCCGGAGTATAAGTCGCCGCGGCTGGTCAAGCCGGAGATGTTGGCCTCAAGCAAGTTTCGCGAGGGGCTCGAGGAAATCCCCGGTGCCACGCTGGAGTCGGCGGGTGAGATGCTCGACGAACTGGCGACGGGCTGGAGCCGGTTCTCCGTCGATCTGATCCCAACGTTGGGGCGCGCGATCTTCAGCAGGGGATTCGACCCCAACATCGACTACGACCGCGCCGAAATCGAGGCGATGCGGGTGGCGCTGGAGAATCACCCTGCGGTGCTGCTGTTCTCGCACCGCTCCTACCTGGACGGCGCGATCGTGCCCGTCGCGATGCAGGAGAACCGGCTGCCACCCGTGCACACCTTCGCCGGCATCAACCTGTCCTTCGGGCTGATGGGGCCGCTGATGCGGCGCTCCGGTGCGATCTTCATCCGCCGCAAGCTCGACGATCCGCTCTACAAGTACGTTCTCAGGGAGTTCGTCGGCTACATCGTCGAGAAGCGCTTCAACCTGAGCTGGGCCATCGAGGGCACCCGGTCCCGGACCGGAAAGATGTTGCCGCCCAAGCTTGGACTGCTCGCCTACGTCGCCGACGCCTACCTCGCAGGCCGCAGTGACGACATCCTGCTCCAGCCGGTGTCCATCAGCTTCGATCAGCTCCACGAAACCGCCGAGTACGCGGCGTACGCCCGGGGCGGCGAGAAGACGCCCGAAGGCGTGTCCTGGCTCTACAACTTCATCAAGGCCCAGGGCGAGCGCAACTACGGCAAGATCTACGTCCGGTTCCCCGAGGCAGTCTCGATGGCCAAGTACCTTGGCGAACCCCACGGTTCGATGACCACCGACGAGGCCGCCAAACGGCTGGCGATGCAGAAGATGGCCTTCGAGGTGGCGTGGCGCATCCTGCGCGTCACACCCGTCAACGCGACTGGACTGGTGTCGGCGCTGCTGCTCACCACCAACGGGGTGGCGCTGACGCTCGGTCAACTGCATCACACCCTGCAGGACTCGTTGGACTACCTGGATCGCACCAATACTCCGATGACCAACAGCGCGTTGCGACTTCGGACCACCGACGGGGTCCGCGCCGCCGTGGACGCGTTGTCGAATGGTCATCCCGTCACCCGGATCGACGGGGGGCGGGAACCGGTGTGGCGCATCGCGTCGGGAGACGAACACGAGGCGGCGTTCTACCGCAACACCTTGATTCACGCCTTTCTCGAGACTTCGATCGTGGAACTGTCGTTGGCGTGTGCGGGCCGCTCCGAGGGTGACCGACTGGAGGCCTTCTGGGCACAGGCGATGCGACTGCGCGATCTGCTGAAGTTCGACTTCTACTTCGCCGACTCCGCGGCGTTCCGCGGTCACATCGCCGAGGAGATGTCCTGGCACGAAGAGTGGGAACAGCACGTCGCAGCGGGCGGCGACGAAACCGACGCGATGCTGCGGGCCAAACGGCCGCTCATCGCCGGAGCCATGCTGCGGCCCTTCATCGAGGCCTACGAGATCGTGGCCGACGTACTCAGGGGTGCCCCACCCGACATCAGCGAGAAGGACCTCACGAGCCTGGCCCTCGGGGTCGGCCGTCAGTACGTTGCCCAGGACAGGGTGCGCAGCAACGAGTCGGTATCGGCCCTACTGTTCGCGACGGCCAGGCAGGTGGTCGCCGACCAGAACCTGCTCGCGCCCGCCGCCGACCTCGAGCAGCGCCGGACCGCGTTCCTCGCCGAACTCCGCGGCATCCTCGGCGACATGGACAAGGTCGAGCTGTTCTCCCGTGAGCAGTTCTTCGTGCGCGAACTGGTCAAGCGCCAGCGAAGCACCGCCTGACCCGCGCGCCCGCCCAGGATCGGCCCCACGCCCGAGTCCAATACCCTCGTCTCATGACGACGGTCGCGCCCGCGGAGCGCAAGAGCCGCAACACTGCGGTGTGGCCGATCCTGTACGGAGTCGGCATCCTGGCCGGCGCGACCGCCGCCGGCCTCGCCGCGCTGTCGTTGGTCGATGCGTTGACGGCCACCGGTCTGCCCAACCCCGGGCCGGTCACCAACTACGGCTTGCCGTTCGTGCGGGCCGCAGGCGAGATCGCCGCCGTCGTCGCCGTCGGCTCGTTCATGTTCGCCGCGTTCCTGGTCCCGCCTCAGCGCAACGGTGTCCTCGACGTGGCGGGCTACCGGGCGATGCGGTTGGGCACCGTCGCCTCCGGCGTCTGGACGGTGTGCGCAACGCTGCTGGTTCCCTTGACGGTCTCCGACATCACCGGGCAGCCGTTGACGAGCAGGCTCGACCCGACGGCGATCTGGTCGGTGGCGAGTTTGATCGACGTCGCAGGCTCTTGGCGCTGGACGGCGTTGTTCGCGGCCGTCGTCACCGTCGTCAGCATCCCGGTGCTGCGCTGGTCGTGGACACCGCTGCTGCTCGTGGGCGCCCTCGCGACGCTGATGCCGCTGGCGCTGACGGGACACTCGTCGGCGGGCGGTTCCCATGACGTGGGCACCAACAGCCTGGTCATCCACCTCGTCGCGGGCGCGCTGTGGGCGGGCGGGCTGCTCGCCCTCCTCGTCCATGCTCTCCGGGGCGGCGAGCATGCCGACCTCGCCGCGCGCAGGTTCTCCCTCCTTGCGCTGTGCTGCTTCATCGCGATGGGGTTGTCCGGCGTCATCAACGCGTTGGTGCGCATCCGCCCTGAGGACCTCGTCCACAGCAGCTACGGCTGGTTGGTGGTCGGCAAGATGGTCGCGCTGTGCGTGCTTGGCGGGCTGGGCTGGTTGCAACGCCGCCGAGGAGTGGCTGCGCTCAAGGCCGACCCCGCTGCGCGTGGCCAGCTGATCCGGCTGGCGCTCGGCGAAGCCGCCGTCTTCGGGTTGACCTTCGGCATCGCCGTCGCACTGGGCAGGACGCCGCCACCGCCTCCGCCGACCGTCAATCCGTCGGTCACCGCCGTCGAGATCGGCTACGACCTGGCCGGTCCACCGACGGTGGCTCGCGTGCTGTTCGAGTGGCGCTTCGACCTCATTCTCGGCACCGCGGCGCTCGTCTTCGCCGGGGTCTACCTGGCGGGCGTGCTGCGGCTGCGCAAGCGGGGCGACGCGTGGCCCGTCGGGCGGACCGTCGCATGGCTCTGCGGGTGCGCTGTGCTGCTGTTCGCCAGCTCATCCGGGATCGGCCGCTACATGCCTGCCATGTTCAGCATGCACATGGCAGCGCACATGCTGCTGTCGATGTTGGTGCCGGTGCTGCTGGTGCTCGGAGCGCCCGTCACGTTGGCGCTGCGCGCGCTGCCCGCCGCCGGGCGGGCCGATCCGCCGGGCGCCCGCGAGTGGCTGTTGGCGGCCCTGCACAGCCGGGTGTCGCGATTGCTGACCAACCCGATCGTGGCGACCGTGATCTTCGTCGCGGGTTTCTACGGCCTGTACTTCGGTGGGATCTTCGACGTCGCGGTCGACAGTCACGCCGCCCACGTCGCGATGAACCTGCACTTCCTGCTGACCGGCTACCTGTTCTATTGGGTCGTGATCGGCGTGGACCCGACGCCGAGGCCGATTCCTCCCATCGCCAAGCTCGCCGTGGTGTTCGCGTCATTGCCGCTGCACGCGTTCTTCGGGGTGGTGTTGATGGGCACGAACACGCCCCTGGCGGAGAAGTTCTACCGGTCACTGCAACTGCCGTGGCATACCGACCTCTTGGGTGATCAGAAACTCGGTGGTGGAATCGCCTGGTCGGCAGGCGAAGTGCCGCTCGTACTGGTGTTGCTTGCGCTGCTCATCCAGTGGCGTCGCAGCGATCAGCGCACCGCGACGCGCCTCGACCGTGCGGCCGACCGGGACGAGGATGCCGACCTCGCGGCCTACAACGCGATGCTGGCCAAGCTCGCCGACCTCGACGAACGCTCTAGGTGACGGCGCCCGCCGCGATGGCCGCCGCCCAGCCGCCGTACCGGCTGATGTCGACACCCGCATCGGCGGCGGCGCCGTCGCACCCGAACGACGTCCGCCAAGAGCCGTCGTCGAACTCGACCTTGCCGAGCTGCATCGGCGCGGGCAACGCGACCAGGAACCGGCCGAGCGCAGCGGGGGAGAGCAGCCAGCGGTGCGCCTTCATCGCGGTCCCTTCGGCGCCGTCGGGCACGCGGGTGACGGCAGGCTTCGGCGGGGTGGTCGGCAGCCGCATCATCCGGTAGCGGCCCGACGTCGCGATCTCACCGGCCCAGCGCGCCCCGAGGTCGGTGAGTTCGTGTGCCAGCGCACCGCCACGCAGGTGTGCGCCGAACACCACCAACTCGGCGTGCTCGGCGACGGCCAGCGGCCACGCGCACTGCGGGGCGCCAACTTCCACCAGGAGGGTGGCGACGTCGAGGGCGACGGCGTCGTCGAAGGCTCGCGCTTGCACGGTGACCGAGGCCGCGCCGACCGGGACGGTGACCGAGCACGGATCGACGTCGTGTGATGGGTGGGCGAGTGCGACGTCCGCGTCGTCGGGCACGGCGTCGGCGGCACCGATCTCGACGATCTGCGCCCCCGCGCTGCGCAGCACCTCGACCGCCACGGTCAGTGAATCTCGTTGCGCGCCAAGGTGATCGTCGAGGCCTTGCCGAACCGCGATGACGGGCCGCGGCGGCGCCGCGAGCCGTGTGTCGCTGGGCCACGACGGTATGGCCGCAGGCGCCAGGACGGCCATCGCCGCGTTCGCCAGCTGGATGCTCCCTGCGGAAACCGTTGGACCGCTTGGCCCGGTGGGGCGGATGGTGACGGCACCCATGGGTGCCACCGGGATCGAGCGACCCCCGACGGAGATGTCGGGATCCGCGCCGCGGGCGTCGAGTGCACCCGCCGCGCGCAGCGCCGCCACCGCGACGGGGTCGACGTCGTCGGCAACCACGAAGGTCGAGCTCGTCAACGCATGCTCGCCCGTCATGGCGACCAAACTAGCCGCCGCGCGATTCATCCACAGCCCGTGATTCATCCACAGGTGGCGTGCCTCCGGTCGTGCATCGGCCCCGGACGTCGGTGGCGCGACGGTGAATGGGCGCACGGCGGGCCGAGGCTCCGTCGACTCCGAGAGAACAGATGAAGGGAATGAAGAATGTTCGAGACACCGTTTGCGATCGTCGGCAACATCGTCACCGACCCCGTCCACCGTCGGGTGGGCGATCAGCAGGTCACCAAGTTCCGCGTCGCGAGCAATTCGCGCAGGCGCATGCCGGACGGCAGCTGGGAGGCAGGCAACTCGCTGTTCGTCAACGTGAACTGCTGGGGTCGTCTGGTCACCGGCGCCAGCGCACTCGTCAAGGGTGATCCCGTCGTCGTGGTGGGCCACCTCTACACCAGCGAGTACGACGACCGCGAGGGCAACAGGCGGTCGTCGATCGAACTTCGAGCTCACGCCATCGGGCCCGACCTGGCGCGCAGTACCGTCCGCGTCGAGCTGCCCAAGCGGACCGAGCCCGCAGTCGCCGAGCGCAAGCCCGACGGGAACCTCACCGACGGGAACCTCACCGACGAGAACCTCACCGAGGACGGCCTCGCCGACGACGGTTTCGGCGAGGAGTCCGACGCCGACGACGAGGCCAGTGGGCGGGGGCTGCCTCTGACGGCATGACCGCAGGGGGCCGCGCCTAGGATGGTGTGCGAGCAATACCCGCAGACCGGAAAGGCAATACCCAAAGCATGGCTGAGTTCATCTACACGATGAAGAAGGTCCGCAAGGCGCACGGTGACAAGGTCATCCTGGACGACGTCACGCTGAACTTCCTCCCCGGAGCCAAGATCGGCGTCGTCGGTCCCAACGGA
>NZ_JBEVLO010000402.1:0-11427 GCF_040509115.1 Mycobacterium sp. | reverse complement strand
GCAAGCGCCGGGGCATCGTGCGTCGATGACTACTCCTCGGGCTTCTTGCGCTTCGCGGCGTCCTTGGCCAGGAACTCGTCCTGCAGCGGTGTCTCCGCGTAGATCGGGTAGTTACCGGTGATGCCGACGCGCTCCTGGGCGACCGCAAGCACGCGGCCACGGACGGCGAACCAGCCGCCGATGAGCGCAGGGACGATGACGACGAGCGCGATCGCGTTCCAGTAGTTCTCGATGCACATCAGCAGGGTCACCGCTGCGAGGAACACCAGCGTGGCGTAGCTCGTGTACGGCGTGCCGAACAGGCGGAAGGCCGGTCGCTCCAGGATGCCCTTCTTCGACCAGCGGTACATCTGGATCTGACAGATCACGATGGTGCCCCACGAAGCGATGATGCCCAGTGCCGAGAGGTCGAGTGCGATGTTGAACGCCTCGGCGGGAACGATCAGGTTCAGGAAGACGCCGACCACGGTGAAGCACGCCGTCAGCGCGATACCTGCCCACGGCACGCCCTTCTTCGTCATCTTGGAGGTGAAGACCGGCGCGCTGCCGTTCATCGACATCGACCGCAGGATGCGGCCCGTCGAGTACAACCCCGCGTTGAGGCTCGACAGGGCGGCCGTCAGCACGACGAAGTTCATGATGTCGCCTGCGGCGGGAACGCCGATGCTGGAGAAGAACGTCACGAACGGGCTGGTGCCCTCCTCGTACGCGGTGAACGGCAGCAGCAGGGCCAGCAGGATCAGTGAACCGACGTAGAACACGGCGATCCGGAAGATCACCGAGTTGATGGCCTTCGGCATGATCTTGGCCGGGTTCTCGGTCTCGCCTGCTGCGGTGCCCACCAATTCGACTGCGGCGTAGGCGAAGATGACGCCTGAGGTGATCACGACGAGCGCCAGGACGCCGTTGGGCAGGATGCCGCCGTTGTCGGTGATCACCGAGGGTCCGGTGGTCTGACCCTGCACCGTGAAGCGACCGGCAAGGAAGACGATGCCGACGACGAGGAAGGTCACCAGTGCGACGACCTTGATCAGTGCCGCCCAGAACTCCATCTCGCCGAACCACTTGACCGAGATCATGTTGATGGTCAACACGATCACCAGCGCGATGAGGGCGATCAACCACTGCGGTATCGCCTCGAAGGCGCCCCAGTAGTGCATGTAGAGCGCGATCGCCGTCACGTCGACGATCGACGTGCACGCCCAGTTGAAGAAGTACATCCAGCCGGCGACGTAAGCGGCCTTCTCGCCGAGGAATTCGCGAGCGTAGGAGACGAACGACCCGGACGACGGGCGGTGCAGGACCAGCTCGCCGAGCGCCCGGAGAATGAAGAACACGAACACGCCGCAGACCGCGTACACGATGAAGAGGCCGGGTCCGGCGCTGGCGAGGCGGCCACCGGCGCCCATGAAGAGGCCGGTTCCGATCGCGCCGCCGATCGCGATCATCTGTACCTGCCGGGGTTTTAGGCCCTTTTCGTAACCCTCTTCCTCGTGTGCGAGTGCAGAATTGTCGTATGCGGTCGGAGATTCCGTCGTCATTTCCCGAAGTTAGCTGCCCTGGGCTCGAGACGTCGCCACGCCTGGTAAACCTTGGGTTAAGTACAAATATTTCAGGTGTTATCGGCTGCTCACCGAATGGCCCTCCTGATCAGAAAAATTAACTCTGAGCAGGACTGATAGCGAAAGTCGGGATCCTTCGCCATTGCCTTCGCCAGAATCGAGTCGAATGCGCTGGGGATCCACTCGATCCGGCGAGAATACCTCGGGACCGGGCTGTTGAGATGGTCATCGACCAGCGCCATCACCGTCACTGCCGTGAAAGGTGGTGAGCCGGTAAGCATTTCGACACAGGTGCACGCCAACGAGTATTCGTCGGAGGCCGCCGTGGGGGCGCGACCGTGCAGAACCTCCGGCGCGGCGTAAGGAAGCGACGCCTCGATCTGTCCGGTGTGGCGGTCGAATTGATCGGTGACGGCACGCGCCGAGCCGAAATCGGAGAGAAATGCGCCGTCCGCCGAGAAGTCATGGGCGACCAGAATATTGGCTGGCTTCACGTCGCAGTGCACGATGCCCAGTTCGTGGGCGTGGTCCAGGGCGTCGGCGACTTGGGCGAGCGCGGTCATTCGGTCGTCCCTGGAGGCAAGGGCCGTCACCGTGCCACCGGTGACGAGTTCCATCGAAAGCCAACCCGGGCCGCAGTCGTACATCGTCACCACGTGAGGATGGTTGAGGCGCTTGGCAAATTCGAACTCGCGCTGAAGCCTCGTCATGTGCAGGGGGTCGTGGTGGTGGTCGTCGAGCACCTTGAGTGCAACCGTCCCGCCCGGCTCGCTCACCCTGTGGGCCCGGTAGACCGTCGCATATCCACCATGGCCAACCACGCCGTCGACCTCGTAGTCCTCGAACATGTCCTTCGGGACGAGCATGCTCACAGAGTAAGGCGCAGCGCCGTCGGCGACGGCCAGGCAATTCGCAGCCGGGAAGCTTCAGTGATCCTTGACACACCTTCCGAGCAAACACTAACGTGAATCGTCTAGGCGCCCGATTCGTTCGGCGTCGAGCGGCGGGATCTCGAGGGGTATCTCACCACTTCGTACGTGTCGGGTTCGCACCGGCGATACTGTCGTGGCGTGCCCAGATTTGATGGAAACACTGCCTCCGACTGGGTGTCGGCCGGGTCCGTGACGGTGCGCGTCCCCGGCAAGGTGAATCTGTACCTCGCCGTCGGCGACGTACGTGACGACGGTTATCACGAACTGACGACCGTCTTCCACGCCGTATCCCTCTTCGACGAGATCACCGTCCGCAACGCCGATCTCATGTCGCTGTCGATGTCGGGGGAGGGTAGCGAGTCGTTGCCCGTCGACGAGCGCAATCTCGCGTGGCGTGCCGCCGACCTGATGGCCGACCACGTGGGGCGCGGGCCCGACGTCGCCATCGCCATCGAGAAGTCGATCCCCGTCGCGGGCGGCATGGCGGGCGGCAGTGCCGATGCCGCCGCGGTGCTGGTGGCAATGAACGCGTTGTGGGAGCTCGGGGTTCCGCGTCGCGATCTACACGCGCTCGGAGCTAACCTCGGCAGCGACGTGCCCTTCGCGCTGCACGGCGGAACTGCGCTGGGCACCGGTCGTGGCGAAGAACTGGCGACGGTGTTGGCTCGCAACACCTTTCACTGGGTGCTCGCCTTCGCCAACGGCGGCCTGTCGACCCCAGCGGTGTTCGTCGAGATCGACCGGATCCGTGCCGACGCCAGCCGCGAGCAGCCGCCGCGGCTCGGCGATCCCGAGCCGCTGCTCGCCGCGTTGGCATCGGGTGACGCCTATGAGCTGGCGCCGCTGCTCGGCAACGAGCTGCAGCCCGCCGCGGTCAGCCTGATGCCCGCTCTGCGCCGGACGCTGCGCGCGGGCGTCGACGCGGGCGCGCTTGCGGGCATCGTGTCGGGGTCGGGCCCCACGTGCGCGTTCCTATGCCCGTCGGCAGGCGCGGCGATCGACGTCGGGGTGCAATTGGCCGGGGAGGGCGTGTGTCGCACGGTGCGGGCCGCCAGCGGTCCGGTGCACGGGGCACGCGTGGTCCCGGCGCCCTCGGGGATCGGGTGACGAAAGTCAGCGGGTGAAGAAGGTCGGGGTCTCCAGTGGTGTGACCCACGCCTCAATCGGGGCATTGGTTTGGCAGTTATTTAAGAGTCTCATAAGATGATGCGCGGTGAAAACTCACGGTTACGCGTGCGACGGAACGACCTCCCCCACCCGGACATCTCGGCGGGGAGATTCGCAACTGTCTCGCAGCGGTAGTGTCGACCGGAACCCATTCGCCGGGGCAAACGCCTCACGGTTGGTGCGCGTCGGCCTGGATATCACCGTTTCGATACCCAAACGCACCCCAATCGTTCACGCGTCACTCTCGGAATTCGCGTGCGATCAGGTGGAACATGGAAAAACGCGCACCGGCAGCGGCGCCGGCGCCGTGCTCCTCAGACCCAGGAGGTTGGCGTGAGCAGATTCACCGAGAAGATGTACCGCAACGCTCGGACCGTCACGACGGGCATGGTCACCGGCGAACCGCACGAGCCGGTGCGGCACACCTGGGGTGAGGTCCACGAGCGCGCGCGTCGCATCTCCGGCGGTCTGGCGGCTGCGGGTGTCGGACCCGGTGACGCCGTAGGCGTCCTGGCGGGCTATCCGGTCGAGATAGCTCCGACCGCACAGGCGCTCTGGATGCGTGGCGCCAGCCTGACGATGCTGCACCAGCCCACCCCTCGTACCGACCTCGTCGTCTGGGCCGAGGACACCATGAACGTGATCGGCATGATCGAGGCCAAGGCCGTCATCGTGTCCGAGCCGTTCATCGTCGCCATTCCCGTGCTCGAGGAAAAGGGGGTGAAGGTCCTCGTCGTCGGGGACCTCCTGCAGGCCGAGCCAATCGATCCCGTCGAGACCGACGAGGACGACCTCGCGCTCATGCAGTTGACGTCGGGTTCCACTGGGTCGCCCAAGGCCGTGCAGATCACCCACCGCAACATCTACTCCAACGCCGAGGCGATGTTCATCGGCGCGCAGTACGACGTCAGCAAGGACGTCATGGTGAGCTGGCTGCCCTGCTTCCACGACATGGGCATGGTCGGCTTCCTGACCATCCCCATGTACTTCGGTGCCGAGCTGGTCAAGGTCACCCCGATGGACTTCCTGCGCGACACCCTGCTGTGGGCCAAGCTCATCGACAAGTACAAGGGCACGATGACCGCAGCGCCGAACTTCGCCTACGCGCTGTTCGCCAAGCGGTTGCGCAACCAAGCCGAGCCGGGCCAGTTCGATCTGTCGACACTGCGCTTCGCGCTGTCTGGCGCCGAGCCCGTCGAACCCGCCGACGTCGAGGATCTGCTGGACGCAGGCAAGCCCTTCGGTCTTCGCCCCGACGCCATCCTGCCTGCCTACGGCATGGCCGAGACCACGCTCGCGGTGTCCTTCTCCGAGTGCGGTGCAGGCCTGGTGGTCGACGAGGTCGATGCCGACCTACTGGCCGCGCTGCGCCGCGCCGTGCCCTCGACGAAGGGCAACACCCGACGGCTGGCGTCGCTGGGCCCGCTGCTGCGTGACCTCGAGGCCCGCGTCGTCGACGAGCACGGCGACGTCATGCCCGCCCGTGGCGTCGGCGTCATCGAACTGCGCGGCGAATCGCTGACCCCCGGATACCTCACGATGGGCGGCTTCCTGCCCGCCCAGGACCAGCACGGATGGTACGACACCGGCGATCTGGGGTACCAGATGGAGAACGGCCACGTCGTGGTCTGCGGTCGCGTCAAGGACGTCATCATCATGGCGGGCCGCAACATCTACCCGACCGACATCGAGCGGGCCGCGGGTCGCGTGAAGGGCGTCCGTCCCGGCTGCGCCGTCGCGGTCCGGTTGGATGCCGGGCACTCTCGGGAGACGTTCGCCGTCGCCGTGGAGTCCAACGCCTGGGAGGACCCGGTGGAGGTGCGTCGCATCGAGCACCAGGTCGCCCACGAGGTCGTGACCGAGGTGGACGTCCGTCCGCGCAACGTCGTGGTCCTCGGCCCCGGCACCATTCCGAAGACGCCGTCGGGCAAGCTGCGCCGCGCCAACTCGGTCTCGCTCGTCACCTAGGCCCCGCTCGGCTGGTCCCCCGGCGCGCGAAGGTCTCAGGCCGCCAGCGCAGTGGTGGTGTTGGCCGGATTGGCCGCGGGATTGGCGGCCAGGGCGCCGAGCACGGTGGCCCACACGTGCGGGCTCACGATGATCCCGGCGTGTCCGACGATGAGCCCTGGATATTGGTCCTGCAGAACGATGTTGGTGACGTTCGGACCGGTGAGGGCCTGCTGCGTGTAGGGGGTCACCACTTCGTCGTTGATGCTGGCGATCGTCGTGTAGAGCACGCCCGGCCTGGTGTCGCCGTTGCCATAGACCTCCTGCTGGAACGGTGAGCCCAGTGCCTGCTGGTAGAGCGCTGGCCCGATCACGTTGGAGATCGCGACGGCCAACGGCCCGAAGATCGGCAGTGCCTGTAGAACCATCAGCGAGTCGATGTCGGTGCCGTGGTTGCTTGGCGCGATGCCGATGAGCTGAGATACCTTGCCCGCGCCATCCAGATTGTTGATGTAGTACGCGGGCAGGATGCCGCCGCCCTGTGAGTGGCCGACCAGAATCACTCGTGGCGCACCCGTTTCGGCGAGTACTCGGTCGACCTCGGCGGCCAGTTCCTGGCCGGACTGCCTGATGTCGCCAATCGCTTGGATCGGGCTGTTCGGGAAGGGCGTGGTATTGCCGTAGTTGAAGGTGTAGACCTTGTATCCCGCATTGGCGAGCACCGCTGCGCCGACGGAGAAGTTGGTCCCCTGGGTCGCCGTGGTCCCGTTGAGCAGGATGACGGGGAGGGGATGTTCGGGGGTGACCTTGATGGCCGGGTCGTTGGCGCCTGCGGGTGGCTTGGTCGGGTTGAAGAAGGCCAGCCCGTCGAGCACCCCGTAGGTGACGGGGAACGGCCCGGTGAAGGAATCCGCGAACGGGCCCCCGATCAGCGTCCGGCCCGCGGCCGCGGCGACGTTGGCCAGCGAGGTCGCCAACAGGTACGGCACGCCAAGGAAGCTGTCGGGGCCGAAGGCCTGAGCCACCGTGGTGGCGACGGTGTGCACCGCCGAGATCGCCACGATTCCGACGTCGGAGATCAATCCCGCCATCTGCCTGCCGAACTGAACCGGGTTGAGCGCAGGCAGCGGAGGCGGGTTGGTCGAGACGACGGACGGGGCGGGGTCCGAGACCGCGGCGAGTGGAACGGCGCCGGCCCCGCCCAGGATGCCGCGCGCGGTCGACGTGCCGGTGGCTTCCCGCTCGGAGGCTGCCGATTCGATGGCGGTGAGCGGTTTCGGGTCGACGCGGTGCGGTTGGGCCGGAATGCTGGTCTTCGGTGCGACCGATGAGGTGCTCGGATCGGGCGACACCGCGGCCGCCGTGGTGGGGTCGGGGGTGGCGCCGCCTGCCGTCGGCGCGCTGGATGAATCCTGTTCCGGCGCAACGGTTTGGGTGGGTGCGACGATTTTGGCGGGCGCGACGGTTTCGGTGGTCTCGGTGGCTGGTGTCGTGGGAGCAATGGTGCCCGTGACTTGCACGGCGTCGACGGTTCCGGGGTCGACGACCCCGGGCGGCTGATTTTCGGGAGTGTTGGTGCCCGACGGCGACTCTGCGTCGACGGTGACCGCGGTGGTGGCGGTGGTGGTGGTGTCGGTGGTGGTGCTGGTCGTCGGGTTGGGCGTGCCCGATGGTCGTTCGATGCCCGAGGCCGGTGCCGGGGTCGACGATGCCGATGAAGCCGACGGAGCTGACGCCTCACCGCCCGGCCCGGACGGGTGGTCGTCGGCACGGGCCGCACCCGTGCCCACCGCCACGATCAGGTAGCCGGCGATGATGAAGGCAACGATCGCCAGCCTCAGCCAGCGGTGCCACGAGGACCCGTCGGCGGCGCATTGACGTGCGGACTTCATGGACATCAGCGACCTCCCGACCCGGAAATTCGGACGGTACAGGGAAGGGGCGAAGTTGAACTGCGTTTTCGTGGCGCAGGCCGTGGTCGAGGGCGGCGAGGCGCCGCCGCGCCACCGATGAGTTCGTCGGAGCCTGCTGGTCTCAACGTCCATGCGCAGGAAAAGCGATGGCCGGGCGTCGCAGCTCATCGCTACGGTTGACCCATGACCGCTCCGGCGATCGAGGCCATCGACCTCGTCAAGCAGTTTGGTGATCCGACCAAGCAGCGGCCCGCCGTCGACGGCGTCACCTTCGCCGTGCCACAGGGCACGGTGCTCGGCCTGCTTGGGCCCAACGGCGCTGGCAAGACCACGACGGTCCGCATGATGACGACACTCTCGGTGCCCACCAGCGGCACCGCGCGGGTGGCGGGCTACGACGTGCGCACCGAGCCCGACATGGTCCGCGCCAACATGGGTCTGACGGGCCAGGCGGCGACGGTCGACGAACTCCTTACAGGTCGCGAGAACATCCGGATGATCGGCGGCCTGTACGGCATCGGCCGCAAGGACATCAAGCGGCTGGGGGACCAGCTCCTCGAACAGTTCGACATCGCCGACGCGGCAGACCGCCCGGTGCGCTCGTATTCGGGTGGCATGCGGCGGCGGCTGGACTTGGCGGTGAGCCTCGTCGCGTCGCCGCCGGTGCTGTTCCTCGACGAGCCCACCACGGGTCTGGATCCACGCAGCCGGAGCGATCTGTGGGAGGTGCTGCGCGGGCTGGTCGCGGGTGGCACCACGCTGTTGCTCACCACGCAATACCTCGAGGAGGCCGATCAGCTGGCCGACGACATCGTCGTCATCGATCGCGGCCGCATCATCGCCAAGGGCACCCCGTTGCAACTCAAGCAGCAGGCGGGCAACGCCAGCCTGGTGGTGACGGTGTCCCACGCCGCCGACCTTCCCGCCGCACGCGAGTTGCTCGCCAGAACGGGTGCCGAGGTGCACGTCGACGTCGGGGCCCGTCAGTTGACCGCCGCGGCCGAGGGGATCGCCGACCTGACCCGGGTGGCAGGCTGGCTGCAGCAGGACCGCATCGAAGTCGACGACATCGGGCTGTCCCGGCCCAGCCTCGATGACGTGTTCCTCTCGCTCACGGGGCACCGCGCCGAGGACGACGACCAGCAGGAGGCCAGCGCATGACCGCCGTCGCGCCCAAGTCCGCCGATGCCGTGACGAGGCCGGTCACCCGCCCAACGAACATCGGGCAGCAGTCGTGGATCATGGTGAAGCGCAACCTGATTCACACCAAGCGCATGCCCGAGATGCTCAGCGACGTGACGGTACAGCCGATCATGTTCGTGCTGCTGTTCGCCTTCGTGTTCGGGGCGTCGATCGCCACCAGGGGCGGGGCGTCCTACCGCGAGTTCCTGTTGCCGGGCATTCAGGCGCAGACCATCGTCTTCACGGCGTTCGTCGTGGCGTCGGGGATCACGGCCGACGTCGAGAAGGGCGTGATCGATCGGTTCCGTTCGTTGCCGATCCGTCGTTCGTCGGTGCTCATCGGGCGCAGCGTCGCCAGCCTGATCCACTCGTCGATCGGCGTGGTCGTCATGGCGATCACGGGGTTGTGCATCGGGTGGCGCATCCGCGGCGGCGTGGCCGACGCCGTGCTGGCCTTCGCGCTGATCCTGGTTTTCGGGTTCGGGATGATTTGGTTCGGCATTCTCGTCGGTTCACTGATGCGATCGGTGGAGGCCGTCAACGGGGTCATGTTCACCGTGCTGTTTCCGGTTACGTTCCTGGCCAACACTTTTGCCCCGACCGAGCCGATGCCGAGGTGGTTGCGGGTGATGGCCGAGTGGAATCCGGTGTCGTCGTTGGCGCAGGCCATGCGCGAGCTGTGGGGCAACGGTCCTGCCGCGCCGCCGGATGCACAACTGCCGCTGCACCATCCGGTGCTGTCGACCATCCTGTGGTCGTTGGCCATGACCGCGGCGATCGCGCCGTTCGCGTTGCGCGCGTACGCGCGCCGCACGTCGGACTGAGGGGTACCGCAGCTCGGGGATTCCCGACGACGGTTCGATCTCGAAGGTTGCGGTCCGCGTACGGATGCGCCATCTGAGTATAGATGGCTATACTCAGACGATGGATCGCATCCCCGCCCGGTTGGCCGATCACCCGACGGTAAGGAAGGTGCTGGCGCGCAAGGCGGAACCGCCCGGCGTGATCGACGCCGACTGGCTGCGCCAGATCTGTCTGGAGGCGGGCGCCGACGACGTGGCCTTCGCCAGCGTCGACAACCCCGACCTGGCGTCCGAACGCGACCACGTCGAAGGCGCTCTGCCGGGCACCAAGAGCTTCATCTCGCTGGTGGTCAGGATGAATCGCGACAACGTCCGCTCGCCGGCCCGCAGCGTCGCCAACCAGGAATTCCACCGCAGCGGCGAGATCATCAACGAGGCCGCCCACCGGATCACCCGCACACTCCAGGATGCCGGGCACCGGGCGTTGAACCCGTCGGCGACCTTTCCGATGGAAATGGACCGGTTTCCCGGTCGCATCTGGGTGGTGGCCCACAAGCCCGTCGCGGTGGCCTCCGGCCTCGGCGTGATGGGCATCCACCGCAACGTCATTCATCCGAGATTCGGCAACTTCATCCTGCTGGCTACCATTCTCGTCGACGCTCCCATCACCAGTTACGGTCAGCCACTGGACTATTCACCGTGCCTGGAGTGCAAGCTATGCGTCGCGGCGTGCCCCGTCGGCGCCATCGGCAAGGACGGCGAGTTCGACTTCGTCGCCTGCTCGGTGCACAACTACCGCGAGTTCATGGGCGGCTTCACCGACTACGTCCAGACCATCGCGGACAGTGAGGACGCCGCCGACTTCCGCTCGCGGGTCACCGATTCGGAGAACGCGTCGATGTGGCAGAGCCTGTCGTTCAAGGCCAACTACAAGGCTGCCTACTGCCTGGCGGTGTGCCCGGCGGGGGAGGACGTCATCGAGCCCTACCTCGAGGATCGGAAGGGTTTCATGGATTTGGTGCTCAGACCGCTGCAAGCCAAGCGCGAGACGCTTTACGTGCTGCCGAACTCGGCGGCCAAGGCGCACGCGGAGAAACGCTATCCGCACAAGCCGGTCAAGGTGGTGGACAGCGGGATCAGCGGCCGCGGCTAGGCACGACTACCAGGCGTGGACCGTGTTCTGCGCAGGCTCGAGGCCCAACTGGACCAGAAGCTCGGTGGCATCGGCGGCCTGCTCGCAGATCGTGCCGACCTCCGGCCGCTCGGCGGCGCTGAAGTTCTCCAGCACGTAGGTCGCGGGATCCTTGCGGCCGGGCGGACGGCCGATGCCGATGCGAACCCGTTGAAAGTCCTTGGTGCCCAGCGCCGATGCGACTGATCGCAGTCCGTTGTGGCCGCCCTCGCCGCCGCCGAGCTTGAGTCGAATGCGGCCGAACTCGATGTCGAGTTCGTCGTGAATGACGATGACGTCGGCGGGGGCCACCGAGTAGAAGTTGGCGAGCGGCCCGACCTGGCGGCCCGACTCGTTCATGTAGGTGCGCGGCTTGGCGAGCACGACCGACTTGCCGCCGAGCCTGCCGGTCGTGACCTCGGCCCCCGACTTCTTGTGCACCTTGAACCCCGAGCCGATGCGATCGGCCAGGATGTCGGCGACGAAGAAGCCGAGGTTGTGCCGCGTGGTGGCGTACTGCGCTCCAGGATTGCCGAGGCCGACCACGAGTTGGGGCTCGGCCATGCCGAGCTACTCGGAGTCCGCGGCGGGTGCCTCTTCGGAGCCCTCGCCCTCGCCTTCGGCTTCGCCCTCGGCCGCTTCGCCCTCGGCAGCTTCCTCTGCAGCCTCGCCTGCGCCCTCGCCCTCCCTCTCCTCGGCGGTGGGGGCGGCGACCACGTTGACGACGAGCGTCTCGGGGTCGGACACCAG
>NZ_JBEVLO010000401.1:0-7411 GCF_040509115.1 Mycobacterium sp. | reverse complement strand
ACGTCGGCCACCTCGACGCGGCCCGTCACGGCCCGTGCCGAGAGCAGTCCACCGCGTGCGACGACGTCGACCCCGACGGTGACCGGATACCGGCCCCACCGGTCGGCTGACAGTTCGATCACCATCCCCGTCGATCCGGGCATCACCCCCTTCGCTCCGCTCGCCCCGGGCATCACCGCCATCGCGGCGCCCTCGACGCCCTCGACGGTCAGCCGCACCGACGCGCCATGCTCGGCCGTCGCCCAGATCTGCAGCCGGGCTACCTCGGTCTCGAAGCACCGGACCAGGCCTGGCGTGGCGGCGACCGTCACGGTGGCTCTCGGCCGCTGCCAGGGCAGCGAGACCAGCACGCCCAGCAACGGCGCGGCGAACACGATGAGCTGCCAGCGGGAGCCGATCAGGGCGACGGCCATCGCCACCGCCGCGCACGTCGCGAGTGAGAGTGCGAGAGGTGAAGCGTTCCAACGTAGTTCGACGTCGGTGCAGCGGGTGTCGGTCACGTGGCGCCCCGGGTACGTGGCACGGGGACGCGGCGCAGGAGTTCCTCGACGACGTCGGAGCTGCGCACCTGGCGAACCCACATCTCCGGGCGGAGGCTTATCCGATGCGCCATGGCGGGCACGGCCAAGGCCTTGACGTCCTCGGGGATCACGTAGTCGCGGCCCGCCAACAACGCCCTGGCGCGGGCGAGTTGGACGAGGTCCAGTTCGGCGCGGGGGCTGGCGCCGACGGCGACCTGCGGATGCTGGCGGCTGGCGACGGCAAGGGCGACGACGTACTGCAGGACGTCCTCGTGCACCGTGACCTCCTCGACCGATTCGCGCATCGCGATGAGCTGTTGGGCGTCCACGATCCGCGCGACGGTCGGGTCGGCCGAGCCGCGGTCCAACCTGCGACGCAGCATCGACGTCTCGTCGCGCTCGCCGAGGTAACGGAGCTCGAGGCGAATCGTGAAACGGTCGAGCTGGGCTTCCGGCAGAGGGTAGGTGCCCTCGTATTCGATGGGGTTGTCGGTGGCGAGCACGATGAACGGTTCCGGCAGTGGGTGGGTGTCACCGTCGATGCTGACCTGGCGCTCGGCCATCGCTTCGAGCAGTGCCGCCTGGGTCTTCGGCGGGGTCCGGTTGATCTCGTCCGCGAGCAGCAGGTGGCTGAAGATCGGCCCAGGCCGGAACTCGAATCGGCCCGACTGCATGTCGTAGATCGTCGACCCGAGCAGGTCGGCGGGCAGCAGGTCGGGGGTGAACTGCACGCGCTTGAAGTCCAGCCCGAGGGCCGCCGCGAAGCACCGCGCGATGAGCGTCTTGCCAAGTCCGGGAAGGTCTTCGATGAGGACGTGCCCTCTGGCCAGGAGTGCGGTGAGGATCAGGGTGAGGGCCGCACGCCTGCCGACCACGACGCGGCCGATCTCGTCGAGCACGGCCTCGCAGTGTGCGGCGGTCGTGGTGACCGGCAGGATCATATGCTCTCCAGGCGTTGCAGGACCTCGGCGAGGACGGCCCGCCCGGGGCCGGGTTCACCGGCCCCCCTTGGCAAGCCGCTGGTCAAGACGCCGCTGGTCAAGACGCCGCTGGTGACGACGTTGTCCGGGTCGACCCACGGCCACAGCCGCTCACCGAACACTGCGATGGCCGTGGCGTGGAAGACCTTGGGATCCTTGCCCTTTCGTGCGCCGGTCGCCAGCTCGAACTGCCTGGCCAGCATCGGGCGCAGATGCTTGTCCCAGTCCGCGCGGTTGGAGTCCGCCCGCGCGATCAGGATCTCGGTCTTGGCCAGCCAACGGCGCAGCGACTCCGCGGGGTCGCGGGCACGGGAGTCGTCGACGTCGGGTCGCGCGTCGCGGACCAGCACCCAACGCGCGACCAGCAGCGCGATGGCGACCGCCCCACCTGCCAGCCACGGAACGAAACGGCGGTCGGGGTGGGTGAGCGCCAGCAGCTCGGCACACACGATCAGCAGGATGCCGACGATCGCGACCTTCTTCACGCGTGACTCCGCAACTCGTCGAGCACGTGGGTCAGCACGCCGATCGCGGCGTCGCGGTGTCCCTCGTTCATGACGTGTGAGCTGAAGCGGGCCTCGTCGAAGAGATCCACCAGTTGCGTTGCGCTGTCGGGCCGCAACGCATGGTGGTCGACGGCGCGTGCCAGGACCTCCGACGCCGTGTCGAAGTCGCGGGGCGCGGCATCGGGGAGCAGCGAGAGCTCCCGCTCCATCGCCGCGTAGCAGGCGATGATGGCCTTGCGCGGCTCGCGGCTGAGATCACCGACCTCGGCGAGCCCCACTTCCGCTGCGCGGGCGAGGGATTCGGACCGAGTGTTCGGCTCCCCAGATTCGCCATCGTCGGCCCAGCGCGCCGGGTGCGCCGGGCGCCGCCGTCGGCGCGAGGCGATGATCGTCCCCACGACGAGGACGAACAGGAAGATCACCGTGGCGGTGTAGAAGTAGCCGAGCAGACTGGACTCGCCACCGACGTCGGGCGGCAGGTCGGCGGCGTTGCGCGCGGCCTCGGATTCCGCTTCGTCGGGCGTCGTTCCCGGGATTTGGGCGGGTACGTCGTGCCGTGGGCCGCCGAGCCGGCTGAGCGCCGCGTACAGCAGAAGCCAGCCGAGGATCAACCCGAAGGCGATCACCGAGACACGCCATGTCGGCCCTGCGCGGTCGCGGCGGAGCCAGTCGGAACGGGCCGCTGCGGTCGGCGGGCGGGCGTTGCGACCCATCAGCCGGAGCACGACAGCCACCACGACCACCGCCACCGCCGCGGCGAGTAGGCCGACGACGACGATGCCCGCCAACGGGCTTTCCTGGTCGGTATCCGCCGCCACCTGGTCGGCGCCTGGGACGTATCCGCGCAGGGCGACGGCGGCCATGAACAGCAGCGCGACCAGGACGGTCACGGGCGCGGTGCTGCGTGTCCTCCCTCGGGGCGGCACGTGGCCGACGCTACGCGAGACGGGTCCGGCATGGACCGCATCCGGCGGCAATCCTGCCGCAGGACCGGCCCGTGGCCCGTCCCATGCCCGAGCTCGCGGCTCACCGTAGCGTTTCTCGCGTGGCGCGCTATGAGGTGAACATCCTTGCCCAGGGTCTCGACGTCGTCTTCTGCGGTCTGAATCCGGGCGCGACCGCGGCGCAGGACGGTCACAACTTCTCGAACCGCAGCAACCGCTTCTGGTCGGTACTGCACTTGGCCGGATTCACCGACACCCGCCTGCGACCGGAGGACGAGCGCTGCCTGCTGGACTACGGGTGCGGCATAACCGCGGTCGTCGAGCGACCAACGCCGCGAGCCAGCGAGGTGTCGGCTCAGGAATTCCGGGCTGCCCGACCAGGTTTCGAGGCGAAGATCCGCCGCTACGCGCCGCGAGCGATCGGCTTTCTCGGCAAGCCTGCACTGGCGGCCATGACACGGACCTCCGAGGTCGCCTGGGGGCCCTACTCTCCAGGGTTCGCAGGCGCGGCGGCATGGGTGCTACCCAATCCGAGCGGATTGAACAGAAACTTCACCCTCGCCGCCCTAGTGGGGGCGTATTCCGAGTTCCGTTCCGCCTTCCCACGATCGGGGCCCGGTCCCGGCACGCCCAGTCTCATCACGGGGTAGTCATGCCGCCGGCCGGGAGCCGCACGCTTGACGGAACTGCGATGCCGCTTCGGAAGGATGCGCAGGCAGCGTGGTCTTGACCTGATCGTCGTCCGGCGCCTTGCTGCACATGGCTATCCGGTGTCGCGGAGGTTGAGTTCGGGAAGGCAGATGCGGGCGAGGTCCTCCAGCGGGATGTCCAAGACGGCCGCGAGCGCGGCGACCGTCGTAAACGCGGGGGTGGCCAGGCGTCCGGTCTCGATCTTGCGCAGGGTCTCCGGCGATATCGACGCAGCGTGTGCGACTTCTGCCGGCTTGCGGTCGCCGCGGGCCTGCCGCAGGAAGGCGCCGAGGCGCCGCCCCACGGCCAGCTGCTGCGGCGTCAAGGGTGATCGCACCATGCTCGCAGGATACGGCACTGCGGTATGAAAATACCGAACTCCGTATTAGTCTGGTATTTCTATACCGGACATCGGCCGGAGAACGTGAGGGGTGGGCGAGTGCTGGAGTTGAAGACGCGCCAGGAGATCGAAGCGATGCGGAACACCGGCGCCTTCATCGCCGGCCTGCTCGACGACCTGCAGTCGCGCGCCGGGGTGGGAACCAATCTGCTCGATCTGGAACACCGTGCGCGGCAGCTGATCGACGAGCGTGGCGCGGTGTCGTGCTACTGGGACTACGCGCCGTCATTCGGCCGCGGTCCCTTCCGCAACGTCATCTGCCTTTCGGTCAACGATGCGGTGCTCCACGGTTTGCCGCACGACTATGCGCTGCGCGACGGCGATCTGCTGAGCATGGACATCGCAGTATCGATCGACGGGTGGGTCGCCGACTCGGCGCGCAGTCTGATCATCGGCACTCCAAGGGCCGAGGACCAGCGGATCATCGAGGCAACCGAGCGCGCCTTGGCGGCCGGGATCGAGGCCGCTCGCCCCGGCAATCGGCTCGGCGACGTCTCCGCAGCGATCGGAGCGGTCGCCGACCAATACGGCTATCCGGTCAACACCGACTTCGGCGGGCATGGGCTCGGTCGAACGATGCACGAGGATCCCCACGTCTCCAACCGTGGGCGCGCGGGCCGCGGCCTGGTGCTGCGGCCCGGACTGACTCTCGCGCTGGAGCCCTGGTTCGCTCAGGGCACCGACAAGATCGTGTACGACCGCGACGGATGGACCATCCGATCGGCCGACGGGTCGCGCACCGCCCATAGCGAACACACCATCGCGGTGACCGACGGCGAACCACTCGTGCTCACGCGCCAGGCGGCCTGAGTTCACGCTCCTCGCAACGGCTTTCAGCCGGTGTCGATGGGCAGACCGTCGGGCGGTCCCGGCGGGGCCAGGATGCGTTCGGGGGCCAGGATGCGTTCGGGGTGGTGGTACGGGTTCACTCGGTGCTGGCCGGTGTCGAGCGGGGGTGGTGGGGTCCAGCGGACTTGGCCGTCGTGGATGGTGACGACCCAGCCGGTCTCGGCGAGGCGGTTGTGGGGGCCGCAGGCCAGGACCTCGGCGTCGACGTCGGTGTTGCCGTGGTGTTTGGCCCAGCCGGTGGTGTGGTGGACCTGGGTGCCGTAGCCGGGCACGGTGCAGCCGGGGAAGGTGCAGCCCCGATCCCTAGCGTGCAGCACGATGCGATGGCCGGCGGGCGCGAGCCGTTTGGTGCGGCCGAGGTAGAGCTCTTCGGTGGTGTGCTTGTCGTAGATGCGCAGGTAGTGGCGGGCGTGCGATGCCATCCGGATCACGTCGGACATCGGCAGCAGGGTGCCGCCCGCGGTGACGGCGCTGCCTGCGGCGGCTTCGAGGTCTTGCAGGGTGGTGGAGACGATGATGGTGACCGGCAGGCCGTTATGTCGACCCAACTGCCCGCTGGACAGCACGGAGCGCCCGATCGCGGTGAGCGCGTCATGATTGCGCTGCCCCACCGAGCGGGTGTCGGTGTCGATCTGCTCTTGAGTGGGGGTGCCCGTGGTGCGGGGGGTGTCGTCGTCGGGGTTGGCCATGCCGGGGGCGGCGAGTTTGGCGAAGAGGGCTTCGATGGTGGCCCGGGCGTTCGGGTCGAGGTTCCCACGGACGGGAGTCATGCCGTCGGGGTCTTGCTTGCCGATCCACAGGCCACGCTTGCGGGCGCGGTCGGCGTCGTTGGGCACGGGGCCGTCGGGGTCGATCACGTTGAGCAGTAACGCGGCAACTTCGCGGAGCGCGTCGGGGCTCAGGCCTGCCGCGGCGGTGGCCAGGGAGGTTTCGGCGCGGTCGCGGGCGGCGGTGTCCACCCAGAGCGGGAGCTTGCCCATCGTGGTGCGGATGACCGTGACGTGTTCGGCGCCGATGCGACCGGCGGCCTGGGCGGCCGCGGTCTGCTCCAGCACCGGTGCCAACGGCTGGCCGGTCAGGGCCCGGCGGGGACCCAGTTCGGTGGCTTCGGCCAGGCGGCGGGTGGCGTCCTTGGCCGAGATGCGCAACCGGGTGGTGAGCACTTCGCGCAGGTTCTTGGCACCCAGCGCGATCGGCGAGGCCTCGGCCTGCAGGCGGGCCAGAATGCGATGGCTCAGGGTGGGCATCTGCCAGGCGGTGGTCTCCAGCGCGGACTGCAGGTCCAACAGTTCGGTGTGGGTGAACGGCTCGACGTCGAGGGCCAGCAGGTCCTGGCAGGCAGCTTGATAGGCGGCAACCGCTGCGGTCACGCGCTCCGAACTCATGTCTCGAACACTAGTTCGAAGACCGGGTTCTCCGCGGGCGCCATCCACAGGTCAGCGCCCCTGTGGATGGATTCGGCCGCGATCCACGAAACCTGGTAAAGGAGCCCGCCGTACGCTGGCGAACGTGGCCGATCTCCATCCCGCGCTCGCCGCCCTATCCCCGCTGCTCGGCACCTGGGCAGGATCCGGGGACGGCGAGTACCCGACCATCAGCTCCTTCAGTTACCTCGAAGAGGTCACGTTCGGCCACGTCGGCAAGCCGTTCCTGGCCTATACCCAGCGCACCCGCGCCCGCGACGACGGTCGCCCCCTGCACGCGGAGGCCGGGTATCTGCGGGCGCCGTCGCCCAACCGCGTCGAGTTGATCCTCGCGCACCCCACGGGAATCACCGAGATCCAGGAGGGCTCGCTGACCGCGAGCGACTCGTCGATCGAACTGGAACTCACCGCGACCACCATCGGCCTCTCCGCATCGGCGAAAGACGTCACGGCGCTGTCCCGTTCGTTCTCGATCGCCGGCGACGTGTTGACTTACACCGTCCGCCTGGGCGCAGTGGGACAACCCCTTCAGCACCACCTGTCCGCCACGCTGCACCGGAAGGGCGCATGAGCCAGCCGACACCGGATGGCCGGATCCGCGTGCCGACGGATCTGGACGCGGTGACCTCGATCGGTGCCGAGGACCACGCCGAGGTCGATCCCCAAGGCATCGAACGCATTTGGGACGCCACGCGGCACTGGTATCGGGCGGGAATGCATCCCGCGATCCAGGTCTGCCTGCGCCACGACGGCCGGATCGTCCTCAATCGCGCCATCGGCCACGGCTGGGGCAATGCGCCGTCGGACCCGCCCGACGCAGAGAAGATCCCCGTCACCACCGAGACGCCGTTCTGCGTGTACTCCGCCGCCAAGGCGATGACCACGACCGTCGTACACATGCTGGCCGAACGCGGAGTGCTGTCGCTCGACGACCGGGTCTGCGACTACCTCCCCACCTACACCAGCCACGGCAAGGACCGCACCACGATCCGCCATGTGATGACCCACAGTGCCGGGGTGCCGTTCGTCACCGGCGCCGAAGCCGACCCGAAGCGGATGGATGACAGCGATTACGCACGGGAGCAACTCGGCAACCT
>NZ_JBEVLO010000400.1:0-6398 GCF_040509115.1 Mycobacterium sp. | reverse complement strand
GGCTTTTCTGGGTCTGGAGCGGTACGTACGGACGCGATCAGCAGACCGCGGCGGCACGGCCGTGCACGCAATCAGCTATCGTCCGCGTACCCCGAGGCTCACGTGGTCAGGCCACGTGGCCGAACTCGCTGTGTTATACGGCTTGCGCGAGGTCGGGAAACTGCTCTGAGGTGTCACCCTCGACCAGGAAGTCCCCGTGATAGAGGGCCTCGAAATCAACCTTGATGACATCTGCACTGGTGTCGTCGATCCACATGTACTGAACAGTAACCATCACCTTTAAGAGTTCTTTGAGTCACGTTTCGGAAAACCCTGGCAATACTTACCTGCCGGTAGGTTCTCAACCTGACTGTTCGGTCAGATGGAACGGGTTGGTGCCGTTCAGGAACACCCAGGTCGAAACGGCCGCCGCCACTGCGACCACGAACAACGTGATCGACACCGCCCCTGGCCAGCGGGCTCGCCCGAACACTCGCGCGTCGACCGAATACACGCCGGCGCCGGTGAACAACAGGGTGGCTGCGGCGAAGGCCACCAGGAACGGCACGTTGAACGGGTCGGCCCAGACCGCCGCCCCCGAGACGTTGGCCGCCCACGCGTCGATCATCGCCGCAACGATTCCGCACGCTGCCAGGGGCGTGAGGAACCCGATCAGCAGTCCGAGGCCGCCCGCGAGCTCGGTGCTGGTGATCAGGTAGGCGGCAAACGTCGACATCCGCCAGCCGCCACTCTCCATGAACTCGATGGTGGTGCCCATGTCGGTGGCCTTGATCGCGCCAGCCTGGATCATCGACGCTGCCACCGATATCCGCAGGATCAGCAGACCGAGGTCGGCAACGGAGGACGAAGTGGTTGAAGGCCGATCGCTCACGTCCGTGGTCGTCATGGCAATCACCCTAAGCGTCGCCTGTGAACTTGCTGTTGCCATTTCCGATGGGTGAACCATCGAGGCGACCGGGCCGTGGCACTGATGGGTAGCCGTTGACCGTTCTTGGTTACCGTTGATAAGTTACCGCCGATACCTTGCGACCTGGAGGCCACATGATGCGCTGGATCGCTGGACTCGCCATCGCCGCCCCGAGGCGGATCCTGATCGGCGCGGCGCTCGTCATGGTGGCAGCCGCGATCTTCGGAATACCGGTGGCCAAGAGCCTGTCGGCGGGCGGCTTCCAGGATCCCGGCTCCGAGTCCGCGCGGGCCACCGCGCTGCTGACCGACAAGTTCCACCAGGGCGACATGCAGATGCTGGTCACCGTCACCTCGCCCGACGGTGCCACCAGCCCACGGGCGACGGCCGTCGCCACCGAGATCGTCGACCACCTCAAGCAGTCGCCGCACGTCGCCGACGTCACCTCCGCATGGACCGTGCCGCAGGCCGCTGCCGCCGAGCTGACGAGCAAGGACGGCACGTCGGGATTGGTCATCGCCGGAATCACCGGTGGTGAGAACGACGCCCAGAAGTACGCAAAGGCGCTGTCCGACGACGTCGTGCACGATCGGGACGGCGTCACCGTTCGCGCCGGTGGCATCGCCATGGTCTACGCGCAGATCAACGCGCAGTCCGAACGCGACCTCCTGCGTATGGAGTCGATAGCCATTCCGCTCAGCTTCCTCGTGCTGGTGTGGGTGTTCGGCGGACTGGTCGCCGCGGCGCTCCCGATGGTCGTCGGCGGACTCGCCATCGTGGGGGCGATGTCGGTGCTGCGCCTCGTCACGTACAGCACCGACGTGTCGATCTTCGCCCTCAACCTGTCCACCGCGCTCGGCCTGGCGTTGGCGATCGACTACACGCTGCTGATCATCAGCAGATACCGCGACGAACTCGCCGACGGCGCCCCACGCGAGGCCGCGCTGAGGCGCACCATGGCGACGGCGGGGCGGACCGTGCTGTTCTCCGCCACGACCGTCGCGCTGTCGATGGCCGCGATGCTGCTGTTTCCCATGTACTTCCTGAAGTCGTTCGCCTATGCGGGCATCGCCACGGTCGGATTCGCGGCCGCCGCCGCCGTCATCGTGACGCCCGCCGCGATCTGGCTGCTCGGTGACCGACTCGGCGCCCTCGACGTCCGCAGCCTCATTCGCCGGCTGACCCGTCGGCCCGAACCCATCGCCAAGCCGGTCGAGCAGATCTTCTGGTACCGCTCCACCAAGGCCGTCATGCGTCGCGCCATCCCCGTCGGCCTCGCCATCGTCGTGCTCCTGCTGGCTCTCGGCGCACCGTTCCTCGGCGTCAAGTGGGGGTTCCCCGACGAGCGGGTGCTCCCCAAGTCGGCATCAGCCCATCAGGTCGGTGACCAACTGCGTGACGACTTCGTCGACGACTCGTCGACCGCGGTGTCGGTCGTCATCCCCGACGCCACCGGGCTTACCCCAGGCGAACTGGCGCGATACGCCGCCGAACTGTCCATGGTTCCCGACGTCGCTTCGGTGTCCGCTCCTGCCGGAACCTTCGTCCGTGGCGATGCCGTCGGACCGCCGACCGCTGCCACCGGCGTGGCCGACGGCAGCGCCTTCATGACCGTCGCCAGCACCGCGCCGTTGTTCTCCGACGCCTCCGAGGCCCAACTCGACGATCTGCACGACGTCGCGGGCCCCGGCGGCAGGGACGTCGAGATGACGGGCATGGCGCAGATCAACCGCGACAGCGTCGACGCGATCACCAACCGGCTGCCCTGGGTGCTCGGCCTCATCGCGGTCATCACCTTCGGGCTCCTGTTCCTACT
This sequence comes from Mycobacterium sp., assembly GCF_040509115.1. Classification (GTDB taxonomy): domain Bacteria; phylum Actinomycetota; class Actinomycetes; order Mycobacteriales; family Mycobacteriaceae; genus Mycobacterium. Next base: position 3,675 of record NZ_JBEVLO010000400.1, on the reverse strand, counting down.
CACCGGCAGCGTGGTCCTACCGTTGAAAGCCGTTGTGCTGAACGTCTTGTCGCTTACGGCGGCGTTTGGTGCGCTGGTCTGGATCTTCCAGGACGGCCACCTGGACGCGCTGGGGACGACGCCGACCGGCACGCTGGTGGCCAACATGCCGGTGCTGCTGTTCTGCATCGCGTTCGGTCTCTCCATGGACTACGAGGTGTTCCTGGTCGCCCGTATCCGCGAATACTGGCTGCAACTGCGGGCGGGTGGATCCGCCACCCCGTCGGGCAGACGGGCAATGAAACTCGCCAGGCACGACAACGACGAGGCGGTCGCCCACGGGCTGGCCCGCACCGGCCGGGTGATCACCGCCGCGGCGCTGGTGATGTCCATCTCGTTCGCCGCGCTCATCGCCGCCGAGGTGTCGTTCATGCGAATGTTCGGAATCGGATTGACGCTCGCCGTGCTCGTCGACGCGACCCTGGTGCGCATGGTTCTGGTGCCTGCCTTCATGCACGTGCTGGGCGGCTGGAGCTGGTGGGCGCCCAAGCCGTTGGTCAAGCTGCACCAGCGCATCGGCATCAGCGAGTCGGGCGACGCGTCCGACGATGGCGCGGACCGCCCGAAAGCGGACCGCACGATGGTGTCGATGACGGACACTCGGTAGCGTGTCCGTCCAACCCCTGAAGCGACGCCGTGCCCCGCGCGGCTCCGGCGACCATCTCCGCGAGGAGATCCTCGACGCCACAACCGAACTGCTGATGGAGACGGGACACGCCAAGGCGGTGTCCATCCGAGCGGTTGCGCAGCGCGTCGGTGTCACCCCGCCGTCCATCTACCTTCACTTCGCCGACAAGGACGCGCTCCTGGATGCGGTGTGCGCCAGATACTTCGAGGCGCTCGACGAGGTCATGCAACAGGTCGCCAAGGACGAACCGTCGACGATCGACCGCCTGCGCGCCCAAGGGCTGGCCTACGTCCGGTTCGCCATGCAGAACCCCGAGCTCTACCGCATCGCGACCATGGGTGAGGGCAGGCCGGGCAGCGACGTCGACGTGACACTGAACAGCTCGGCGTTCGTCCACATGCGGACCTCGGTCGAATCGCTGATCGCCGAGCGCATCTACCCGCCGGGTGACCCCACCATGGCTGCTCTGGAACTCTGGACCGTCGCGCACGGCGTCGCCGCTCTGTCGATCTCGCGGCCGTACCTACCGTTCGGCGACGTCGAGCAGTTCGCCGACCGGGTCATGCGTTCGGCGTGCTGCGGTCACATGGTCACCGGAATGCTGGGGCTCGACGTACCTCCGCAGGAGGCGGTCGCACAAATCAAGGAACTCGTCGGCGAGGGCAGAAGCGATGGCTGAATCCGTCGACCACCCCTTCTTCGCGCGGCTGTGGTCCACGATGTCGACGCGCGAACCGCAATCGATCCGACGGCTGCGGCGCGAGAATCTCGTCGGGCTGTCTGGTCGCGTGCTCGAGGTCGGGGCAGGTACCGGCACCAACTTCGCCCTCTACCCGTCGACGGTCACCGAGGTGGTCGCGGTGGAGCCCGAGCCACGGTTGGCGGTGCGTGCCCGCCAGGCCGCCGCCGAGGCATCCGTGCCGATCACGGTGAGCACCGACGCGATAGAGGACTACCGCACCAACGAGCCGTTCGACGCGGTGGTGTGCTCGTTGGTCCTTTGCTCGGTCGGTGACCCGAATGACGTTCTGCGGCAGCTATTCTCACTGCTGAGACCCGGCGGTGACCTGCGGTACCTGGAACACGTCGCGAGCGGCGGGGTTCGGGCGCGCATCCAACGCGCCGCCGATGCGACCGTGTGGCCGCGGCTGCTCGGCAATTGTCACACCCATCGGCACACCGAACGGTCGATCGTCGACGCGGGATTTCAGGTGCGCGACGCCAGACGCGAGTGGGTGCTACCCGCATGGCTGCCGATGCCCGTCTCCGAGACCGCGATCGGCAGGGCGGTCAGGCCGGTGTGAAGCTGGGCCCGCGGTCAGCCGAGAAGGGCGGGCAGGCGCTGCAGCAGGCCGGGCAGCGCCGTGGCCGCCGACTCCCGGACCACGACGGTGGCCCGCTCGGACAACGGAGTCGCCTCGGGGTTGACTTCGATCACCGGTATGCCCTCGGCGATTGCCTGTTCCGGCAGCCCCGCCGCCGGATAGACGATCGACGAGGTGCCCACCACGATGGCGACGTCGGCGCGGCTGACGGCCTCCACCGACCGGTCCCACGCCTCGGTGGGCAACTGCTCGCCGAACCACACCACCTCGGGCCGGATCAGCCCACCGCAGTCACACCGCGGAGGAGCGACGGCCTCCACCGGCTCCGGCATCTCGGGAAGTTTGCTGCGGTACGCGGAACCGCAACGGTCGCAACGGAACGCGAACAGGCTGCCGTGCACGTGGTACACCCTCTTGCTACCCGCACGCTCGTGCAGGTCGTCGACGTTCTGGGTGATCACGTCGACCTCGGCGCCGTCCTGCCACGCCGCCACCGCTCGGTGAGCGTCGTTCGGTCCGACGGACTTCATCATGTAGTGCCGCCACAGATACCACGCCCACACCTTCTCCGGGTGGCGCTTCCAGCCGTCGACGCTCGAAATTTCGTAGGGGTCGGTCTTGGCCCACAACCCCGTCTCGACGTCGCGAAACGTCGGCACGCCACTCTCGGCGGACATTCCCGCTCCGCTGAGCACCGTGACCTGCACGCCACCAAAGTAGCCGCTTTTTGTGATACTGGGCAGGTGGCCGATTTGGGGGAGTGGGTACGCGGCGACCCGGACGGGGCCAGGCCGCTGTTCGATCAGCTGCGGACGCAGATCATCGAGGGGGTTCGGGATGGCAGGCTGCCGCCGGGAACCCGGTTGCCGACCGTTCGGGACCTTGCGGGTCAACTGAACATGGCGGTCAACACGGTCGCACGTGCCTATCGCGAACTCGAGGCGGCCGGGGTGTTGGAAACCCGTGGGAGGTTCGGCACCTTCGTCGCGCGGGTCGACCCCGCCGACGCCGCGATGGCCACTGCTGCGCACACCTTCGCATCGGCGGCAAAGGCTTTGGGGGTCGGCAAGGCGGACGCCCTGCGGTACGTCGAGACGGCGTTCGGTTAGCCGAATTCGAGCAGCGTCAAGGCTGGACGAATCGGGTCGAGCAGCGGAATCCGTTGCACCGTCCACATCATTGCGTTCAGCACCCGGCCGCGGCCGGAAGGGTAGGGGACGTCGTGGACGGCCCGCACCCCCGGGACCACGTCGGTGAGCGTGGCTGCCTCAGCGGCCGACATGCTGAACGGCATCGGTGGGATGCGGTAACGGAACGAGATCGGCAGGCCGCGACGGGCGATCCCGGCAAACCCGGAGGGCGGTAGATCGAACATCATCTGACCGCCGGGGAACCGCCGCGCGCACTCGGTGATCAAACCCATGGCGTCGGTGGGCTCCAGGTACATCAGCAGCCCCTCTGCGGTGATGAACACGCCCGAGTCGGTGTCGACCTCGTCCATCCAGCTGTAGTCCAGCGCCGACTGCGCACAGACCTTCACCCGGTCAGAGGCGGGAAGCAGGGTCTCGCGCAGTTTCGTCACCGGTGGGAGATCGACTGTCAGCCAACGGAACTGGTCACCGACACCGCTCTCGTCGATGCGGTGGAAACTGGTTTGCAGGCCTTCGGCGAGCGCGACGACCG
>NZ_JBEVLO010000399.1:0-11008 GCF_040509115.1 Mycobacterium sp. | reverse complement strand
GGCCCGCACACCGCCGACGCCATGCCCACCGGGCCGTACGTCGTCGTGGTGGACCTGACCGGTGGCCGGGCGAACCTCCCGATCGACGGCAGAGCCGGAGTCACCGTGCTGACGCTCGGCAACCACAAGGCGTCCGCCTACAAGATGCAGGTGGAGGCCGACGGTACGGCAAAGGACAAGCTGCCCAACCAGTCCTTCCGACTGGTGACCAGCGCGTCGGACCGGATGACGTCGTCGGCGGCCGGCCGCATCGCACGCAAGCTGGCGGGGTGGTCCATCACCGGGACCATCATCGACAAGAGCGTCCGGGTGCAGAAGAAGGTGGCCACCGAGTGGCACCAGATCGTCGGGGCGCAGACCATCGAAGAGGTGACGCCCAACCGATGGCGCATGTTCAGCGACACCGACCGGGACCGGCTCAAGGTGCCCTTCGGGCACGAGCTGAAGACCGGCGACATCATGTACCTCGACATCAAGGAGGGCGCCGAGTTCGGCGCGGGTCCGCACGGCATGCTCATCGGCACGACGGGCTCGGGCAAGTCCGAATTCCTTCGCACGCTGATACTTTCGCTGGCAGCGACCCACCACCCCGATCAGGTGAACCTGCTGCTGACCGACTTCAAGGGCGGGTCGACGTTCCTCGGTATGGAGAAGCTGCCGCACACCGCGGCGGTGGTGACCAACATGGAGGAGGAAGCCGAGCTGGTCAGCCGCATGGGCGAGGTGCTCTCCGGTGAACTCGACCGGCGGCAGTCGATCCTGCGCCAGGCCGGAATCCAGGTCGGGGCGGCCGGCGCGCTGTCCGGGGTGGCCGAATACGAGAAACACCGCGAGCGCGGAGCAGACCTGGCGCCGCTGCCCACGCTGTTCGTCGTGGTCGACGAGTTCGCCGAACTGTTGCAGAACCACCCGGACTTCATCGCGCTGTTCGACCGCATCTGCCGCGTCGGCCGGTCGCTGCGGGTGCACTTGCTGCTGGCCACGCAGTCGCTGAACACCGGCGGCGTGCGGATCGACAAGCTCGAGCCCAACCTGACGTACCGGATCGCCTTGCGCACGACGAGCTCGGCCGAGTCCAAGGCGGTCATCGGAACGCCTGAGGCGCAATACATCACCAACAAGGAGAGCGGCGTGGGGTTCCTGCGCGTCGGGATGGAGGACCCGGTGAAGTTCCACAGCGTGTACACCGGAACCAACTACGTACCCACCGAAGTCGACGACGACCAGGGTGAGGTGGCGCCCAGGCACGCCGCGCAGAGCACCACGCAGATCCACGCGTTCACGGCGGCGCCGATCGCCGAGGCGGTGCCATCATGAGCATCGAGTCCGAACAGCGCGTGCTGCGCGAAGTGGTCCTCGGTCAGCTGACCACCGGCGAGACCCGCGCGTATCGAATGTGGTTGCCGCCGTTGATGGATCCGGTGCCGGTCAACGAGCTAGTGGAACGCGATCGACGTCAGCCGTTGCGGTTCGGACTCGGCATCATGGACGAGCCGCGCCGGCATCGCCAGGAAGTCTGGGGCATCGACGTCTCGGCAGCCGGCGGCAACATCGCCATCGGTGGGGCACCGCAGACCGGGAAGTCGATGTTCCTGCAGACGCTGGTGCTGTCGGCAGCCGCCACGCACACGCCGCGTCAGGTCCAGTTCTACTGCGTGGACATGGGCGGCGGAGGTCTGATGTACCTCGAAGACCTGCCGCACGTCGGCGGTGTGGCGACGCGCTCGGAGCCCGACCGGGTCAATCGGGTGGTCGCTGAGATGAAAGCCGTTCTGCGCCAACGTGAGGCGACGTTCAAGCAATACCGCGTCGGCTCGATCGCCGCGTACCGGCAGATGCGCGACGACCCGAGTCATCCCGCGTCGGCCGACCCGTTCGGCGACGTGTTCCTGGTGATCGACGGCTGGCCGGCGTTCGTCGCCGAATTCCCCGACCTCGAGCCCGTCGTGCAGGATCTGGCAGGCCAGGGCTTGGCGTACGGGGTGCACACGGTGATCTCGACGCCGCGCTGGACGGAACTGAAGTCGCGGGTCCGCGACTACTTGGGCACCAAGGTGGAGTTCCGGCTCGGCGACGTCAACGAGACGCAGGTCGACCGCATCACCCGCGAGATCCCCGTCAACCGGCCCGGCCGGGCGGTCTCCATGGAGAAGCACCACCTGATGATGGGCGTGCCGAGACTGGACGGCGTGCACAGCGCGGGTGACATCGTGCCCGCCATCACCGCGGCGGTGGACCACATCGCCTCGCTGCACACCGACTCCGCGCCGAAGGTCCGCGTGCTGCCGGAACGCATCTACCTGCACGAGCTCGACCCCAACCCGCCGGGGCCCGACAGCGACTACCGCACGCGGTGGACCGTGCCGTTCGGCATCCGAGAGTCGGATCTGTCGGTGGCCTACAGCCCGATGCACACCTCACCGCACCTGCTGATCTTCGGAGCGCCCAAGTCGGGCAAGACGCGCATCGCGCACGCGGTGGCCTCGGCGATCTGCGCGCGCAACAGCCCGCAGCAGGTGCGCTTCATGCTGGCCGACTACCGGTCCGGTCTGCTCGACGCCGTCCCGCAGAGCCACCTGCTGGACGCGGGCGCGGTCAACCGGAACACCGCGACGCTGGAGGAGGCCATCAAGGCGCTGGCTATCAACCTGAAGAAGCGGTTGCCGACGCCGGATCTGACCACCGCGCAGCTGCGGGCGCGGTCGTGGTGGTCCGGGCCGGACGTCGTCTTGCTGGTCGACGACTGGCACATGATCGTCGCGGCGAGCGGGATGGTGACACCGATGGCGCCGCTGGCGCCGTTGCTGCCGGCGGCGGCCGACATCGGCCTGCACATCGTCGTCACGTGTCAGATGAGCCAGGCACATCGCGCGACGATGGACAAGTTCGTCGGCGCGGCGTTCGGTGCCGGTTCGCCCACGTTGTTCCTCTCCGGCGAGAAGACCGAGTTCCCCTCGAGCGAGATCAAGCTGAAACGGCGGCCACCTGGCCAGGCGTTTCTCGTCTCGCCCGATGGCAAGGAAGTCATCCAAGCGGCCTACGTCGACCCCCCCGAAGAAGAAGTGTTCGCAGCACCCCCGACGGGCCGGTAATATTCTTGGAAGTCATTCAGCAACGCGGCTGGCAACTCGCCAGCAAAGGAATCGGGGAACGGTTCCACGGGGGAGCAAGCAACCGCTCCGAAAGAGTCCATGACTCTGTGTGCAGTGATTTCAGAATAGATCGAGGAGTTAGCGCAAATGCAGCCACTGGAGCACAACCCGGGTGCGGTCGGAGTCGGATCGCAGGTCGTCGCAAACGGTGCGCGCGGCCTGGCAACCGGTACGGCAGCGGGAGCCGAGGGCAGTGCCCTCGTACCTGCGGGTGCCGAAGAGGTGTCGGTGCAGGCGTCCATCGCCTTCGCGACCGAGGCCGTGCAGGCCATGGCCTTGAACACCTTCGCTCAACAGGAACTGGCGCGCGCGGGCGCGGCGTACATCGAGGCGGCCGGTGTCTACACCACCGTCGACGGTTCTGCCGCCACCACTCTTTCGTAAAGCCGATCTAACGAGACCACCACACGAGAGCTGAGTCCAGCAAACCATGTCCGCCGTGCCCGCAATGTTGGCGATGTTCTACGGAGCGTTGCCACCAGAGGTCAACACGGCGCGGCTGATGGCTGGCGCCGGCGCCGAGCCGATGCTCCAGGCGGCGGCCAGCTGGGAGCTTCTCGCGGTCTCGCTGGAGACGCAGGCCGAGGAGTTGGCGGGCAGCCTCGCGGCGCTCTCCGGCAGCTGGCAGGGCGCGGGCAGCGAACGCGCGGTGCAAGCGACCACGCCGATGGTCGTGTGGTTGCGCACGACGGCGCTGCAGGCTCAAAAGCGGGCGATGCAGGCCGTTGCGCAGGCAACCGCCTACACGACGGCACTCGTCACCACGCCGCCGTTGCCCGAGATCGAGATGAACCACGTCACGCACGCCACCCTGGAGGCGACGAACTTCCTCGGCGTGAACACCGTGCCGATCGGAGTCAACGAGACCGACTACTTCGTGCGGATGTGGAACCAGGCGGCGGGCGCGATGGAGGGGTATCAGGCGGAGACGTCGTTGAACACGATCTTCGAGCCGATTCCGCCGATGACGCCGATCGTCATGCCCGGCGTCGGGGAGAGCACGGCGGCTCTCGCCGTCGGACAGAACGCGGCGCTGTTGCCTGGCGCGGCGCTCCGCGAGGCGGCGTTCGCACACGTGAGCGCGCAGTCCACCGTCGAGTCGGTCGGTCTGCAGACCGGCCGGGCGGTCAGCCAGGCCAACATGGCCGCCACGCGGGCCGAAGGGCAGGCGCAGCGCACGGAGAACACCGCGCAGCAGGCGGGGCCGCAGGACCAGGTCGCGCAGCAGGGCGTCCAAATGGCCACCCAGATGGCATCGCAGGTCGGGTCGATGATCGGCCAGATGCCGCAGCAGGCCATGCAGCAGGTCACCCAACCGCTCCAGCAGATGACGCAGATCTTCAGCCAGGTCAGCAGTGGTTTCGGCGGCGACAACGGCATGCAGGTCGGGCTGATGGGCGCCAGTCCCATCTCGAATCACCCGCTGGCGGGCGGGTCGGGGGCCAGCACGGGTGCCGGACTGGTTCGGGCAGCGTCCCTGCCCGGCATGGGCGGCACCATGGCGCGGACTCCGCTGATGTCGAACTTGATCGGTGCCCCAGAGCCCGCGACGGCGCCCGGTGCGGCAGCGGGTGCGGGTGGCGCAGGCCTGGCGCCCGTCGGTGGCGGCTCCGGTGGCCCGATGGGCATGGCGGGGCAGAACGGAAAGAGCGGTGGGACGAGGGCCAGCCTGAAGGCGCCGGCCCCATTGCCCACCGAGTGGGACGAGGACGACGACGACTGGTAAGTCGTTGGCCGACAAGACTTCCCGGCCAGAGGGGGCTGGAAGACTCGCCATTCCTTGGTGAGGACACAGGAGAGAAAAGGTAGATAGCAATGGCAGCACTGAATACCGATGCCGCTGTCCTCGCCAAGGAGGCCAGCAACTTCGAGCGCATCTCTGGAGAGCTCAAGAGCGTCATCGCCCAGGTCGAGTCCACCGCAGGGTCGCTCGCCGGCCAGTGGACCGGCCAGGCAGGCACCGCCGCGCAAGCCGCCCTCGTCCGCTTCCACGAAGCCGCAGCCCGGCAGGTCCAAGAGCTCAACGACATCTCGGCCAACATCCACACCTCGGGCGTGCAGTACACCTCGACCGACGACGACCAGTCCGCGACGCTGTCGTCGGCGATGAACCTCTGACCACCACACCACAAGAATCGGAGATCGAACATGAGTGAACAGACTTGGAACTTCGCCGGTATCGAAGGCGGCGCAAGCGAGATCCACGGTGCCGTCGGCACCACGGCGGGTCTGCTCGACGAGGGCAAGGGCTCTCTCGCAGCCCTCGGCGCCGTCTGGGGCGGCACCGGTTCGGAGGCCTACCAGGCCGTCCAGATGCGTTGGGACACCACGTCAAACGAACTCAACTCAGCGCTGCAGAACCTGGCGCAGACCATCAGCGAGTCCGGCGCCACCATGGCTCAGACCGAAGCCGGCGTTACCGGGATGTTCGCGTAGCACTACGCGACACGAAGGTGGGCGGGTAGGCCGTAACGGGGCCCACTGTCCCGCCCACCTCGTGTGCGTCTCGGCGCACCTAAACCATGAGAGGTATCCACATGTCGGCCGACTATGACCGGCTCTTCCACTCTTCGGAGGCTGCACAGCCCGAAGAGCCAACGGCCACTGTTGATCTGGAGTCCGGCGCCGCGACCGTCTCGCCCGCCCATGCTCGCAGTGAGACGCCGTCGGGACCGATGCCCGTCGCGCCACCTGCACCACAGATCCAATCAGCTCAGGCGCCCACCCCGACGACGCCGCCGCCGCACCCCGCGGAGGTGACGTCGCAGATGCGTCCCACTCCAGCAGCACCCCAACGAGTTCAGAACGGCATGATGCGTACGCCTCAGGCGAACATGCCAACCGGTGCCCGCTTCGAGCAGCCGCGCCCGGCCGCTCCGGCACCCGCGCCGCAGGTGCGCATGCCACCCGCGCCCGCGCAGTCCCAGCAGCGCTTCGCCGACCCGCAGGCCGAAAGCCGGTCGGCATGGCCGGCCGCCGCCCAGCAGATTCCATCCCAGCCCGTGCCCACGTCCGCGGCGACGATGGGCAACCATCGTGCGATCGACGCGCTTTCGCACGTCGGGGTGCGCTCCGCGGTCAAGATGCCGTCCCAGCGCGGTTGGCGGCACTGGATCTACCTCATGACGCGGATCAACTTGGGGTTGTCTCCCGACGAGCTCTACGAGATGGACCTGCATGCACGGATCCGCCGCAATGCTCGCGATTCGTACCAGATCGGCGTCTTCGGGCTGAAGGGTGGTGTTGGCAAGACCGCCGTCACCGTGGCACTCGGCTCGGCGATGAGCAAGGTTCGCGGCGATCGCATCCTGGCCGTCGACGCGGACCCCGACGGCGGCAACCTCGCCGACCGCGCGGGCCGTCAGTCAGCGGCGACCGTCGCTGATCTGTTGTCGGACAAGGAACTGTCCCGCTACAACGACATCCGCGCGTACACCAGCATGAACGGATCGAACCTGGAGGTGTTGTCCTCCGAGGAGTACAGCGGTGCACGCCGCGAGTTCAACGACGACGACTGGAACGGCGCCGTCGGCATCGTGTCGAGGTACTACAACCTGGTTCTCGCCGACTGTGGTGCCGGGCTGTTTCAGCCCGCGTCCCGGGGAGTGCTGTCGACGGTGTCGGGTCTCGTGATCGTCGCGAGTGCGTCGATCGACGGGGCGCGTCAGGCGGCGATCACGATGGACTGGTTGCGGCAGAACGGATATCAGGATCTGCTCGGTCGGTCCTGCGTCGTGATCAACCACACCGTGCCTGGCAAGCCGAACATCGACGTCGCCGATCTGGTGCAGCAGTTCGAGCGTCACGTCGCACCGGGGCGGGTGGTCGTCTTGCCGTGGGACAAGCACATCGCTGCGGGCACGGAGATTCAGCTCAACCTGCTGGGCGCGGAATTCCGCAGGCGGATCACCGAACTCGCCGCGGCGCTGTCCGACGACTTCGACAGGCTCGAACGGCGTTGACCACCACGGCCGCCGCACCCAGCTCGCCGAGCGTCACGCCCGGCCGGCCGTCGACGACCCGGGTCACGATTCTCACCGGTCGCCGCATGACGGATCTCGTGCTGCCGGCGGCCGCCGCGGTCGAGAACTACATCGACGAGACGGTGACCGTGCTGGCCGAGTTGCTCGAAGACACCCCCGCAGACGTGCTGGCGGGCTTCGACTTCAAGGCGCAGGGGGAATGGGCGTTCGCGCGCCCCGGTGCCCCGCCGTTGAAGGCGTCGGAGTCGCTGGACGACGCCGGGGTGGTCGACGGCTCGCTGCTGACGCTGGTGTCGGTCAGCCGCACCGAGCGCTACCGCCCACTGGTCGAGGACGTGATCGACGCGATCGCGGTGCTCGACGAGTCACCCGAGTTCGATCGCACGGCGTTGAACCGCTTCGTCGGACTCGTCGTTCCGGTGGTGGCGGCGCTGGTGACCGGGGTGTCGTTGCTCAGTTGGTCGCACACCGGGCGCGGCTGGTGGTGGACGCTCGCGGTCGGCGTGCTGGGCGTCGGGCTGTTGGTCGGCAGCTTCGTGGCCAAGAACCGGTATGCCAACCTCAGTGCGTCCGAGAGCCTGCTGGTGGCCTCGCTCGCTCCACTGGCGGGGGCAGCGGCCCTCGCCGTTCCACTGCCGAATGGAGTGACGGGGCTGGGGGCGCCGAACGTCGCGGGCGCCGGTGCCATCGCCTTGCTTCTGGTGTTGGGGACGCGGGGCGGACCGCGAAAGCGCGCGGAGGTGGCGTCGTTCTTGGCGATCACTGCCGTGGCGGTGACGGCGGCAGCCGTCGCCTATGGCTACGGGTGGAGCTTCTGGGTGCCTGCAGGTGCCATCGCGTTCGGGTTGATCGTCGTCACGAATGCGGCCAAGCTGACGGTCGCCGTCGCGCGCATCGCGTTGCCGCCGATTCCGGCACCCGGCGAGGCGGTCACCAACGACGAACTGCTGGACCCGGTTTCGAGCCGCGAGAACTCCGACGAGGAGTCACCGACGTGGCAGGCCATCATCGCATCGGTGCCGGAGTCGGCTGCCCGGCTGACCGAGCGCAGCCAGTTGGCCAAGCAACTGCTGGTGGGTTTTCTGACGGCGGGTGCCCTGGTGCTCGCGACCGGATCGATCGCGGTCGTCGTTCAGGGCCACTTCTTCATCCACAGCCTGATCGTCGCGGGACTCGTCACGGCGGTGTGCGGATTCCGCTCCCGCCTCTATGCCGAACGGTGGTGCGCTTGGGCGCTTCTGGCGGCAGCCGTCGTCATCCCGACGGGCGTGATGATCAGGCTGTGTCTCTGGTTCCCGCCGAGCGCGTGGCTGGTGCTGAGCATCTACGTTGCGGGCGCCGTCGTCGCACTCATCGTCGTCGGTGCCACGCAGGGCGTGCGTCGGGTGTCGCCCGTGACCAAGCGCATACTGGAACTCCTCGACGGAGCGACCATTGCGTCGGTGATCCCACTGCTGCTGTGGATCGCAGGCGTGTACGACGCGTTGCGCAACATTCGGTTCTGAGGTGAGTTGAATGACGGAACTGAAGGTCGACGCCGAAAAGCTCAGGGAAATCGCCAATGTCATGCGGACCGCCGCGGAGGGCATTCCCGAGCCGCCGGCGGCCTACACCGCGTCAGGGGCGGATCCGATCAGTCAGGCGATCGCGGACAAGGTGCCCGGTATCGAGGGCGTCATTCAGGAATCGCTGCCGCAGGTCAAGATCGACGCCATGAACACGGCGTCGAACATGGTGACCGCGGCGGGCCAGTACTTGGACACCGACGAGCAATTGGCCGCCAACTATGAGAAGCAGCAGTTCGATGCTGCGGGCGGCACAGGGTCCGGTGTCGGCTCCGAGACTGGTACGGGCACTGTTGGCGTGCAGTCGGCGTCGTCGGCGTCGTCGGATTCGCTGGGGCAGATGAGCCAGCTGATGAGCATGCCGATGCAGGTGGCCAGCCAGGCCGCGCAGATTCCGACGCAGATGATGAGCGCGGCGGCTGCCGTCTCGCAGGGCATCATGCAGGGCGTGCAGCAGATCGGTCAGATGGCTGGCGGGTTCGGGGGTTCTGACTCGGAATCCGGGTCCGATGACCCCGCTGCAGAGCCTCAGGACGTGAAGCATCAGGAAGATGCTGCGGAGCCCGACGACCAGGGGGCGGCCGCGGGGTCGGCTTCCGAGCTCGCTCCGACGACTGGCGTGGCACCGGAAACCTCTTCTCCGGCAACGCCTCCCGTCGAGCGTCCGATTGGGCCGAGATCGACGGACCCGATCGACCTTTAGGGGTTGTCCGCCCCCCGGAGGGACGACCCGTTCCGGTCTGGTGTCGGCTAGACCGATGCGCCCGCGCTGAGGGCGTCGGACATGAGGACGCTCAGGTGCTGCCAGTACACCCAGTCGGCGATGGCCTCGCGTTGGGCGGTGCCGTCGGCGGCGGTGTGTGCCCGGAATAGCGCCAATTCCTGCGCGTGGTCGGCGTATTTGACGAAGAGCTCCATGTGGCCGATGCCGCGATCCGCGGAGGTGGTCATCAGCGGCATCGCCATCTCGAACCACATCCTGGCCGAGACGTCCTCGGGCGCATCGGTGCCGGCGGGCGCGGGCGGAAGGAGCTCGGTCAACCCGGCGTCGCTGACGGACGCAAGACGGGCTGCGGCCTCGGGAGCGATGACCTCGAGCCGGGAACGGCCCTCCATCTGACCGGTGTCGGGAATGTCGTCGGGCCGCAGGATCACCTTGGCGGCACCGGGATCGAACTTCTCGAACTGCGCCTCGGTGGCGATGATGGCGCGAAGCTTCTGGCCGTGCGCCTGCGCCCAGCCCTGGATCGCGAGGATTGGGTAGGTGACCCACTTGGCACGGTCGGCGATGGGGATGGAGTCGTCGGCGGTGGCCATCCGAACCTGTTCGGGCAGGTTGACCTTCTGCGGGATGTAGGCCAGCCCATAGCTATTCGCGACGACGATGGTGCCGTCAGCGCACAGACCCGTCACCCAGATGAAGCCGAAGTCGAGGTTTCCGACGTTGAGTGCGGCACCGATTCTGCGGGCGCGGGTGAGGGCGTCGTTGGCGTTGTTCTTCTGGCGTCGAAGCGCGCCCGCGGCGGACGCCGCTGCGATGGCGTCGCGCTCCATGCGGGCCGACGACACTGGGATCGGTGCCGGCGCGGCGCCCGCCAAGGCTCCCGCGTTGGAGGCCGACGCGGGGTTGACGCCGGGGCCGTTCTGCGATGAGGCGGCTGCCGGGTTGCTGTTCGCACCGCCTGCGCCTGCGCCCGTGCCGGGGGCCGTTGGTCCAGGGGGCGTTGGCGTCGCCGGAGGGAGCGGCATCGCGGGTGGCATGGCCGGTGCGGACGACCCGCCGAAGCCGCCGGACGTACCGCCGCCACCGCCACCGCCGCCGGAGAAGCCGCCAGGCACGCCGCCGCCTCCTCCTCCCGAGGGCCCTCCGCCGGAGGTGGTGCCAGTCGCATGGCTGACGGGAGCCTGGGGCTGAGGATCGGTGGGAGTGATTGGCGCAGAAAGTGATTGGGCAACCTGTGCCATGGCCGTCGTCGGCTGAACCGGTGCCTGGCCGAAGCCCTTCATCGCACCCTCGGCAAAGGCGCGCTGCGGGTCGGCCGCCGCGACCTGACCGTCGCCGGCACTCGCGGCCTGCGTGGTCTGGGTTGTGTCCTTGTCGCTCTTCTGGCTCGCGACGTTCTCACTCTGCTTGCCCGAGCTGGGAGACGAGGAACCCGACGAGCTCGACGAGCCTGCGGTGGAGGCACCGCTGGACGGTGCGCCGACGGAGCCGGCCGAGGCCGCTTGCGAGCTGGTCCCGGTGCTGGCGGCAGGGGCTTGCGGGGCGACGGGGGTGGATTGTGTGGGAGGTGCGGTTGCGGGGGTT
>NZ_JBEVLO010000398.1:0-45638 GCF_040509115.1 Mycobacterium sp. | reverse complement strand
GGCGATCGAGGATTCCGTCCTCGGTCTCACCTCAGCCGGACGCGCCGGCCTCACGCGCATCGCGGTACCGCTGGACGCCGAGATCGACTCCGACCTCTACGAGGCCCGATGGGGAACCCTCCTCGGTAGGTCGATAGCAGACGTCCTCGACGTGTGGCGTAGGTGCTCGGCATGACAACCAGCGGACGCGAGGGCCGTAACCCGTCGATGGTGGAAGGAGAGACGACCGTGGGCGCCTACCAGACACACTTCACCCGTAGCGTCGAGGATCGCGAGGGTTTCTGGCTCGACGCGGCCAAGGCCGTCGACTGGGTTTCTCCACCGACTCGAGCCCTGGACGACTCCGCGGCACCGTTCTATCGCTGGTTTCCCGACGCGTCCTTGAATAGTTCGGTCAACGCGCTGGACCGGCACGTTGCGGCCGGCCACGGCGACCGGATCGCACTGATCTGGGACTCCGCGATGGTCGGCCGTCAGCGCCACATCTCCTACGCCGAACTGCTCGACGAGGTGGCGCGCTTCGCCGGTGTCCTTGCCGCACAGGGCGTGAGCGCGGGAGACCGAGTGGTCATATACCTCCCGATGATCCCGGAGGCCGCAGTCGCAATGCTGGCGTGCGCGCGGATCGGCGCGGTGCACTCCGTGGTGTTCGGCGGCTTCGCGGCTCGAGAGCTCGCCGCCCGGATCGACGACGCCGAACCGGTCGCCATCGTCACCGCATCGGGTGGTGTGGAGCCGGGTCGCACCGTCGAGTACGTACCGATCGTCGCCGCAGCGGTGGACCTGGCCGCATTGACACCAACGGTCATCGTGAAGAACCGGCCCGAGGTCGATGGATCGGCTGCCGACGTCGAGGGGTGGCTCGATTGGGACGTGTTGGTCGCGGACGCGACACCTGCCGAGCCGGTGACCGTCGCCGCCACCGACCCGCTATACATCCTCTATACCTCCGGCACCACCGGGAAGCCCAAGGGCGTGGTGCGCGACAACGGCGGCCACGCCGTCGCGCTGTCCTGGTCGATGCGCTATGTCTACGACATCGGCGCCGGCGATGTCTGGTGGACGGCGTCGGACGTGGGCTGGGTGGTTGGGCACTCGTACATCGTCTACGGACCGCTTTTCGTCGGCGCGACGTCCGTGATGTACGAAGGCAAGCCGGTCGGCACGCCGGACGCGGGCGCCTTCTGGCGGGTGATCGCCGACCACCGGGTACACGCGCTGTTCACCGCCCCGACCGCGATCCGCGCCATCCGCAAGGTCGATCCCGATGCGGCCGAGGTCGCGAAGTACGAAATATCCTCGCTGCGTGCGCTATTCGCAGCCGGCGAGCGGCTCGACCCGGACACCTTCGAATGGGCGAGTGCCGTGCTCGACGTCCCGGTCGTTGACCACTGGTGGCAGACCGAGACCGGGTGGGCGATAGCGGCAAACCTCCGCGGCCTGGAACCGATGCCGATCAAGGCCGGATCGCCGACGGTGCCCGTGCCCGGTTACCGGCTAAGGGTGCTCGATGCCGCCGGCAATCCGGTCGACCCGGGCCAGGAGGGGACGATCGTGATCGCTTTACCTCTACCACCGGGCACCCTGACGGGCCTCTGGCGGGACGACGAGCGCTTTCGCACGTCGTATCTGTCGGCATTTCCCGGGCACTACCTCACCGGCGACTCCGGCTACGTCGACGAGGACGGCTACGTCGTCGTGCTCGGTCGGTCCGACGACGTCATCAACGTCGCGGGCCATCGACTCTCGACCGGCAGCATCGAGGCGGTGGTCGCGGCGCACCCCGCCGTCGCCGAATGCGCGGTGATCGGGATCGCCGACGAGGTGAAGGGACAGCGTCCCAGCGGCTACGTCGTCCTCAAGTCAGGCGTCGAGATCGAGCCCAACACACTGCGTTCGGAGTTGGTGGCCAAGGTGCGCAACGAGATCGGCGCGGTCGCCACCTTCCGTGACGTGACCGTCGTGACCGCCCTGCCAAAGACGCGGTCCGGCAAGATCCTGCGCAAGACGATGCGGCAGATCGCCGACGACGAGCCATATACCGTGCCATCGACCATCGAGGACGCCGCAGTGCTCGACGCGCTGGCCGAACAACTGAAGACGATCAGGCAATCGCCGCAGACCGACGAAAGACGTGACTGAGAATGGTGACCGTGCCGCCATCTGGGCACGCACAGTTGGGTGAGCGAACTGTCCGCAGTGATCACCCAATGGACTCACCGGTCGGTCAGGCGTGACGCTTCTGGGTGGGCGTCTTGACGGGTTTCTGGTAGACGATCATCTCGCGGGACAGCACGCGGCGGATCCGAGGTTCCCGACTGCAGGCGACGGCGAGCACCGTGAGCAGGATCCAGCTCGTCAGAGCGCTCGCGAGAACGAGTACGAACGCCGCCCACTCACCCCCGGCGAGGTAGGTGGACGCCTTCTGGCGGGACCACAGCCGCCAGAAGATCATCAAGTTGACGGTCAGGCCAACCCCGTAGGACAGTGCGAAGGAGAATAGGAAGGGCTTCCAGGTTCCATCCCGCAGCCTGGCCGAAATCGGTTCGTGCCGAAGCGGATACAACACCGACAGCACGTTGCCCACACCAAGCCAGATGAACACCATCGTCACCAGCTGATCGATCATCGCGATCGGGTTGCCCTCATTGGCGACCGTCAAGAATCCGATGACGGGTAGCGCGGCGACCGTGATCAGCATCGCCATCGCCAGGTTCTTGGCCACCAGGATCCGCCAGATCCGTTCCCCGCCTGCGACGCCGTCGCGGACCCGCTGGGCCTCGAAGCAGAGGGCGTTGGTGCACACCACGCTGCCGACGACCGCCGAGAACAGGTAGAGCGAGAGTTGGCTGACGTCGTCGTACTTCGTCCAGCCGCTGAAGTGGTAGACGCTCACCAGCGACAAGCTGATTGCGAGTGTGATCACCAGCCGGACCAGGATCGCGCGTGGCGAGTCGAAGACGACGTGGCGCACCTCGTCGAGGATCCGCATGCCCACCCCCGACACGGGGGCGACCCGAAGGATCGAAAGGCGCCGAGTCGCCGCCGAACGCGTGCCGACGACGTCGGCGCTGCGCGCCAGCGCAACCGCGAGTACCGCCTCGGCCACCGCCGCCCTGGCGAGGGCGACCGCGACGACGGCGTTCGCGGCGGCCTGGTCGTCGAGTGCGGGCGCGCTCTGCACTAGCGCCATCCCGCGCGCCTGCTCGTCGGCGCGGGCCAGCCATTCTGGCGACGCGGCCGCCGCGGCGATGTCCAAGCCGATGTCCGAGACGCTGTCCGAGACGACCTCCGACGCGCTTTCCGAGGCGCTTTCCGAGCCGATGGCGTCGCGTAGCACGTCCCCGGAGACGACGTCACCGACGACAGCCAGCTCGGTTCGCGCGTCGGCGACGACTCCGGCCAGCGCGTCGGGCTCGTCCCAGTAGGCGGCGGCCACCGCGGCGTCGACGCGGCGCAGCGAATCGGCGAGAAACCTCAGCTCGTCCACCGCCGCGATGTCCGTCGCGGAATCACCGTCGTGCATGGCGCTAACTGAACCACCGCGCGCTGCCCGCGACCTCGAATCCGAGGGTGAAGTCCGCCTCAGCCGACCACGCCGGAGCCCACCTACCCTGGTAATAGAGTGACGGGAGTGATAATTGGGTACAGAGGTCTGAACCCTTTGATTCACCCACCAGGTCAAGGAGCGGCCGTGGAGGCCTTCGGTACCACTGCGGGTCAGCCGCGCGCCGGCCGGTCGATGCGCGCACTGGCATCGGCGTTGGCGGCATTCGCCCTGGCAGCGGGCATGACCGCAGTCGCCCCGCCACCACGCGCCGCGGCGGCGGACTGCCCTGACGTCGAGGTCGTGTTCGCCAGGGGCACCGACGAGCCACCCGGCATCGGGGTGGTCGGCCAGGCGTTCGTCGACTCGCTGCGCGGTCTGCTCAAGGGCAAGGAGATCCGGCCCTACGCCGTGAAGTACCCCGCCTCGTGGGACTTCCTGGCCGCGGCCGCCGGAGCCGACGACGCCAGCGCCCGCGTGCAGGCCACCGCGGCGAACTGCAAGAAGACCAAGATCGTGCTCGGCGGCTATTCGCAGGGCGCGGCGGTCATCGACATCATCGCGACCTCCCCCATCGCAGGCCTCGGATTCACCAAGCCGATGCCCGCTGCGGTCGCACCGCGGGTCAACGCCATCGCCGTCTTCGGCAACCCCTCGGCGCGGCTCGGACAACCGCTGACGACGCTCAGTCCCACCTTCGGCGCCAGGACCGCCGACATGTGCAACACGAACGACCCGATCTGCTCACTCGGCAAGGACTTCGACTCGCACATCGCCTACCAGAAATCGGGACTGGTCAAGAAGGCCGCCCAATGGATCGTCGACAACCACCTCTGACGTTGACCGGTCACCCCGCCGACCCGGCCGCCGCCCGTAACCGCTCCCGCCACCACGCGACCTTGGCGCTGTCGGCGAGCGAAAAGCGTTGCACCAGAACCTGATCGGGTGAGGCAGGCATCGGCGCAACCGGCAGGTAGCCTGCCACCGGAATCAGCGACCGCGATTCGGCGACGACGTCACCGCCGAGCAGCGGTCTGGTCCCCAGCCCGCAGGCGAAGGGCAATTCGGGAAGAACACCGGCCAGGGCCAATCCCGCCGCGAGGCCGATGCTCGTCTCCATGGCGGACGACACCACGCACGTCAGGCCGGACGACTCCGCGAGCCGAAGGGCCCGCCGGACGCCGCCCAGCGGCCCGCACACCAACACGGCGACGTCGGCGGCCTCCGCGCTGAGGGCCACCCCCACGTCGGCAGCGATGCGCACGTCGACCCGGCGACGCACGGCCACCAGTTCCTCGGCGGTGCGGCAGGGCGCCTCCACGTATTCGAGCTCCCCTGCCGCCTTCGCCAGCGCGGCGATGGCCGTCACCGCGCTGTCGACGTCCCACGCTCCTGCGGCGTGACACCGGATCGAGCCGTCAGGACCCAGTGCATCGCGAACCGCCTCGACCCTGGCCACGTCGTCGGCGAGGGACCCGGCGCTCCGAGCGACCGCAACCTCAGCGGTGCGGCAACCGGATTCGCCGACGAGAGCGCCTGCGACGACCGGATCCACCGGGCCTACCGCGACCGAGACCGGAACCCGTCCTCGCACCGGGTCGGGCCAACCGACGGTCCCCGGTTCGATCGCCGCCGTCAGCCACCGCCCGAGATCGCGGTCATCGCACGATGGCGGCGGGCTGAACTCGCCCCACCCCTGCGGACCCTCGATCAGCATTCCCTCGCGCACACCCTCCCCACCCCGGGTCGGGATGCCGAAGACCAACGCACCGTCGAGGTCGACGAGCGCCTTCACGAGACGTCCGAGGCAGGTGGTCGGTAGGCCTCCACGCTGGGGGCGACGAGCTCGAATCCGGCTCGGCGGTAGACGCGCCCCGCGGGATTCGTCGACTCGGTGACGATTACCCACTGCGTGCAACCACGCTGCGCGGCCCACCCGGCCGCGACGCCGAGCAGATGCGACGCGATGCCTCGGCCCCGGTGCTCGAACGCGGTACCGACGTGCTGATACCGCGCCGTCCCGCCGCAGTCGACGATGCCCAATTCGGCGACCAGTCGCTCGTCGAAGAACGCGCCAACGAATGCGGCGTCGCCGCGCTCGGCCAGCTCCCGCTGTGCCTGCGCTCTGGCCCGGGTGAACTGCTCGAAGGTCCGAGGGTCCTCCCCCGTCGTTCTATCGTTCTCGGTGATCGCCCGCGACACGAGTTGCTCCCAGTCCGTCCCGGCCAGCGGCCTAACCTCGTACCCCACGGGTGGCGGCGTCTGCCGCGGCATCGTCGACGTCGCGAGCACTTCGTCGAGCCCGATCTCGAACCCACGCCGCACCCAGGCGCTCTCGTCGGTGGGCGAACGCACCAGCCCGATCGCGATCCACCCCGCTCCGGGAACGGACCTCTCGAACACCTCGGTCCACCGCTGCGCATCGTCCACCGCATCGGCGTCGGTGACGAATATGCAGTTGCCCCAATGGAACTCGGGATTCGACGGGGTGCGGACCACGAGATGATCGCCACGGTCTTCGACGATCGAGCCCATGTGCTGGAGCACCGCGACGTCAGTGGCCCACCCCAGCGGCAGCATCGCGGTCTAGTCCTTGATGAAGGCCAACAGGTCGGCGTTGATCGTGTCGGCGTGGGTGGTGGGCATCCCGTGGGGGAAGTCCTTGTAGGTGATCAAGGTCCCATTCTGAAGTAGCTCTGCCGACTTCGGACCCGCCGCCACGTACGGCACGATCTGGTCGTCCTCGCTATGCAGAACCAGCACCGGCACCGTGATCTTCTTCAGATCCTCGGTGAAGTCGGTTTGCGAGAACGCCACGATTCCGTCGTAGTGCGCCTTGGCGCCGCCCATCATCCCCTGACGCCACCAGTTCTCGATGATGGCCTCGGACGACTCGACACCCGGTCGGTTGAATCCGTAGAACGGGCCAGACGGCAGCGCGCGGTAGAACTCCGAGCGGTTGGCCGCCAGTTGCGCCTGCAGGTCGTCGAACACCGATTTCGGCAGACCCTCGGGGTTGCCGTCGGTCTGCACCATCAGCGGTGGCACCGCACTGATCAGCGCGCCCTTGGCGACCCGGCTCTCGCCGTGACGGGCGATGTAGTGGGCCACCTCGCCACCGCCGGTCGAGTGCCCGACGTGAATGGCGTCGTGCAGGTCCAGATGTTCGACGACGGCCAGCAGGTCGTCGGCGTAGTGGTCCATGTCGTGACCGTCGCCGGTCTGCGTCGAACGTCCGTGGCCCCGCCGGTCGGGGGCGATCACCCGGTAGCCCTGAGCCAGGAAGAACAACATCTGGTTGTCCCAGTCGTCACCCGACAGCGGCCATCCGTGGCTGAACACGATGGGCTGCCCACTGCCCCAGTCCTTGTAGAAGATCTCGATACCGTCGGCAGTGGTGACAAACCCCATCGTTGGAACCCTTCATGTCGAGGGAGGTGCGGCGCCAACGGCGACGCATCAAGGCGTCACCAGCCCCAGCCGCCGCCCTTCGGCGAATCGCCGGGGGTCGCGGAGTTGCGGTCCGGCCGCGGGGGTGGCGGCGGCGTCGCACTCATCGGAGCCCGCGTGGTCGGGGTCCGCGTCACGCCGATCTCGGGCTTCTTCGGCACCTCCGGGGTGTACTGCCGCTGCGGCGGTGAGTACTGCCGGGTGACGGGTGGAGACACCTGCTCGGCCGATGGCGGCGGAGGAGGCGGAGGCAGCGGAGGGGGCGCCGGCGCTGGCGGGGGCGCCGGAGCGCGACTCGAGGCCGACGGAACAGGCTTGGGCGTGGGCTGGACCGGCTCGGCGGTCGGTCCGCTCGGCGCGACGCGTGGAGCGTCCTGGTCCGATGCGGAGTCCCCAGTCAGGAACACCACTAGCGCCACGACTGCGCCGATCACCGCGACGGCGATCAAAGTGATCAGGACGAGTTTGGAGCGGTTGCCCGGATGCGGGTCGGAGACCTTGAAGTCCCATGCGCCGCTCTGCGACAACCGGGATTCCCACGTGCTCGACGGCGTACCGGCACGCCCGTTGGCAGGCGCCCGGGTCGTCAACGCCGCGACGGCGGGGGTATGAGCGGCCATCGCGGTCTCGAGGTCGCGGACGTGCCACCTGTCGGTGTCGGCGGCCTCGTCGGGAGGCAGGTACTCGGCGTCGGGAGCCGCCGTTTCGTCGGGCAGCGCCGCCGGCTCGTAGACGGGCGGGGTCTCGTAGCTTGGCGCCGCGGTCTCATAGACCGGCATCGGGTCGTACGCCGGGACTGCGGACTGCGCCTGGGCGTCGTACTCGGCACTGCCGGATGCTTCGACGGTGGACGCTTCGACGAGGGAGGGGTCGACGAGGGAGGGGTCGACGAGGGAGGGGTCGACGAGGGAAGGGTGTAGGTCCACGGGCTGCGCCCAGCCGAACCACCCGTCGTCGGGGTCGTCGAATCCGTATTCGACGTTCACGTCCCGGAGCGTCACGCGACAATGTTAGCGCGCTCGACACACCGACCGGGTCGCCAATTCGGCGATTGAGCTAATTTGCTTGGCCGTCAAGAGCTTCGGACGCCGCGGTAGAGCTGGCCATCGGAACCTCGCGACGATCGGAGGTGGCTGAGGCGGTCCGACGCGCCGATGGCGCCACCAAGTCTTGACTGATTCCAGAAAAGGGCGGCATAGTGGACCGGTGACCTCGTCGTCGGACTACGCGGACCAGCTGAGGCTGGCGGACCTCCGCGTGACTCGGCCAAGGGTCGCCGTTCTGGAGGCCGTTTACGACCATCCGCATGCCGACACGGAGACCATCTTCGACTCGGTGCGCACCGGCCTACCAGAGGTTTCTCGGCAGACCGTGTACGACGTCCTGGCAGCGCTGACCGCCGTCGGGCTGGTGCGCCGGATCCAGCCATCCGGCTCAGTCGCCCGTTATGAGTCGCGTGTCGGCGACAACCACCACCACGTCGTATGCCGGACGTGCGGTGTGATCGCCGACGTCGACTGTGCGGTCGGTGAGGCGCCCTGCCTGACGCCGTTCGACGAGGACGGCGTTCTCGACGGATTCTCGATCGACGAGGCCGAGGTCATCTATTGGGGCTCCTGCCCTGATTGCTCCACTGCTCGAACCGCTCGAAGTTCCTGATCACACCCGAGATCGCAGCCCCATCACCCACATGATGAAAGGAATGTTCGTGTCCTCTGATACGTCCGACGCCCGCCCCCCCAAGCCCGATACCACACCGGAGAACGGCAGCGAGTCGGAGAATCCGGCAATCGACTCTCCGCACCCGAAGGGTCACGCGCCGCTGACCAACCAAGACTGGTGGCCGGAGCAGGTCGACGTCTCGGTGCTGCACAAGCAGCCTGCCAAGGGCAACCCGCTCGGCGGCGAGTTCGACTACGGCAAGGAATTCGCCAAGCTCGACGCCGAAGCGCTGAAGGCCGACGTCATCGCGCTGATGACCGACTCGCAGGACTGGTGGCCCGCCGACTACGGCAGCTACGCCGGACTCTTCATCCGGATGAGCTGGCACGCCGCCGGCACCTACCGGATCTACGACGGCCGTGGCGGCGGCGGCCAGGGCTCGCAGCGCTTCGCCCCGCTGAACAGCTGGCCCGACAACGCGAACCTCGACAAGGCACGCAGGCTGCTGTGGCCGGTCAAGAAGAAGTACGGCAACAAGATCTCCTGGGCCGACCTGCTGGTCTTCGCGGGTAACTGCGCGCTGGAATCGGCGGGGTTCGAGACCTTCGGCTTCGGTTTCGGTCGCCCGGACATCTGGGAACCGGAAGAGATCCTCTACGGCCAGGAGGACACCTGGCTGGGCACCGACAAGCGCTACAACGGCACCAATGACGGCGACCGCACCCTCGGGGAGCCCTTCGGCGCCACCACCATGGGCCTGATCTACGTGAATCCCGAAGGCCCAGAAGGCAAGCCGGATCCGCTGGCGGCGGCCCACGACATCCGCGAGACCTTCGGCCGGATGGCGATGAACGACGAGGAGACCGCTGCCCTGATCGTCGGCGGTCACACGCTTGGCAAGACGCACGGCGCCAGCGCGGACAACGTCGGCCCCGAGCCCGAGGGCGCGCCCATCGAGCAGCAGGGCCTCGGCTGGAAGTGCCCCTTCGGTTCCGGCAACGCGGGAGACACGATCACCAGCGGTCTCGAGGTCGTGTGGACCGGAACGCCGACGCAGTGGAGCAACGGCTACCTCGAAATCCTCTACGGCAACGAGTGGGAGCTGACCAAGAGCCCCGGTGGCGCATGGCAGTTCGAGGCCAAGGACGCCGAGGCCACCATCCCCGACCCGTTCGGCGGCCCGCCGCGCAAGCCCACGATGCTGGTCACCGACCTCTCGATGCGCGTGGATCCGATCTACGGCGAGATCACCCGTCGCTGGCTGGACCACCCCGAGGAGATGAACGCGGCGTTCGCCAAAGCCTGGTACAAACTGCTGCACCGCGATCTCGGCCCGATCACGCGGTACCTGGGTCCGTGGATCGCCGAGCCGCAGTTGTGGCAGGACCCGGTCCCTGCCGTCGATCACGCCCTGGTCGACGCCGAAGATCTCGCCACGCTCAAGGCCAAGGTGCTCGACTCGGGTCTATCGGTGCCGACGTTGGTCAAGACCGCGTGGGCGGCGGCGTCCAGCTTCCGCAGTACCGACAAGCGTGGCGGCGCGAACGGCGCCCGGCTGCGCCTGGAACCGCAGCGCAGCTGGGAGGTCAACGAGCCCTCCGAGCTTGCCAGGGTGCTGCCCGCGTTGGAGAAGATCCAGCAGGACTTCAATGCCTCGGCATCCGGTGGCAAGAAGATCTCGCTGGCCGACCTGGTCGTGCTGGCCGGCTCCGTCGCGATCGAAAAGGCCGCCAAGGACGGCGGTTTCGACATCGAGGTGCCGTTCGCGCCGGGCCGTACCGACGCCACGCAGGAGCAGACCGACGTGGAGTCCTTCGCCGTGCTGGAGCCGCGGGCCGACGGGTTCCGCAACTACGTCCGACCCGGTGAGAAGGAACCCCTTGAGAAGCAGTTGGTCGAGAAGGCCTACTTCCTGGACCTCACCGCACCGGAGCTGACGGCGCTGATCGGCGGATTGCGTGCGCTGGGCGCCAATCATGGCGGTACCAAGCACGGCGTGTTCACCACGCGTCCGGGCGTCCTGAGCAACGACTTCTTCGTGAACCTGCTCGACATGGACACGAAGTGGAAGTCGTCGGCCACTGGCGAGAACGTCTACGACGGCGTCGACCGCAAGACGGGCGAGCCCAAGTGGACGGCCACCGCCAACGACCTGGTGTTCGGCTCGAACTCGGTGCTCCGTGCCGTGGCCGAGGTGTACGCCCAGGACGACAATCAGGCCAAGTTCGTCGAGGACTTCGTGGCGGCATGGGTCAAGGTCGTCAACATCGACCGGTTCGACCTCACCTAGGAGCTGCCTAGAAGCTCTCTGCAGCCCACGGGAACACACCCCGCGGACCCTCTGGTCCGCGGGGTGTTTCCGTTTTGGACTGCTCGGCGTCTCAGCGCTTCTCGAAGTGCTGATAGTCCTTTGGCGTGCGCCAGTACCCGCCCCACCGCCAGCCGCGGTCGGTGAAGGCTCGAACGACGGGGTCGTCGGCGTGGATCAGCCCCTGGTCGGTGCGCGTGCGATCGAGGTACGGCCCCGCGGTGCCCGGCTGGATGCTGCCACGACGATCGACGAACGGGTTGAGCAAGGGGTTGAGATCGATCGCCCGGCCCAACGCGTGCAGCGACCACCGATCGCTGCCAGGAAGCGGCCTGCAGTTGAACGCCGAGGTGTTGTTGTCGCGCATCGAGGTTTCGTCGGAGGCACCGGGGTAGGCGTCGACGGTGCGCATCTTCTCGATGGGAAACCTCAGCCGGTGCAGCTGCTCGAAGATCGCGATGACCTCCGGCACCAAGGCCTCGTCGACGACGAGGTCACCGCGATGCGATCGACCGTCGAAGCCGAGGAAGGTCAGCCCGACGCGGCGCAGGCGTTCCGGCGACACCGGGCAGCCGGGCCGCCACGTCGCTCCGAGTTCTGCGGCGGTGACCGGGTTCACGGTGGCGGCGGGGCCTGGCACAGGTGAGGTGGTGCTGGTCGGCCCGGTGGTGGTCGGCCCGGTGCTGGTCGGGGCCAGCACGGACCTCGACGACGTGGTCGAGGTGGGCGGGGCGGACGGAGTCACCGTCGTCGGCGCCGCGCACTGCACGACGGAGGCGATGGCCGCAGTCGCCGCCGCGATCACCGTGGTCGTGCGTTTCGCAGGTGCCGGTCTGCGACCCGATCGCATCGCCGAATTCCGCTTCCCGCCGAATGTCGTTTGCCAGAGCCATGTTTCACGGGCCGCGCATCAGCCCGCGCAACTCAACGGTACACGTGACGGCGGTCTGCGATGATGGCGCGAATGGGCACCAGGTGGCAGAACACGGATGCGCCTCGCGGCGCCGACTACGACGCGCGCTGGGCCAGGCTCGCAGAGTTCGGCGCCGACGTCCACGGCGAAGCCGAACTCGTCGACGCGCTGCTGCGGGCGTCGGATCGCCACCGCGTGCTCGACGCCGGGTGCGGCACGGGACGCGTCGCCATCGAGTTGGCACGCCGCGGGTATGCGGTCGTGGGGGTCGACGCGGACGCCGCAATGCTCGACGCTGCGCGCGCCAAGGAGTCCGAGGTCGCCTGGATACGAGCCGACCTGAGCGCGCTGGGATCCCACCTCGACGACACGTACGACGCCGTGCTGCTGGCGGGAAACGTGATGATCATGCTCGAACCCGGCAGCGAATCGCTGGTGCTGCGACACCTTTCCGACCGGCTCGCCGACGAGGGCTTGCTGGTGGCCGGCTTCTCGATCCGCCCCCGCCGGCTGCAGCTCGACGAGTACGACCGGCTCGCCGCGGCGGCCGGGTTGGAGCTGGTGCACCGATGGGCCACCTGGGACCGCGAACCGTACGACGGGGGTCGCTATGCGGTATCGGTCCACCGGCGGACGCCCATGGCAGGGTCGTCGTCGTGACCACCAACGCAGACGACGGGTCAGAGGGCACCGTGGAGCTGCACATCGGGTCCGTCAGCATCGACTGCTCCGACCCTGGCGAACTCGCGGACTTCTACGCCGAACTCCTCGGCATGCAGCGGATCGTCGAGACGCCCGACGGCCGGATCGTGGCGGTGTCCGACGGCACCCACACGCTCGCGATGATGCGGGTGGACGGCTATGTGGCGCCGAGCTGGCCTCAGCCGGGGCAGCTGCAGCAGATGCACTTCGACATCTCCGTCACCGACCTCGACCGCGCCGCCGAGCGCGCGCTGTCCGTAGGTGCCCGCCTTGCCGAGCACCAGCCCGCCCCGGACCTGTGGCGGGTGTTCCTGGATCCGGCGGGCCACCCCTTCTGTCTGACCACGCTCGGGGCCTAGCGTCGGCGGGCGGCGTCGTCTCCGGCGAGTCGCTAAGCTTGCTGCCCTTGGGGAGTCACCGGCGCACGACCCACGAAAACAGGAGCGACCATGGTTGCCGAACCCACTACCGAACCCCACGCCGCGCCGGAGCAAGCAAAGTCGAAGTCCGGGGCTGGCCACATTCGGCTGACCTCGCATAGCGGTGGTGTGGGCGCGTTGAAGATCCGCTGGGACGCGCCGACGGCCACCGAACGCGGGCCCGTGATCGGCACCACCACCAGTCGGGGCAACCGCAACGTCATCGGCACGCACAGCGGCTCCTACAGCGTCTACCGGGCTCTCGCCGTCGCGTCGGGTGCGCTGTCGCGGGAGCACAGGGCCGACCTGACGAACACGGCCCCCACCGACGTCGTCGGGCCGTATCCGCAGTGGAGCGAGCCCGGCAAGATCGTCAGCCTCGATCCGTGGGGCGCCATGGTCGCCGAGGTGTTCGCCGAGGAGTTGGCTGCCGGCCACGACATGCGTCCGACCATCGCCGTCACCAAGGCGCACGTGATGCTGCCCGAGGTGGTCGAGGCGGTGCAGAAGGGTCGCCTTGTTCCCGACGGCCGCATCCTGTTGGCCAGCGGTGCCGCGCTGGTCACCAAGGCCGCCATCGAGCCCGTCTGGTACCTGCCCGGGGTGGCGCAACGCTTCAACTGCAGCGAAACCGATCTTCGCCGGGTGCTGTTCGAGGAGACCGGGGGCATGTACCCGGAGCTCGTCACGCGCTCGGACCTCGAGGTGTTCCTGCCGCCGATCGGCGGCCAAACCGTGTACGTCTTCGGCGACAGCCGCGACCTCGCCGATCCCTCGGTGGAGCTGACCGCTCGGGTGCACGACGAGTGCAACGGCTCCGATGTGTTCGGCTCCGACATTTGCACGTGCAGGCCCTATCTCACGCATGCGATCGAGGAGTGCATCCTGGGCGCGCAACGCGGCGGGGTCGGGCTGGTCGCCTACTCCCGCAAGGAGGGCCGCGCGCTGGGTGAGGTGACCAAGTTCCTGGTCTACAACGCACGCAAGCGCCAGGTCGGCGGCGACACCGCCGATCAGTACTTCGCGCGCACCGAATGCGTGGCAGGTGTGCAGGACATGCGCTTTCAAGAGCTGATGCCCGACGTACTGCACTGGCTCGGCGTCCGCAAGATCCACCGCCTCGTCTCGATGAGCAACATGAAGTACGACGCGATCACGGGTTCCGGCATCGAGGTCGGCGAGCGGGTCAACATCCCCGACGATCTGGTGCCCGCCGACGCCCGCGTCGAGATCGACGCCAAGATGGCCGCGGGGTACTTCACCCCGGGCCCGGTGCCCGGCGACGAGGAGCTCAGGAAGGCGAAGGGCCGCGGGTTGGGCGGATGAGCCTGGATACCTCCCCCGCTCCGGACACCGATCGGAGCGATGGTGCCGCGGCGGTCCTGCGCAGCACTGCCGCCATCCGGGAACGTGCGGCGTTCCTGCTGGCCCGGGCGCGCGCGGGTGACTCGCCGTGGTTCGAGGTGCACGAACCGTCGTTGCAGCTCGCGGTGACCGAGGTCGTCGAGGTGACGAGGTCGCGCTATCCCGATCTGAACATCCCGTTTCACAGTCGCTGGCGGCACTTCGAGGCGGGCGGAGTAGACCGAAAGGCCGAGTTCGACGTGCGGCTGGCGGCTCTCAACCCGGCGGCGCGGGCCCGCGCAATGATCGACCTGACGGTGGTCAGCGTGCTGCTCGACGCGGGTGCGGGCCCGGATTGGAGCTACGACGAGTCGGCCAGCGGTCAGCGTTTCGCCAGGTCCGAGGGGCTTGGCGTCGCTACGTGGAACGCGTTCATGGACGGGGTGTTCTCCAGCGATCCTGGCGCTCCGCTGAGAGTCGACGCCCAGGGGCTGCGCGACGTGTCGGTGGAGAGACTGACCGCGGCGTTCCAGGACGGACCGGACAATCCCCTGGTCGGCCTCGAGGGCCGGGCGGCGCTGCTGCACCGCCTCGGTGAGTCGATGACCGCCCAACCGGAGACGTTCGGACCGCTGGGCCGGCCCGGCGGGATCTTCGATCGGCTGCTCCCCCAGCCCCGCCCTTCCGCGATCTCGGCGCACGACATCCTGTCCGTGCTGCTGACCTCGTTGTCGGGGATCTGGCTGGCGGACAACGTGATCTCCACCAGCGAGCGGCTCGGCGACTGCTGGCGGCACGAGGCGGTGCCAGGGTCCGGTCTCACGCAGGGTTGGATGCCGTTCCACAAGCTGTCCCAGTGGCTCACCTATTCTCTGCTCGAGCCATTCGAATGGGGCGGCGTGCGCGTCGGCGGGCTCGACGCGTTGACCGCGCTGCCGGAGTACCGCAACGGCGGTCTCCTGCTGGACTCGGGTGCGCTGCGGCTGCGCGACCCCGGATGGGTCCGGAGCGCATGGGCGGTGGGCGACGAGCTGGTGGTCGAGTGGCGGGCGCTGACGGTGGCGCTGATCGACGAGATGGCCCCGATGGTGCGGACTCTTCTCGGTACCGACGCGGTGCGGATGCCGTTGGCATGCGTCCTCGAAGGGGGCACGTGGGCTGCCGGTCGCGCGCTGGCGCAGCGCCTGCGCGGCGGGTTGCCGCCATTGGTCATCGTCAGTGACGGCACGGTGTTCTAGGGATGGCTTCAGAGAGAGGGACCATGCACGAGGTACATCTCGTCGATCACCCGCTGGTACAGCACAAGTTGACGCTGTTGCGCCGCAAGGAGGCCTCCACCAACAGCTTTCGCCGGCTGGTCAACGAGATCTCGGCGCTGATGGCCTACGAGGTGCTTCGTGACATCCCGTTGCACGACATCGAGATCGATACCCCCATGGAGGCGATGACGGGTCAGGTCATCGACGGCAAGAAACTGGTCTTCGTCTCGATTCTGCGGGCGGGCACCGGCATCCTCGATGGAATGCTGAGCGTGGTGCCCGGCGCGCGCGTTGGCCACGTCGGGCTATACCGCGATCCCAAGACCCTCGTCGCAATCGAGTACTACTTCAAGATGCCCGGCGAGTTGCAAGAGCGCGACGTGGTGGTCGTCGACCCCATGCTC
This sequence comes from Mycobacterium sp., assembly GCF_040509115.1. Classification (GTDB taxonomy): domain Bacteria; phylum Actinomycetota; class Actinomycetes; order Mycobacteriales; family Mycobacteriaceae; genus Mycobacterium. Next base: position 29,630 of record NZ_JBEVLO010000398.1, on the reverse strand, counting down.
GCTACCGGCAACTCCGCGGTGGCCGCCGTGGACCGGCTCAAGGAGTGCGGCCCGAAGTCCATCAAGTTCGTCTGCCTGCTGACGTGTCCCGAAGGCGTGGCGGCCATGCGGGAGGCGCATCCCGACGTGCCGATCTACACGGCCGCCGTCGACCGGCAGCTCGACGAACACGGCTACATCCTTCCTGGCCTCGGCGACGCCGGCGACCGGATCTTCGGCACCAAGTAGCGGGCCGTCAGACCCGACGCGGCAGCTCCGCGCCGATCAGTGGGGCGATCCGGTCCGCCATGTAGGCGTGGCCGGCGTCCGTCGGATGCACGCCGTCGGGGCCGATCAGGTCCGGCCGGTCGACGAACCAGCCCGCGGCGATGGGATCGATGAAGGTGGCGCCGACGATGAACGACTGGAACCCGAGCACGTCCCGGACCCGCAGCACCGACGGAGGCACGTCGGCCGTGGGCCATGGCGTTCCGATCACCAGCAACCGCGCCCTCGGCGCCATGGTGTGCGCCAACGCCAGCGCATCGTGCACCATCGACCCCAGCACGCCAGGGTCGACGTCCTGATCGTTGCGCGAGCCGTAGAAGACCACCACGGCATCGTCTGGCCGGACCGCCCTGGCCGTCAGGTCGTAGAACAGACTTCCCTGATCGCCACGGACCCCGTAGCCCGCCTTGCCCTCGGCCGCCACGTCACCGGTGACCGACATTCCCTGACGCGCCAGCGTCTGCCAGGCCCGGACCGGCCAGGCGTTCCTGCCCTGCCCACCGATGGCCGTGCCGTTGGTGTACGAATCACCGATCACCGCGACGCGGAGCACGGGGGTGTCCACCGTCGCGGGGACGTACATCACGGCCCGCTCGGGGGTCGCGTTGACCGCCAAGGCGAGAACCAGAGCCGCCGACATGATCAACGTGACGACACGCCCCACGACTACCTCTCCCGTCCTTGATCATCAACTGGCCTCTCGCCCTTGCTCATTGGGGCGCGCTCAAGAGTAGTCGGACCCGCGAAGGCCGAGGTCACGCGCCGCTGCGCTCAGCCAGCGCGCGCCTTGCGCCCCGGGCCGTGTAGCGGCGCGAGGTTCCCGTTGGGCGGTGCGACGTCATCGGCGACCGGTGGATCGACGTCGATCCTTGGATGCGGCTCTTGCGTGCTGACGTCTTCGACGGCGCCACCGCCGGCCGCTTCCGTGCCAGCGACGGTACCGGCTGCGACATCCGCTCGGTTGCGCGGATCGTCGACCATTCTGCGCATCCACTTGCGGGCCGGTTCCTCCACGAGGTGGAACAGCACGATCGCCAGCACGAAGGACAGCGCGATCAGCCCGACGTAGATCGCCTTGGCCGCGATGCTCGGCTCCAGCACGATCCGGTACTGGGCCATCACCCAGATCCACGCCTGGTGCACGATCTCGTGCACCATGTACAACGCGAACGAGACGTGTCCGCCGTAGACGAGGAACCGGGTCGACAGCAGCGCAGGCAGCGTGCCAGAGCCGATCGCCAGCGCCACCACCAGCGGCATGAACAACACGTCGACCAGTCCGAAGCCGTCGCGGATGGTGGGCAGCGGATTGGCGTGGAAGTAGTACAGCGCGCCGACGATGACCGCGATCAACACCACCGAGGCGTAGCCGGCCCTGCGCCGGGCGCGGTCGGTGGGCCGCAGCTTGCGCACCGCAGCGCACGCCAACGCGCCCGCGGTGAACTGCAGCACGATGCGCGGCAACCAGCTCCACGGCGTGTAGAAGCTCCCCGAGGCGACCAGCAGAAGCACCGGCGGCAACGTCGCCGCGAAGGCGAGCACCAGCAGGCCCCTGGCCCGCGTTGCCCGCTCGATCCGGAAGATCACCAGAACCAGGAGCCCGAACACGAGGTACGCCAGCCACTCCGCGCTGATCGACCAGGCGGGTCCGTCCCAGCTGGTGCCGTCGAAGAACGGCTCGAACCACAGCTGCACCATGAGCAGCTGCCTCAGGTAGCTGATCGCGTTCAGGTTGACGACCTCCGGCGACGGGAAGTCGCCGACGTTGAGGGTGAAGATGATCCACAGCGCCGCGAGGTGCAAGGTCACGACGTAGATCGGCCACACCCTGGCCAACCTGAGCCACAGGAAGTGCATCGTCGCCCTGATCGAGAACTTGTCGCCCATCCGCTCCAGGTAGTTCCAGGTCAACACGAAGCCGCTGAGGATGAAGAACAGGTCGACGCCCTGCGCGCCACAATCGAGGATCGGCTGCAGGGATTCGTAGAGGGGTGGAGAAGCCGTCTCGAGCATCGGCCGGAAGTGGAACAGCACCACCCAGAGCGCGGCAACGATGCGCAACCCGGATAGGGCCTTGATCTCTCCGGTGCGCACAACACTCATTCCGTGACTCGACTTGCTCGTTTCGCGGGTGGTCCGCGCCGCCTGCGTTCCCGCCGCCGTGCGGTTGGTGACCTGCGACCGGCCTTTGGCAGGGTAGCAGCGTGTCCCGGCCGTCGGCACGCCCGTGGAACCGTGTCGCCCGTCGCGATTGGTTTCTGTGCGTCGCTAGTGATCGGGTCGGACCGGCCGACGATCTCCACGCAACCTCCACCCTTTCTTCATGCGGTGGGGGTGGCATCCGGCCCATGCTCTCTTCATGCAAGAGAACAAGATTCGTGGCCCACTGATTTCACTGGCAGCGGTCGCCGCATTGGGTGGCGGGCTCTGGTTGGCGAACGTCTCGCAGGAGAACGACGCGGCGCCACCTGCGCCCGTCGTCCAGTCGACGACGCTTGCGGCGCCTGCGCCGCCGAACACGCCCGCACCCACCACTACTCCGCCGCCCGTTGCCTTCCCCGCGAAGGCGAACTACGAGGGCGACATACCCACCCGATCCGGGACGATCACGCTTCAGATCGCCGTCGACGGTGCCGAGGCCGTCGCCTATGCCTGTGACGGATACGACTTGGAGTCGTGGCTGAGGGGCCCCGCCAGGGACGGCGCGCTGTCGTTGTCGAGCGCGGACGGCACCGGCCGTCTCGAGGGCAGGCTCGACGGTGCCTCGGTGGTCGGGACGCTGTGGATCGGCGAGAAGAAATGGGACTTCACCGCGGCTCCCGTCGCAACACCTCCGGCCTGGGCGGGCAACGATGGCATCGCTTGAGACGAGGCCGGTGGCCACCACCGGTGGCATCCGCATTGCGGTCGCCGTCGTGGTCGGCGCGCTGGTGGCCGTCGGCCTCGGCGTGTTCGGCAAGGTGCACGAGCCGCAGTTCTTCTCGGTCAACGTGGCCGGTTTCTCCAGTGGCACGGCGGCGAAGACGTGGGTGGCGACCGTGGCGGTCGCGTTGGCCGTGTTCCAGTTCGCCTCGGCGTTCGCCATGTACGGCCTGTTTCCCGGGCGGACGCCGTCCTGGATGGCGGTGGCGCACGTGTGGTCGGGGCGGCTCGCCGTCCTGGCGAGCGTGCCGGTCGCGGTGCACTGTCTGTACGCCCTCGGCTTCCAGGCGACGGACACCCGGGTGCTGTTCCACTCGCTGTTCGGCTGCTTCTTCTACGGGGCGTTCGTCGCCAAGATGTTGTTGCTGACCCGCAGGGGTTTGCCAGGTTGGGTGATCCCGATCGCCGGTGGATTGGTGTTCTTCGGGTTGGTCTTCATCTGGCTGACGTCGTCGTTCTGGTTCTTCCAAACCAGCGGCATCACGCTCTAGGTCGATCCACCCAACTCGCTTTCTCCCACATTCCGGTTCCCCCGCTCGGATGTGGGTCCACAATTCGGGGACGGCCGTGCACAGCCCCGCACGGCCGGCCCGCGTCCTCACAGCCCGAAGGATCTTGCCATGCGCATCACCGACATTCGTCAACCCCGAAGGACGGTCGTCGCCGGCGCCGGACTCGGCGTGCTCGCCGCCCTGGTGGCAGCGTGCAGTACGTACGGAAAGAAGCCGGAGGCCGAGTCCCCCGCCCCGAGTACCCCGGCCGCGGGCCCTGCCACCTCCGGCGCCTCCGCGGCGCCCAGCGGGGCGCTCGTCGCGACGGCGGACGTACCCGTCGGGTCGGGGGTGATCGTCGGGGACACCGTCATCACCCAGCCGACGGCGGGCACGTTCAGCGGTTTCTCCGCGGTGTGCACCCACAAGGGCTGCGACGTCTCCGAGGTGACGGACGGCAAGATCGTCTGTCCGTGCCACGGCAGCAAGTTCAACCTCGACGGAACCGTGGCCCAGGGCCCGGCGACCACGCCGTTGGAGGCCAAACCCGTCTCCGTGCAAGGAGATTCGATCGTCAGCGGCTGACTCCTCGGCCGCGCCACGGTGTGATCACAGGTTGCCGCGCAGCCAGATTGGCGGCATGTCACCCGTTCGCGACGTGAAGTCAGCCCGCGGCATTCGGCCGCAACGGCGGGCAGACGCCCTGGCCGTCCACGGCGAGCTCGAAGTGCCAGATCTCGTTGGCGTAGATCTGACAAAGACCGAACCGTGCGCCGTTGCGCATCAGCCACTCGTCGGCCGCCGTCGGGCCTACGTCGACGGCCCTCCCGAGCACGTGGTTCGACACCTCGGGCGACGCCACGAACTGCCGGGCAACGTCGACACTGCCGTACGTCGTCACCGCGTCGTCGAAAAGCCGCTGCTGGAAACCCTTCGACCGCCACCCCGAGGTGAGTCGCACGTCGACTCCATCGGCAGCGGCAGCCTGCGTCGCATCCTGAATTGCCTTGAGCAGCAAGGGATCGAGCAATCCAACGATCGGGTTGGCGACGTCGAACGCCGAGACGGTCTGACCGTCGGGAATCGAGCCGCCGACGGTGTCCACCGCACCGGGCCCGATCGTCAATTCGTCGTCGGTGTCGGCGGGGCTGGTGGCGAAGGTCGCCGCCGTCGCCGCAGGGCCGATTCCCAACGGCGCCACGGCGTCGCCCGGGATGACAGTCGGGGCACCGACGGACCCCGTGCCGACGGACCCCGTGGAGTGGCAGCCGGTCAGTGCCACGCACGTCAGGAGGGCGGCGACAACCGGACCGCTCACCCCCGAGTACATGACGAGAGCGTATTCGCCAGCTGGCGCCGACCGCGCCCCGGAGCCCACGAACGGCGGTATGGCAGGCTCTGCTGACGTGGACCTCCCGCGCCCGGACCCTGGCCTCCCGCACCTGGCCGACGTGGTGCCCTCGGTGCTGGCCGCGCTCGGCGCACCCGGATTCGAGGCCTCGACCGCAGCCCCGATCTCCCTGCGGGACGGCCTGGCAGGCGCCTGCGTACTGCTGATCGACGGCCTCGGCGCCGAGCTGCTCGACGCCCACGCCAACGACGCCCCCACTCTGGCCGCACTGCGCGGCCCGTCCCTCAGCGTCGGATTCCCCTCGACCACGGCGGCCGGGCTCGCAGCGATCGGGACCGGCTGCCGCAGCGGCGAACACGGCATGGTGGGCTACACCTTCCGGTTGCCGGAGGCGGGGGTGATCAACGCCCTTCAGTGGCGACCCCATCCGAAGGGCGAAGACCTGCGCGATGCGCTGCCACCGGAGAGCGTGCAACCGATGGCGACCACGTTCGAGCGGGCGGCCTCGGCTGGCGTCGCGGTGAGCGTCGTCTCCAAGGCCCAGTTCGCCGGCTCGGGGATGACGAGGGCGGTGCTCAGGGGCGCCCGCTACGTCGGCGTCCATGGCCTCGGCGACCTCGGCGCCGGAGTCGCCGGGGCGATCGCGAGCGGCGGGTTCTGCTACGGCTATCACGGCGACCTCGACCTGCTCGGTCACCTCCATGGCCCGGGTTCGCTGGCGTGGCGCCTGCAACTACGGCAGGTCGACACGTTGGTCGAGTCGGTGATCGAAGCCCTGCCTCCGGGCGGCCTGCTCGCGGTCGTCGCCGATCACGGCATGGTGACCGTCGCACCCGAGGACCGGGTGGACGTGGACGACGACGCCACCCTGCGCGACGGGGTCGCGGCCATCGGCGGAGAAGCGCGGGCGCGCCACGTGTACGTCGAGCCGGGTGCGGCGGCGTCCGTGCTCGCCGCGTGGCGGGCCAGGCTCGGCGACCGGGCGTGGGTGGTGTCGCGGGACGAGGCCATCGCGGCAGGCTGGTTCGGCGCGCGGATCGACGGCGACGTTCGCGACCGCATCGGCGACGTGGTCGCCGCAGCTCGCGGCACCGCCGCCATGGTGCGGCGGACGCTGGAACCGATGGAATCGGCACTCGTCGGACACCACGGTTCGCTCACCTCCGCCGAGCAGTACGTGCCGCTGCTGCTCGCCTACGGTTAACGTCTTCGCCGTGATCGTGCTGTTGCCGCCCTCGGAGACCAAGCGCGCCGGCGGGCAAGGACCGCCGCTGAACCTCGACGTTCTCGGCTCTCCCGAACTCAATGCGCTACGCGGCGCGTTGGTCGACGACGTGGTCGCGCTGGCAGCCGACCGTCCCGCCAGCCGCACCGCCCTTGGCATCTCGCCGGCCCAGGACGCCGAGATCGACCGCAACGCCGCACTTCTCACCGCACCCACGATGAGCGCCATCGACCGATACACCGGCGTGCTCTACGACGCGCTCGACATCGAATCCCTGCGCGGCGCGTCCGCTTCCCGAGCCCGGTCCCGGCTGGTCGTCGGCTCCGCGTTGTTCGGGCTGCTGCGGGCCGACGACCCGGTGCCCGCCTATCGGCTGTCGGCGACGTCGAAGCTCCCCGGCAGGCCCACCCTGGCCGCCAGATGGCGGCCAGTCCTGGAGCCGGTGCTGCACCGGCTGGCAGGCGATGACCTGATCGTCGACCTGCGGTCGGGTTCCTACGCCGGCCTCGGCAGGGTGCCCGGCGCCGTCGAGGTCGACGTCGTCGCCGAGCACGCCGACGGCCGTCGCACCGTCGTCAGCCACTTCAACAAGGCGCACAAGGGCCGACTGGCCCGAGTGTTGGCGGCCAGCAGAGCCGAACCGGACGACGCAGCCGCGGTCGCGACCCTCGCCCGCCGCGCAGGCATGCGCGTCGAGCGCCGGGGCAACGAACTCGTCGTCGTGGTGCCTGCCTGAGGAGGGGTCAGAGCGTGCCGAAGAGCTCGATCGAATTGCCGTCGGGGTCGGCGATGAACATCCATCCCATCCCGGGCACCGGCGCGAACTCCGTCGGCGGCTCGACGACCTCGTAGCCTGCGGCCAGCACCTGGGAGGCGACGTCGCGGAGGTTGCGCACTCCGATGGTGAAGTAGCGGAGTCCCGCCCGGGCCCGGCCGCCCCCTGGCGCGGCTGGCAGCGGCGGCGCGGACGTGTACGTGACGAGTTTGACGACGCTGCCTCCCAGCGCGTACCGGCGTTGCGAACCGTCGGCGAACTCGATCTCGCCCTGGGGCTCCAATCCGAGGAAGCCCTCGTAGAACTCGACCATCGCCTGCAGGTTGGTGGTCACCAGTCCGATCTCGACGCTGGGACTCAGCAGGTCCAGTTTCACGGGTGGTTACCGCCAATCGCCGTCGATCCCCTTCACCGCCGTGGTGCGGCGCCCCTCACAATATGCTGGACGCGACCGGCGGACGGAGGGCTTCCAGGTGGAGACGTTCTTGCGCTACCTCAAGGTTCAGTCGTTCGTGTTCGTGTGCGGCATCGTCGGACCGATCTTCCTCGCTGTCTTCTTTGCGGCACAACCAGATCCGACGATCAAGTGGATGTACTACACCGGGTTGACCATCACCACCGTCGACGTGTTGATCGCCTTGGCACTCACCAACGCCGCCAGCCGCGGCGAGCGGCGGCGCGGCAGATCCGACTGACGGTCCACCGGAGCCCCGGCCTCTGGCGCACCGTCCCGTGAGGGGAGTGAACGTTCGCTACGGACGGGGTGCGGGAGACCGTCGACGAGACCACGTGAAGCGGTCGAGTTGCCGAATCGGATGCCAGCGTTCAGGATCCGCCCAATGGACTCACAACACGCACGCGAGCTGGCTACCGTCGATGCGATCGGGCAGGCGGCACTCGCCGCGACGGGCGAGCTGACCGCCGTCGAGTTGCTCGACGCGGCCATCGAACGCCTCGAGTCCACGCGTGAACTCAACGCGGTCGTCACCGATCTGTTCGACCGCGGTCGCGAGCAGGCCAGGGCACTCGACGACTCCGGGGAGCTACGCACCGGTGACGCAGGTCCGCTGGCCGGGGTTCCGTTCCTGCTGAAGGATCTCGGCGCGTCGCTGGCGGGAACCCCTGAGGCGATGGGGTCAAGGGCCCTGCGCGGACACGTGGCGTCCCACACGGCGTGGATCGTCGAGCGCTACCTCGCTTCGGGGCTGGTGGTGTTCGGCAAGACCAACACCCCCGAATGGGGCAACCACTGCACCACCGAACCGCTCCTCTTCGGCAAGACGGTCAACCCGTGGGGGCCCGACGTCACGCCGGGCGGATCCAGCGGCGGCTCGGCGGCCGCGGTGGCGGCGGGTGTGGTGCCCGCCGCGTCCGGCGGCGACGGCACCGGCTCGATCCGAGTGCCCGCGTCGTGCTGTGGACTCGTCGGGTTGAAGCCTCGCCGGGGCCGCAGCTCCTTCGCGCCCGGCGCAGGCCAGGGCATGGAGGGTCTGGTCAACGGCCACGCGCTGACGCGCACCGTCCGCGACAGCGCCGCCCTCCTCGACGTCATCGCAGGCGGCGCGGTCGGTGACCCGTACTCGGTTCCGGCGCCCGCCGTGCCCTTCCTCGATGCAATCGTCGCACCTGCTGCGGCGCAACGAGTTCTGACGACGACCGACTCGCCGTTTCCCGGCAGCGCGACGCATCCCGAGGTCGTCGCCGCCGTCGAGTCGGTGGCACGTGCGCTGGCCGAGCTGGGGCATCACGTCGACGCCGGCGCCCCGAGCTTCGACCAGGATGCCGTCGCCGACGCCATCGCCGTCCTGCACACGGTCAGCAACGCCGAACTGCACGCCCTCGGCAAGCAGGTCCTTGGCCGCGAGCCCGTCGAGGACGACTTCGAGCCGAGCAGCTGGGTGATGATGCGGGAGGGATTCACCACCACCGGCTTGGCCTATGCGGAGGCGATCGGCGCCGTGCACGCCCAGACCCGCCGCTTCGCCGAGGGGATGGCCGGCCACGACGTCCTGCTGGTGCCGACGCTGCTGACTCCCCCGCCGCCGTACGGACTGCTGAATCAGCCGCGCGGCACCACCAGGGCCTTCTTCGACGTCGAGTTCGCAACGACCGGATGGACCACGATGGCGAACGTCACTGGTTGGGCGGCCATTTCGCTGCCGCTGGGAGTGACGTCGACGGGCCTGCCGATCGGGGTGCAGCTGATGGCGCCCGACGAGACCGTGCTGCTTCAGCTCGCTGCCCAGCTCGAAGTGGCCATGCCCTGGTCGGATCGGGTTCCCCCTGGCTGGGTCGGGTAGTCAGTCCGGCACCGCGGCGGACGCCTCTGCGGCGTGCGGGATGCTCGCGATCAGCGTCGTCCCCTCGCCCACCGGACTGGACACGTCGAGTCGTCCCGACAGGGCCTCGACCCGGTCCCTGAGCCCGACGATGCCAGATCCTCCGCCCACCGACGTCGCTCCGCCGACGCCGTCGTCGGCAACCTCGATCCGCAGTACGTCGGCGGCCAGTCCGACCCGGATGGAGACACCCGAGGCCTTCGCGTGCTTCGCGGCGTTCGTGAGGGCTTCGGCGACCACGTAGTACGCGGCGACCTCGACCGACTCGGGAAGTCGGCGCTCGACGTCCACGTCGACGCTGACCGGCACCACCGACCGTCGCGCCAGTGCGCGCAACGCGGGGCCGAGACCACCCTTCGACAGGATTGCCGGATGGATGCCCCGGGACAACTCCTGCAGGTTGGTGTACAGATCGGCGAGCCCGTTGATCACGTTGTCCAGCTGCTGGCGGACCGTCTGGTTCTCCTCGGGCACCGATGCCTCGACGGTGCGAAGCCCCAGCCCCAGGGCGACGATGCGCTGCTGGGCGCCGTCGTGCAGATCGCGCTCGAAACGCCGCCGGGCCTGGTCGCTAGCCGCCACGATGCGGGCCCTCGACGCCGTGAGCTCGGCCCGGGTCTCGGCGTTGGCAATCGCGGTGGCGACCAAGTCGGCGAAGTCGCAGACGCGTTCCTCGGTCCCCTGCGGCATCGGTTCTTGGCGGACCGAACCGACGATCAGCGCCCCGCGCGGCCGACCGTCGACGGTGAGTGGGGCACCGACACCGGTGCGCAGCCCCGAGCCGCGCAGCCGGGCGGCGATCTCGCCATCGATCGGCCCGTAGTCGTCGATCCGCGCCACCGACCCCGATCGATGTATGCGGGCGGTGACGCTGTCGCCTTTGAGCGAGAGTCTTTGCCCCACTTCAAATGTCGTCTTTCCAGGTCGGTCGTGCGCGGCCAGTACCGTGCACGTCGTGTCGTCCGGCTCGAAGCGCATCAACGTCACGTGCTCGACGCCTAGACCCCTCGACAGCTCCGCAACGGAGACGGGATACACCTCGTCTGGGTCGGCGCCGCGAGCGACCAGCGTCGCCACCCGTCGCAGGGCGGCCTGCTGCCTGGCCAATGCGTCGGCCTCGTGACGACGCTCCTCGGCCTCGGCAGCGCGCAGCCGGGCCTGCCCCGCCAGCACGTTGGCGAGAAGCGCGATCGGCAGGAACACCGACACAGCGGCCGCTACTCCGTCGAGGTGGAACGAGAGGTACACCAGGGCGCTGACGATCGACGTGGACACGGCCAGCACGGAGTTCCAGCCCGCCGAGACCACCAGCACGCCGAGCAGGAAGATCGCCCCGAACGCGTTCTCGGGGGCCACCCGGGTGAGGTAGAGCACGACCAGCGTCTCCAAGCCGATGAGGCCGACCGCCACCACGATCCCCCAGCCGAGCGGACGCGACGTGGGTCGCAGGAACATCGTCAGCAGACGGCCGCGAAACCGCGTGAACCAGCCTGGTCGTGCGTCCGCCGAGGACGATGCTCGCTCAGTCATCGCACCGGATGCTATGCGGTTCGGTCAGAAGATTCCCGCTAGCAGCAATGCTCGCACGACGGCGTTCTGTGAAACTCGGTTCATGAGGTTCTCCGAAGGCGTGACATGCGCTGTCTGATCGTCGACGACAGCGCCGCCTTCCGCGCTGCCGCGACCGACATGCTGGAGCGCGCCGGGATCGACGTCGTCGGCGTGGCGTGCAGCGCCGACGAGGCCCTGAGCCAGTACGCCGAACTGCATCCCGACGTCACCCTGGTCGACCTCGAACTCGACGGTGAAAGCGGCTTCGACGTCGTCGAGCGGTTGCACGAGGCGGACGTGTCGGGACCGTCGGTGATCCTCATCTCGACGCACTCCGAGCAGGACTACGCGGAGATGATCGCGGCCAGCCCGGCCCTCGGATTCCTGGCGAAGTTCGCGTTGTCACCCGCGGCCATTCGCCGTCTCGTCGACGCGAACGGGTAGCAGGCGCTCAGAGCGAGTCGAGATACATGATCACCGCGCGCACCCGCCGGTGCTCGTCGTGCGTCTCGGGCAGATTCAGCTTGGTCAGGATGCTGCGGACGTGCTTCTCGACGGTGCCCTCGGTGACCCAGATGCGGCCCGCGATGCCCGAGTTCGACAGGCCCTCCGCCATCAGGGTGAGAACTTCGCGCTCCCGGGTGCTCAGCGCGTCGAGCGGGTCTTCGCGGCGTCGCGCCGTCACCAACTCCTGAACCAGTGCCGGGTCGACCACCGATGCCCCGTTGGCGATCCGCCCCACGGTCTCGACGAAGTCGTTGACGTCGGTGATCCGGCTCTTGAGCAGATAGCCGATGGCCCGACCCCCGGCCAACAATTCCATCGCGTGTTCGACGTCGACGTGGGCGGACAGCACGAGGATGGCGACCTCCGGCCACTGCTCCCTGATCGCCTTCGCCGCGTCGAGGCCCTCCGTGTCATGCGAGGGGGGCATCCGAATGTCGGTCAGCACCAGAGCCGGTCGCAGCTCGCCAACGAGGTCGAGCAGCGCGCCGGCGTCGCCGGCCTGCCCGACCACGTCGAACCCCGATCGGTCGAGCAGGCTGGCCAAACCCTCACGGAGAAGGACGTCGTCATCGGCGACGACCACGCGTACGTCACTCATCGGGGAGATTGTTGCATTCGGTGGGGCGTCGTGCAGGTAGCCACGGGCTGTCGCCGGTCAATACCGGCTAGCGGGCATTGCCGCGTCGCGCTTGCGTGACCGCGAGATGCACGTCAGCACTGACGACATCGAAGCCCCCGACGACGAGAGTTCATGGCAGGCGAGCGCCGAGATGCTCCGGCGAAAGCACCGACCGAAGGGAAAGAAAATGACACTCTCACCGACCCGCAGCAGCCACACCCTCTCGCTCCTTCACGGCGAGGTGGTCGAGGAGTCCGATCTCGGATCGATCCACCGGGTGACGGCCGATCAGCTGCCCATCCTGAACGGCATGTCGATCAAGCGTCTGGTCATCAACCCCGGGGCGATGCGGACTCCGCACTGGCACGCCAACGCCAACGAGCTGACCTACTGCGTCTCGGGCACCAGCCTGGTGTCGGTGCTCGACAACGGAAGCAAGTTCTCGACGTTCACCATCAGCGCAGGCCAGATGTTCCACATCGACTCCGGGTCGCTGCACCACATCGAGAACGTCGGTACCGAGCCCGCCGAGTTCATCGTCGTGTTCCGCAACGAGCGGCCAGAGGACTTCGGTTTCGGCGCCACCTTCGGCGCCTTCACCAACGCGGTACTCGGCAACACCTACGACCTGCCCGCCGCCGACTTCGCCTCGATCCGTCGCGACGGCACCGACCACGCGCTTGCCGCCCGCGTCGGCGATGCGCAGGTTCCCGCCGCCGCCCGCTTCGGTGACCCGCACAAGTTCGACATCGAGGCCCAGGAGCCGCCGCTGAACTACGTCGTCGGCAACGCGCGGTTCGCCAGGGACCAGTTCTGGCCGGCCCTCAAGGACCTGTCGATGTACTCGCTGCGCGTCCGCGAGGACGGCATGCGGGAACCGCACTGGCATCCCGTGACCGCCGAAATGGGTTACGTGAAGAGCGGTTCCGCGCGGATGACGATCATGAATCCCGACGGCACGCTTGATACCTGGTACATGAAGCAGGGCGACGTGTACTTCATCCCCCGCGCCTACCCACACCACATCGAGGTCGTCGATGCGCCCGACTGGCACTTCCTGATCTTCTTCGACCAGCCGTTCCCCGCCGACATCGGCTACCGCGCATCGGCCAGCGCCTACTCCCGCGAGGTGCTCGCCGCGACGTTCGGCACGCACCTCGACGACCTGCCGAACTTCCCGTTCACTCCCGCCGACCCGCTGGTGGTCAGCCGCAACAACCCGCGCGACGCTCACGCCTTCGGCGAACACTGAGCGACGAGGCCCCTGCGGGGAGATCGCGACAAGGGCTTGTCTCGCGATCTCCCCGCAGTTTCGTCGTGGCAACCCCGCCAAAACCCCATGCGACACTCTTCGGATGGTCATGCCAATCGCACGTCCCAAGCTGGAGGGCAATGTCGCCGTCGGGGACGACCGTCAGATCGGGTTCGCCGAATTCGGTGACCCGCAGGGCCGCGCCGTCTTCTGGCTGCACGGCACCCCTGGCGCCCGCAGGCAGATCCCCGTGGAGGCCCGCGTCTACGCCGAGAGCAATCACGTCCGGCTGATCGGCGTCGACCGGCCGGGAATCGGCTCGTCGACCCTGTATCAGTACCCGAACGTGCTGGCCTTCGCCGACGACCTCCGCACCATCGCCGACGTTCTCGGGATCGACCAGATGGCCGTCATCGGACTCTCCGGCGGCGGCCCGTACGCGTTGGCCTGCGCCGCGGCGATGCCCGACCGCGTCGTGACCGCCGGAGTCCTCGGCGGTGTCGCACCCGCCAGCGGTCCAGAGGCGATCGGCGGAGGGGCGATGGCGATCGGGTCGGCCGTGGCACCGCTAATGCCGGTGATCGGGCTGCCGATGCGACTGGCCATGGCCAGCCTGATCCGGCTGGCCCGACCCTTCGCGTCGCCTGCCATCGACCTCTACGGCCGGGTGTCCCCGGAGAGTGACCGTCGTCTGCTCGCCAGGCCCGAGTTCAAGGCGATGTTCCTCGACGACTTGCTCAACGGGAGCCGCAAGCAGATGGCGGCGCCGTTCGCCGACGTCGTGGTGTTTGCCAGGGACTGGGGATTTCGCCTCGATGAGGTGAAGGTTCCGGTGCGGTGGTGGCACGGCGACAAGGACCACGTCGTGCCCTTCGCGCACGGGGTGCACGTCGTGTCACGGCTTCCCGACGCCGAGCTCTACCACCTGCCCGGCGAGAGCCATCTCGCCGGACTCGGCTACGCCGAGACGATTCTCGACACCCTGATGGGGATCTGGGACGGCCTCGATTCGACGGAGCGCCGGTAGGCCCGCCCGGCAGCGGTCATTGCGTGGGGGCCGGTGCCTGCGCCCTGCCGAGGATGCGGTCGAGCCAGTCGAACGCGTAACCCTCGAACAGGGTGCTGCCCAACCCCTCGCAGTGGCCGCCGCCACCCTCGGCCTCGGTGAAGGTGGTGAGGCGACGCTCGCAGGTCAGATGCTCGAACAGCACCTCTCCCTGGGCCGCGAAGTCCCCCTCGCCCTCGGTGAGCAGCGTGGGGCACTTGATGTCGGTGACCACGTCGGCCAACGAGAACTCCAGCTGCTTGCGGACGAAGTCCCCGACGGTCGCGGCGCCCATCGCCGCCATTCGGGAGCCGTACCACTCGACGTTGCGCGGGCCGTCCAGCGTTTCCTGGAGTCGAGCGTCGAGGTCGGCATCCGCCGCCCTCACCCTCGCCAGAAACTCCGCGGAATCGGGAACGCCAACGCTCTTGCCCATGGCCGCCGCGATGCGCGAGGCGAAGTCGTACTGCCCGGGATCGGCGACGAGCGCGGCGACGCGCGACTCGAAGGCCGCCGCCCGAGGCCCCAGGTAACCCCCGAAGGAACGACCCATCACCGTGATGGCGTGGGGATGCACCCCGTCCTGACCCAACAGCCACTCGAAGGCCGCGGAGAACGGCGCCTCGTAGTCGGAGCGGAAGGTGCGCCGATGCTCGTACAGCATCCCGCCCTGGCCGGGGCCCTCGAAGACGAAGAAGTTGTAGCCGCGCGGCATGGCCATGTAGCCGGTCGAGACGTACCCCGCCTCGGCCGTCGAGTCGAATCCGCAGGGCGCCAACACCGTTGGCCGCGGGGTGTCGGCGTCGGCGGGCCGGAAGAGGTAGCCGGTCATGGACACCCCGTCGAATGGGATCTCCGTCGCGACGGCGTGGCATTCGAGCAGGGGCAGCGCCGCCCGGAACGCCAGCCGATGCTGGCGCCACGCGTGCTGGAGACGCTCGTCGGCCAGGTCGTGTCTGATGAAGAAGAACGCCTGCCGCCAGTACTCCGAGGCGCGCAGGAACGCCTTGCGAGCGCTCACCACGTGGCCACCGCGCAGCGCCTCCTCCGCCAACGTCTGGGCCACCTCCGCCGTCGCGGACCATTCGGCGTACCAGGAGTCGTAGTCCCCCGCCTTGGTGCGACCCGCGGTCACCATGGCCTCACCGAGATCGGCGGCCTCTGCCGCGACGGCGATCAGCGTCCGTCCGAACTGGGCGTCCATGTCAGGGTCGTCGAGAAGAATCTTCACTAACCGCCTGCCTTGGTCGGAGGTTGTCGATCGCGAGCATCGGCGTCGCGCCCCTCGAGATGACGATAGCGGCGATCACTCCGATCGCGCCCTTTCGGGCCACGGGTGTCATCGTCGGTGTTGGGCGACACGAACATCGGAGGTCAGTCGGCCTCGTCGGACGGGCCCAGGATCTGCCGGAGAAGGTGCATGACCACGGTGGTCGAGCGTTCGCGGACGTCGGATCGATTGCCAGGTAGCAGCAGCGTGCGCGTCACGGTCCTGACGCCGCGGGTGTCGGTGTCGCGGGTGCGTGCCTTGACGCTGAAACAGACCGTGCCAACTGGCTTCTCGGGGCTGCCGCCACCCGGACCCGCGATGCCGGTGATCGCGACGGCGGTGTCGGCGCCGAACCGTTGCATGGCACCGTCGGCCATGGCCTCGGCAACGGGTTCGGACACCGCCCCGTGCTCGGCAATCAGCTGCGGATCGACGCCCAGCAACTCGACCTTGGCATCGTTCGAGTAGCTGACCACGCCGCCCGCGACGTAGTCCGACGACCCGGCGCGGTCGGTGAGCCGCGCCGCGACCATTCCGGCAGTACAGGATTCGGCCGTCGCGATCGTCCGACCCGCCAGTAGCTGCGCCACCTGATCGTCCACCAACGCACCGTCGGTGGAGAACAGCTCGCGCGGGTGTTTCTCACGCAGCAGTGCGACGAGCTGGTCGTACACCGGCGCGGCGTCGGGCTCGTAGCGCGTCACTATCTCCAGCTCGCCGCGGCGCAGGCAGGTGGTGATCTCGAGGCGCCCGAAGTCGGGGATGGAGTTCTCGCCGTCGCGCAGCGTCTCGGCAAGACCCGATTCGGGTAGCCCGAACATGCGGAGGGTGTTCTGCAGGTATTCGGTGCGGCCCGCGATGGCGTCCTGGACGCCAGAAGTACGAATTGCCTTGTCCCACATGGGTTGTAGCTCGCGCGGGGGCCCGGGCAATACGACGACGGTCGGCGTGCCCGGCACCACCACGCCCGGCGCCGTGCCGACGGGGCCCAGAATCTCGGCGCCCGCAGGCACCATCGCCTGCTTCCGGTTCGCGGCCATGACGGCTTCGAAGTCCACCTCGCCGGTGGCCAGGGATCGTCGTTGCATCAGTCGCTTGAGGATGCCCGCGATGGTGTCCTCCAGTGCGGCGTCCAGCACCAGCTCCCGCTCGGTGAACTTCGCGACCATGGCAACGGTCATGTCGTCGGCGGTGGGCCCGAGACCTCCGCTGGTGATGATCAGGTCGACGCCCTCGGCCGCGAGGAAGCGGAGTTGCGCCTCGATGTCGGACGGTCGGTCACCGCACAGCGTGACGTGGGCGAGCTCGACGCCCAGCTCGAGCAACCGGTCCGCGAGCCACGGACCGTTGCGATCCTGGACACGCCCGGTGAGGACCTCGGTTCCCGTGATGACGATGCCCGCGCGTGCACTCACGGGGTAAGACACTACTGACCCGCTGCATGTCGGTCTCCGTTCGCCTTCCCGCAACGTGGCGAGGCTACGGTCGCGGCCGTGACGACCGCCGTCCTCGCGTTGCCCGCCGTCATGGACCCCATGTACTGGCTCGGCGACGGCGGTCTCTTCGGATCCGCGGTGCTGCCGGGTGTGATGCTGATCGTGTTCATCGAGACCGGGCTGCTGTTCCCGTTCCTGCCCGGCGACACCCTGCTCTTCACCGCGGGACTGCTCGCGGCGCAGTCGGCTGCGCCGGTGGACGTCTGGGTGCTTGCGCCGTGTGCCGCAGCAGCCGCGATCGCAGGCGGTCAGCTGGGCTACGTCATCGGTCGACGCCTGGGGCCCGCACTGTTCAAGAAGGACGACGCGCGGTTCTTCAAGAAGCACTACCTCACGTCGTCCCACGAGTTCTTCGAGCGGCACGGACGCAAGACGATCGTGATCGGACACTTCATCGGCGTGGTGCGGACGTTCACCCCGGTCATCGCGGGTGCATCTGGCATGCGCTACCCGGTGTTCCTCGCCTACGACGTGCTGGGTGCCGCGGCGTGGGGGGTCGGCCTGACAGTCGTCGGGTTCCACCTTGGCAACGTGCCGCTCGTGAACCGGCATCTCGACGTGATGGTGCTCGCGATCGCGGTGCTGTCGACGGTCCCGGTGGTGGCGTCGGCGGTGCAGGCCTACCGCGCCCGCCGCCGGATGACGAACTCAGCGCAATGAACCCGAATGAACCCGGCTCTGCGCTGCGGGCCGCTACCTGGCCAGCCAGCCCTTCACCGTGTCCAGATCCCGCGAGTACGTCTCAAGGACGTCGTCCTGATAGCGCGATCCGCCACTGATCGCCTCGTCGCCACGCCAGATGACGCGGACCCGTGTCTGAGCGCGCAGGTAGACGTCCACGCGGTCGTCGACGCGCCGATCCCAGCCTGCCTCTGCCGTGATGCGGGCGAGTTCGGACCGTAGGTCGGTGGTGGTCATCGATGTCCCCTTTCGGATGGCCCCTTTCGGATGGCCACTTGGGACATCCTCCCCCGGCGCCGCCCCGCGTCGCCGCCCCGCCCCGCGTTTCCGTCGTCCCGGCTGTCAGCGACCGTTCAGCTTGGTTCCGTATCTTCGCGCTGATGTCTGTGAAGGCCCATGCGTGGTTGCGGTCCTACGGGCCCGCGGTACTGATCGCGGCCGTCCTCGGGTACGTCGCGATGTACCTGCGGTGGCCGAACGTCGCAGCTCAGGTTGATCTGCAGGTATACCGATTCGGGGCGGCGAGGGTGCTCGCCGGTCAGGATCTCTACTCGATCGGGTTGACGGGAAACCCGCACACCCTACTGTTCGACTACACGCCGTTCGCCGCGCTGTGCTCGCTGCCGTTGACGTTGGTCACGACGACGACGGCGCAGCTGATGGGGCTGGCCGTGAACGTCGCGCTGGTCGTGCTGGTCGTCTACCGACTGCTGACCAGACTCGGCACGACCACGGCAACCGCAGTGTGGGGCCTGGCCGCGCTGCTGACCGGTCTGATCCTCTGGCTGGAGCCCGTGCGGCTCTCGCTGCAGCTCGGGCAGGTCAATCTGATCATCCTGGCGGTCGTCGTCTTCGATCTCCTTGGCTCCGACGGCCGACGCTGGGCGGGCATCGGCATCGGCCTGGTCGCCGGGGTCAAGCTCACACCTGCACTGTTCATCGTCTTCCTGGTGCTGATCGGCAGGCGGCGGCCCGCAATCGTCGCAGCGGTGACGTTCGTCGCGACCGTCGCCGTCGGCTTCGTGCTGCTGCCCAAGGACTCCAACTACTTCTGGTTCGGCGGCGGCTTCAACGACGTCGCACGGATATCCAGTGACCCGGTGGCCAACACCAGCTTGCGAGGCCTCTTCGTTCGGTTGCAAGAGTCGGGCCCGGTGACCACGCTCGCGGTGGGGGCTCTCGCCGTCGTCGCACTGTCGCTCGCGGCGCTCGCCTGGCGGCGCGGTCACGTCGTGCTCGGACTGGCCATCGCGGGGATGGCGACCGCCGCGCTGTCCCCGTTCAGCTGGAGCCATCACTGGGTGTGGATCGTGCCGCTGCTCGCCCATCTCGGGCACCGCGCCTTCGTCCTCGGCGACCGGTGGTCGATGGCGGCGCTGTGGGCGTTCTGGGCCGCCTTCGCGAGCTGGATCGGCTCGACGGATGGCGATACGCCGGAGACGGGGCTGTTGTCGATCCGGCCGGGCGGCGCCTGGGACGTGGCGATCCCCGCGGTCTACCTGCTCGGCTTCGCGGCCGTGCTGCTCGGCACCGCGTGGTGGCTGCTGCGGTCGCGCCGTGGCGGGAGCTACGAGATGGGCACGACCACCGGCGAGGTGTTGTACCCGGAGACCCGCACCCAGTTGGCGGTGGGCGAACCCTCGGGCACCGTGGCGCGCAGCTCGACGGTCTCACCGGGGAAGACCGTCACGTAGTTGTCGTCGTAGGAGATGGGCAGGATCTCGTCCCCGTCGGGCGTCGAGGTGACCTCCGCGCGCTCGAAGAACGCGATCTGCCGGGACCGGTTGCGCAACCGGATCGTCGCGTCCCGACCGCCGGTCGCCCGCTCCGCGGTGACCTCCAGCGGCACCCGCGTCATGTAGTTCAGTGGGGTCATGTCGGCCCAGCTGGCCTGGGTGAGCTCGAACGCGAAGTCCGTGTTGGGGTCGCCGACGTCGTCGTTGCGCTGCGACTGCCAGTACACGTTCTCGTCGACGACTTTGCCCGACGCATCGAGCACCTCGCAGCGCACGAAGAACACCCGCGAGTCCCGCGCCACCCGCGCCAGGGTCATGGCCGGTGCGGTGCCGCCCGACGGCGCGTCGAGGCTCGGACTCGTCTCGTCGGCGCGCAACCTGCCCTGCAGGTCGTACACCCGGACCCGGATGCGGGCGTCCTCGACGTCGGAGGGCGTCTGGTTCACCAGGGTCACCTCGGCGGTGGTGTGGTCTCCCTTCGCGTAGGAGTCGAACACCGCCGATAGGGGTCGCAGACCCTTCTTGGCGCCGAAGTAGGCACCGCCCGGTCGCAGGTAGTAGTCGAAGACGTTGCCGAAGAAGGACGGCCAGTGGTTGTTGAGCATCCAGTAGAGCGTCATCTTGTGGCCTGCCCAGCCCAGCGCGGCGAAGGACTCGAACTGCGCCCGCGTCGACTCGTAGTGCGCGAGCTGCGCCTTGCGCGCGAATTCCTCTGCACCGCTTGACGGTCCGTAACGCCGGTTGATGACCTGTTGGATGCTGCGCAACGCGGAGTTGCCGGGGTTGGAACCCGCGTGGAAGTACCAGTCGTCGTTGATCGGCCACAGGCGTTCAGGCGGGATGAACTCCTTGAGGCTGGCGAACGGCGGGATGTGTTCGTTGTCGCCCTGCTCCGCCGAGGCGCCCCTGGCGGCGCGGTACTCACCACTGAACCAGTAGGTCGGCGGCCGCCACGTGTAGGGACCGGCCATCTGGATGCCGTCCCAAAGTCTTCGGCCCTCGGCGTCCGTCACGTAGGAGGACACCGTGTCGACGACGGCGTTCTGCCAGTGCAGGTCTCGCAGAATCTGGTGGTAGTCCTCGCGCACCTTGTCCGGCGGCCGACCATCGCTGGCGTTGGCCCACACGAACGCCGAGGCGTGCGACCTGAGCATGGTGATCTGGGACCGTAGGCTGTCGCGGGCGACGCGGTTGTCCTCATCGTCCCACTGGGGCCACTTCTCCCACTGGTTGCAACACATCCAGCCGACCATCAGCGGGATGCCGAGTTCGTCCGCGGCCTCGACGAATCGTTCGGTGGGGATCTTGGACTCCAGCCGGATCATGTTCATCCCCAGATCGCGGACGTAGGAGAGGATTGCGTCCTCGCGGGCGGGATCGTAGGTGTACAGCAGGTCCGGGGTGTAGGTCGCGCCACGGACCAGGAAGTCGCGACCGTTGACCCGCAGGTAGAAGCTTCCGCCGAGTCCGAGTTCCGGGAAGCGCTCATCGTCGTCGCGGCCCTGCGTGATGGTGCGCACGCCGAACCGCTTGGCGTACTGGTCGACTGGCTTGCCGAATTGGAGAAACTCCACCTTGAGGTCGTACAGGTTGGGGTCGCCCATCGTGTAGGGCCACCACAGGTCGGGGTGCGCGACGGTCAGGTCCGCGAAATCGTCTGGGGTGAAGCCCTCCTCGCGGCGCTCCCCCGGCCCAAGGGTGACGGCGCGGTCCACCAGAACGTCGGGTTTGCCTGCCCGGCTGATGGTGGCGCGCAGGATGCCCCGCTGGCGGTCGGCGGTGCGGTTGGCGATCGTGGCGTAGACGCTGAGCCGGGCGGAGTCGGTGTCCGGCAGTGGCAGTTCGGTGTTCACCGTTGCGCTGTCGACGGTCACCGCGCCGGACATGCGCAACGTGACGGGCTTCCAGATTCCGGCGTTGCGGTCGGCGACGTAGGAATTGCCGTAGCCGGGGTTCTTGTCCGGGCCCTGGTAACCGAGGTAGTTCCAGTTGATCCAGTCGAACCAGCTGTCCGCGAGTTCGACGCCGTTGATGTCCTGCAGCGAGCGTTCCGGGGTGACCTTGACCGCCAGCGTGTTCGTCCACCCGGCGCGGATCCACTTGGATACGTCGAGGTCGTGCTCGACGAACATGCCGACGATCTGGTTGGCGTCGGCGACGAGGTGCCCGTTGAGCCAGATCTCGGCGCGGTAGTTGATGCCGGGAAACTTCAGTTGGTACGTGCTGTGCCCGGCGGGCGCGTCGAACGTCGTCCGGTACCACCAGTCCTGTTGCCAGAGGTCCTGCGGAACTTCCTCCAGAAGATTCTTGCCGTAGTACAGGTTCGGGTAGGTGCCGTCGTCCTGGAGCGCCGACAGCACCGTGGTGGGCATGCGCCGCACCTGGTGCCAGTCAGTGGTCGCGAATCGGGGTGTCGAGATCACCGCGCCGCCTGCAGTCACGTCGCGGGCCGACGCGAGTTGCCAGCCGTCGGCGAGCTGGAGTTCTTGGGCCGGTGGCTCGGGCCTGGCGAACCTTGGTAGGTCCCCAGCGCTCACCAGTAGCAGCACGAGTAGAACGACGATGCCCAGGACGGCGTTTCTGCGCATCTCGGGCGCGATGGTGCTACTCCCTCCTGGTTCGTGGTTTCGAGCTCATTCTGCCTGCCGTTCAACCGGCGGGCGCTACCTGCCCGCGATGCCGCTGATCAGCCTGTCGCAGACGGCGTACATCTGGGCCAGCGCCTCGTCGGCGTCGGTGGCGCGGGACACGAAGAGGGCGGCCTCGTCGAGGGCACCGAGGAGGATGTGGGCCGTCGCCCGCGGTGGCTGGTCGGGGATGACGCCGTCGGCCACCGCTGCGGCCAGCATGGCCTCGATGACTCCGAGGCCGTACTTCATGCCGACTTCGCGCCACCGTTCCCAGCCGAGGACCGCGGGTGCGTCGATCAGAACGATCCGCTGCACGTCGGGTGCGGAGCACTCTTCGAGGAACAGTCGGGCCCCGATCCGCATCGCGTCCAGCTGATCCGTCGGCGCCGCCGCGACGATCTTGGCGGTGATGGCGCCGACGAGGTCACGTTCCACGTCTTCGTAGACTGCGGCGAAAAGCTTTGCCTTGTCGCCGAATTGGTGATAGAGAGCTCCGCGCGTGACGCCCGCGGCGGTGACGATGGACTGGGTCGACACGGCGGCGTATCCGGCCGTGGCGAACAGCCGCCTGCCCGCCTCGAGCAGGCGGGCTCGCGTCGCCGCCGTGCGTTCGGCCTGGGTTCGGCGGGTGGGTGGCGAATCACCGTTGACTTTCATACAGGCTGCACGTAACTTTCATACCGAGTGTTCGTAACTTGACCTGGAGGGTATCCGACATGCCGCAGGCAAAGCTGAAAAGCGCGACGATCCAGTACCGCGTGTTGGGCCCGGACGACTCGATCCATCCGCCGGTACTGTTCGTGCACGGCATCCTCGTCGATCACCGACTCTGGATGAAGGTGGCAGAAGAGCTCGCGCGCAACGGGTTTCGTTGCGTACTGCCCGACCTACCGCTCGGCTCGCACCGGATTCCCGTCGACGAGTCGGCGGCGCTGAGCCCGCACTCCGTCGCCGAGATGCTGCACGAGTTCATCACCGAGCTGGACCTGCGCGACGCCACGGTGGTGGGCAACGACACCGGTGGCGGGCTCTGTCAGCTGCTGATCGACGCGCATGCAGACGACGTCGGCCGACTGGTGCTCACCAACTGCGACGCGTTCGAGAAGTTCCCGCCGTTCCCGTTCAACGCCGTATTCGCGACCATGCGTGGACCCAGGTCGATCGGCCTGCTGTCGAGGTTGATGAAGGTCGCGGCACTGCGGCGCTCGCCACTTGGCTACGGGCTGCTGGTGCAGCGCGACGATGCCCTGACGGAGTCGTGGATCGCACCCATGAGCACCGACCGACGGATCGCCGCGAACCTCGCCACACTGTTGCGCGCCGTTGCCGCAATGGATCTCACCGACGTGGCGACCCGGCTTCCACGCTTCACCAAGCCCGTCACGATCGTGTGGGGCACGAAGGACCGCTGCTTCACCCCGGCTCTGGGCCGACGGCTCGCTGCGGTGTTCCCCAACGCCACGATGATCGAGGTGCCCGGCGCGAGTACGTTCGTCGCGCTCGATGCGCCCACCGCCGTCGTCGACGCGATCGCCGCGGTCGGAGCCCGAACCTAGAACATGTCCTTGTGGGGCACGTCGGCGACCAGGCCGCCGTCCACCACGAACTCACTGCCCGTCGCGAACGACGATTCGTCGCTAGCGAGGAACACCACGAAGGTGGCCACCTCGTCGGACTGGCCCGGCCTGCCGAGTGGCGCCGTCACCATGTCGTCGGGAAAGTGCTTCGTCATCGGAGTCTTGATGAAGCCAGGATGCAACGAGTTCACTCGAATCTTGAACTTGCCCAATTCGATCGCGGCCGACTTGGCCAGACCGCGCACCGCCCACTTGGTCGCCACGTAGGGATGCACCATCGGTGCGCCGCGCAGCCCCTCGATGGACGAGACGTTGATGATCGATCCGCCGCCCGCGGTCTTCATCGCCTCGACCGATGCCTGCATGCCGAGGAACGTGCCGGTGAGGTTGACGTCGATGACCTTCTGCCACTTCGCCATGTCGAAGCTGCCGATCTTGCCGAGCGCGACGATGCCCGCGTTGTTGACCAAGACGTTGAGCTTGCCGAATTCCGTCACCGCGGTGGCCACCGCGGCATCCCACTGGTCGGCTTCGGTGACGTCGAGGTGGACGTAGCGAGCGGGCTCACCCAGTTCGTCGGCCAGTGCCTTGCCCTCGTCGTCGAGGATGTCGCCGATGACCACTTTCGCCCCCTCGGCAACCAGCATCCGAGCGTGGGCAGCGCCCATGCCGCGTGCCGCGCCGCTGATCAGTGCAACTTTTTCGTCAACGCGTCCCATGACGGGACAGGCTACCGTACGCCGTTCGCGAACTAGAACCTGTTCCAATTCCGCGGCTCGGCACGCATACTGCTAGCCACCCGTCGTGAGGAGAGAAGATGGCGATCCGCGTTGCGCTCGTCGGCACCGGCAACTGCGGCAGCCTGGCGCTGCGGCAGTTGATCCAGGACAAGCGCTTCGACCTGATCGGCGTCTGGGTGTCCTCGGAGGCCAAGGTCGGCAGGGATGCCGGCGAGCTGGCCGGCCTCGACGTCACCACGGGCGTCACCGCCATCGACGACCTCGACGCCATCGTCGCGGCCCGACCCGAGTGCGTCGTGTACTGCGCGATGGGCGACGTCCGGCTGCCCGACGCAATGGCCGACATCCGCCGGATTCTCGGGGCAGGCATCGACGTGGTGGGTTCGGCCCCGGGAGTCCTGCAGTACCCGTGGCAGGTGATCCCCGACAAGTACATCGACCGCGTCGAAGCGGCTGCGCGAGAGGGCGATTCGAGCGTCTTCATCACGGGCGTCGATCCTGGCTTCGCCACCGACCTGCTGCCGTTTGCGCTGGCGGGCACGTGTCAGAGCATCCAGCAGGTGCGCACCATGGAGATCGCCGACTACGCCACCTACGACGGCGCAACGGTGATGTTCGACGTGATGGGATTCGGCAACCAGATCGGCGATCTCCCGATCCTGTTCCAGCCCGGCGTGCTGAGCATCGCGTGGGGTACGGCGATCCGCCAGCTCGCAGCGGGCCTTGGCATCGAGGTCGACGAAATCAGGGACTCGGTGGAGCAGGAGCCCGCCCCGGAGGACTTCGACGTCGCGGTCGGGCGGATCGCCAAGGGAACCGTTGCGGCCGTGCGCTTTCAGATCGAAGGGCTGGTCGACGGCAACGCGGTGATCGTGGTCGAGCACGTCACCCGACTGCGCGGCGATCTTCGGCCCGACTGGGCGCAGCCCGCACAGGAGGGCGGCTCGTATCGCGTCGAGATCACCGGCGAACCGTCGTACGTGATGGACGTGTCACCGACCAGCCGCAACGGTGACCACAACTACGCCGCGATCTTGGCGGCCGCGGGCCGGATCGTGAACTCCATTCCCGACGTGCTCGTCGCCCCGGCGGGGATTCGTACGACGCTCGACATGCCCCTGGTGACCGGCAGGGGCCTCCTCGCGATCGACTAGTGGCGATCGACTAGTGGCGCGACGTCCCTGCTGGGTGAACCCTCGCCCAGTAGAGCCGCACCAGGGTGCCGCCGGTGGACGTCTGGATCGACGAGCGGTCGGCGAGGGCCTTCATCAGTGCGATGCCACGTCCGCGGCTGCGGTCTCCCGGAGTCGGAGCCGCCGTGCGCCACAGCCCGCGATCCGCGACGGTGACGGTGAGCGAGGACTCGACGGGGTCGTGCGACGCCTTGACGTCGACGGTGCCGGGCCGACCCGCGGAGAGGTAGGCGAACTCCGCGGTGTTGGCGAGCGCCTCGTAGATCGCGAGTACGGCGTCACTGGCCCGGTTGGCACCGAACTCGAAGAACTCGCCAAGCCAAGAGGCGAACTCCTCACGCACTCGCGCAACGGAGTCCGGGTCGGCGATCACGCCGATGCGCTCGAAGCGGTCGGCGTACGCAGCGGTCCTGCCCAGGAATGGTGCAGACATTGAATCGATCATGGCAAGCAAGGAGATACCCGATCGGGCCACCGAATATGCGTGGCTAGCTGGAAAGGGCAGCGAGCGCCTCGTCGAGCGTGGCGTGCAGCGGCACGATGTCGGCGATGCCAACCAGCTTCAGCGGGCGGCTGGTGGCCGGCCCCTCCGCGACGAGGTGGATGTCGATGCCATCGGGTGCGTCGTCGTGGGTTGCGACGAGGACGCCCATCCCGGCCGAGGCCAAGAACTCGACGTCGGACAGGTCGACCACGAGGCCGGTGGGTGTCTTCGCGAGCGCGGACTTGATCGCTTCTTCGAGCTGAGGTGCCGTGATCATGTCGACCACGCCGGAGACGGCGATGACGACGACCCCGTCGCTCCATCGTTCGTTGACTTCGCAGGTCGAACCCGATGCAGGTGGTGTGCCGTCGGTCGATTCCCGTTGTTCGTTCAAGGCCCATCTTCCGTGTTTAACCGCGTCCGTGGACGCGAGTCGCCGTGATTCCTCCCGGGCGAGGCTCGGACTGAACCCCACGCGGAAATGAACCGCCGAGGTCGAACCTATCCGATCGACGAGTCATCGCGCCGATCAGCCATGGATCAGAGCACCGCGGTGTCACCCACCAGTAACAATGCTCACAGGTCGTTCGGTCCACTCAGATGCTGCAATGGAGACCGGACGAAGACCAGACCTTTTGCTTACCACAGCAGGCACACCAGGAGCGACATGAATCCCGACGCGCCGCCCGCGCGCCCCCTCGCGGAGATCGCAGCAGGTCCAGGGGGTGCGCACGTCGGGGCGTTCTTCGACTTGGACGGCACGCTGGTCTCGGGTTTCACGGCAACGGCGCACGCCGGACATCGGATCCGCGCCAGGCAGGCCAAGATCGGCGAGGTCCTCGGCGTGATGGAGGCGTCGGTGCGGTACCGGCTTGGGCGAATGGAGTTCGAGCGACTCATCGTCCGCGCGGCGGGTTATCTGCGGGGCGACTCGATCGCCGAACTCGACGAACTCGGGGAGCTGCTGTTCCGTCGGCACATCGAGGCGCGGGTCTTCGGGCCGATGCGGCACGTCGTCCGTGCCCATCAGGAGCGTGGGCACACCGTCGTGCTCAGTTCGTCGGCGCTGACGATTCACGCCGAGCCGGTCGCGCGGTTCCTCGGGATCGACGACGTGATCTGCAACCACTTCGACGTCGACGAGGCAGGGCGGCTGACCGGTGAAATCGTCCGGCCGATCGTGTGGGGCGCGCGCAAGGCCGACGCCGTCGCACGATTCGCCGCGACGAACGGCGTCGCGATCGAGTCCAGTTACTTCTACGCCGACGGGGACGAGGACGCCGCCCTCATGCGGGTCGTCGGTCACCCGAGGCCGGTGAATCCACGTTCGGGGCTGGCCGCCGAGGCCGCGCGCAACGGCTGGCCGGTGCTGAGGGTCGGCTCCACCCCCGAGGGCCGCGGCGGCGTGTGGCGCAGGCTGGGAGTCGCCCGCTGATTTCGAGATCGGTCGACGTGCACTCAGTCGACGCGCACGGTGCCGCGGAACCTGCCGACGAAGACCGGCGGGTACGCGCCGAATCCCGCCGTCTCGAGCCATTCGGCGGCTAGCTCGGAGTGGTTCAGCCAGCTATGCGCATGCTGCTCCTCGTCGATCTGCAAGAGCATCATGACCTCGTGGGGGTTGTCGAAGGCGTTGAACGTCAACACTGTTCGGACCCCTGCGGTACCGAGTCGATCCACCGTGTCGTGCACGTGGGCCAGGAGTACGGCGAGGTCGTCGATCGGCGTCACGATCGACACCATCACCTCGGGGGCCGCCGGTCTGAGGTGGTTGCCGGTCGCCACCCGTTCGGCCAACTCGCCCGCGAACACGGCCGGGATGTCCATCACGCCCATGGCGTCGAACCACTCGAAGATGCTGCGCGACCGAATCAGCTCGAGCAGCGGGTCACGGGCGTGGATCGCGATCATCACCAAGACCCGACCGGGCTCGGCGGTGGACTCGTAGATCAGCGCGTGGTGCGCACCGAGCCCCGCGAGGGCACCCTCCCGGCGTTCCAACGCAAGGCGCACGCGTCCGACGTCCTCGACGCGGAAGTCCGCCGCGAGGACGAGTGAGTGGTTTAGCCAATGGGTCACGGGCTGTTCCCTGATGGACTCGGCGACCCTCCGGCGGCGGGGCCGAGCGAGCGCGGGCTGGTGCCGATTGACGGTAGTTGCGGCCGCCGCGGGATGTGCGGGATCACGACGAATGCGCCCCTGCCACCCCGCGGCGGCAATAGGGGCTAAACTAGAACACGTTCTAGTTCGTTCCACTTCGAGGAGCAGGCATGCACACCCCACTCTGCGACCAGCTCGGCATCGAGTTTCCGATCTTCGCGTTCACGCACTGCCGCGACGTGGTGGTCGCGGTGAGCAAGGCCGGCGGCTTCGGCGTCCTCGGCGCGGTCGGCTTCACGCCCGAGCAACTGGAGGTCGAACTGAATTGGATCGACGAGCACATCGGCGACCACAGCTACGGCGTCGACATCGTCATCCCCAACAAGTACGAGGGCATGGACTCCAACCTGTCGGCCGACGACCTCGGCAAGATGCTGGCCGACATGGTGCCTCAGGAGCACCTGGACTTCGCCCGCAAGATCTTGACCGACCACGGCGTCCCGCTCACCGCGGAGGACAACGAGAGCACCCTCCGGCTGCTCGGATGGACGGAAGCCACGGCGACGCCGCAGGTCGAGGTCGCGCTCAAGCATCCGAAGATGACGCTGATCGCCAATGCGCTCGGCACCCCGCCCAGGGACATGATCGAACACATCCACGCCGAGGGCCGAAGGGTCGCCGCACTCTGCGGCTCGCCAAGTCAGGCGCGCAAGCACGCGGACGCGGGCGTGGACATCATCATCGCCCAGGGTGGCGAGGCGGGCGGGCACAGCGGTGAGGTCGGGTCGAGCGTGCTGTGGCCGCAGGTCGTCAAGGAGGTGGCACCCGTTCCGGTACTTGCCGCAGGCGGCATCGGCAGCGGTCAACAGATCGCCGCGGCGCTTGCGCTCGGAACCCAGGGCGCGTGGACCGGCTCTCAGTGGCTGATGGTCGACGAGGCGGAGAACACCCCGGTGCAACAGGCCGCCTACGCCAAGGCGGGTAGTCGGGACACCGTGCGCAGCCGCTCGTTCACCGGCAAGCCGGCCCGCATGCTGCGCAACGACTGGACCGAGGCGTGGGAGAACCCCGACAACCCCAAGCCGCTCGGCATGCCACTGCAGTTCATGGTGTCGGGGCTGGCCGTGGCCGCCACCCACAAATACCCCGATGAGACGGTGGACGTCGCCTTCAACCCCGTCGGTCAGGTGGTCGGGCAGTTCACCAAGGTCGAGAAGACCGCGGCCGTCATCGAGCGATGGGTGCAGGAGTATCTCGACGCCACCGGCACGCTGAACGCGCTGAACGAGGCCGCGGGCGTCTGACCCGAGCCACTTCCCTCCGACGAATCCCGCCGGCCCTCGGGTCGGCGGGATTCGCGCATTCGCGACGGCCACGGT